>CAYIHE010000114.1:0-1604 GCA_964363145.1 uncultured Gammaproteobacteria bacterium | reverse complement strand
AAGATCAGGAAGATCAAAAAGACGTTGACTTTAACAAACGCCAGCAAATTTTTGCGCGCGTAAAACAAACAAAATTAAAACCAAAAATGGTTTTTAAGGCGAAATTGAATGATGATTTGCGCGTGTTTGAATATGAAGTACAAAAAGTCGGCAAACAATCCGGAGAGGTTTTTTTAAAAAATAAAAATGGCACAATGCGCAAACTTTCGGTGTTTGATAAATTATTCGGGCCGGAAGCAAAGACACGAACTCGTTAAAGCGTCCATAAAAATTCTTCCGGCGTAATGCCAGCTTCTTTGAGAATAGCTTGGAGGAGACTGCGATCAATATCTTCTCCTCCGTGAATGGGGATAACCGTTGAACAGCCAGTAACAGGGTGCTGGTAAAAGGCGTGGCTACCCTTTTGTCTCCTGAATTCAAATCCGAGCACTATAAGCGCTCGGATAATGTCGCGGGCTTTTAATTGAGGAAGTCGGCTCATACCCGGATAGCGATTTCTTCTACACCGATGAAAGTAGGTTGATGTGAAAAGAGTTTTTGCTTTCGACGATACTGGGGATTGGTCGCAGCTACTTCCAGGCACAGCTCAATTGCCTCTCGAGTCCTCTCGCGAAGTTTTTCGTAAGTTTTTGCTTGGGTGACACAACCTGGCAAGGCCGGTACTTGTGCCACAAAATAACCTTCCTCACCACGTTCAATAATAACTTTATAGTTTTGAATTTTCGTAATTTTCATATACGATTAAAGCATACCAAGGACCACGATTTTAGTCAAATTAATTTGGTTTTCCATATTTAAGCCATCTCTCTCAACTTTTTTATCCTATCATCCACCGGAGGATGGGTAGAAAAAAATGAAGATATTTTTTTGCCGGAAAAAGGGCTGGCGATAAAAAGATGGGCTGTGGCTTGATTGGCTTTGGCCATGGGCTGGTTTTGGTCGCGAATTTTTTCTAGCGCGCGCGCCAGGCCTTCGGGGAAGCGAGTAAGCAGAGAGCCAGACGCGTCGGCCAAATATTCCCGTCTGCGGGAAATGGCCAGTTTAATAAGTTCGGCGATAAGCGGCGAGAGAATTGCCAAGATAATTCCGACAATCATAAAGATCAGCATTATTTGCCCGCCACCGCGTTTGTTTCCGCCTCTGCCGATAAAATTATGGCTGCGCAAAAATATATTGGAAAGAATAGCAATGGCGCCAACCATCACGGCCACTAGCGTCATAAAACGAATATCGTAATTTTTGATGTGCGATAATTCATGCGCAAGCACGCCTTCCAGTTCTTCATTTTGCAATTGTTCCAGCGCGCCGCGGGTGACGGCCACAGAAGCCAGCTCTGGTTTGCGGCCGGTGGCAAAAGCGTTTATGGCCGGATCTTCTATAATATATATTTTGGGCATGGGCGTGCCATTGGTAATGGCCAGATTCTCCACCAGGCGATACAAATATGGGTTGGCTTCTTTGGCAATCGGTTTGGCACCGTTGGTCCAGAGGGCGATTTTGTCGCCTTGGAAATAGGAAACTGCGGCGGAAACCGTTGAAAACATTAAAGCAAAAGACAGGCCAACATAAGACCCCTCGCCGTAAAAAGCCAGATCAAAAACCAG
>CAYIHE010000113.1:0-1617 GCA_964363145.1 uncultured Gammaproteobacteria bacterium | reverse complement strand
AAAATTTTGCTGGAAATAAAAGGCAAGACGGTTTTGGATTGGCAGTTGGAAAAATTAAAAAAAATCGGTATAAATGAAGTAGTTTTGGCGGCCGGGCATTTGGCCGAAGTATTATTTGAAAAAATCGGCTTGCATCGTTTGGGTGTGGATTTGATTTACGCAATTGAGCAGGAAAAACTTGGTACTGGCGGCGCAATTAAACACGCGTGGGAATATGCAAATAAAAAAGGCGAGCCGGCCATAATTTTAAACGGTGATGTTTTAACTACAATCGATTTGGCCGATATGGTTGGCTACCTGAAACCGGAAAGCGACGGAATAATTTTAGGAGCAAAAGTTGAAGACGCCGCTGTTTTGGGAACATTATATTATGACAAAAATTATCATCTAAAAGAATTTAAAGAAAAAGAAGGTCGGCATCAGCCGGGGTATATAAACGGCGGCGTGTATATTTTTAACGAGCAGGCCAAAAAATATTTTTCCGAGCAAAAATCTTTTAGCATCGAATACGACGTTTTCCCACATATGAAAAATTTGTACGTTTATGAATCCGATAAACCGTGGATAGATATAGGCGTGCCGGAAAGATTGGAGTGGGCCAGGAAAAATTGGAAGGAATAAGTTATGTCTTTTAACAAAAAAATTTTATTATTCTCATTTTTTTTGGTGATAGTTGGCGGTTTTTATAGTTATAAAATTTATAAAAATTCTCGTCCCAAACCAAAATCTATTCCGCCGCGCGAGGAGTTGGTTGTTACAATAATCCCCGGTTGGAATTTGCGCCAAGTTGCCGATTATTTGGTAAAAAGCGGTTTTGCTTCTTCCAGCGAAGATGTTTATAAATTTACCGGCAGGCCGGCGACAGATTACCGCCGTGCGGCTTTTGTTTTGCCAAAAATTGATGAATTAAAAATTTTGGCCGACAAACCGGCCCATGTTTCGTATGAAGGCTATTTGGCGCCGGAAACTTATCGGGTTTTTAAAGATGCCAGCCTTGTGGAAGTGTTAAATAAAATAATCAGGCAAAGAAACAAAGAAATCGGCGAAGACATTTGGTTGGCCGTGGAAAAATCCGGCCGCAGTTTTTTTGAAATTTTAACAATGGCCAGTATTTTGGAAAAAGAGGTTAAGTTTGATTCCGATAAAGCCAAAGTGGCGGATTTACTGTGGCGTCGTTATGATAAAAAATGGGCTTTGCAAGTGGATTCAAGCGTGCATTATGCCGTAAATAAAATCGGCACGGTTTTCACTACTGAAAAAGATCGCGCCGCAGATTCTTTGTGGAATACTTATAAATATCGCGGGTTACCGCTTGGCCCGATTTCTAATCCAGGACTGGATTCAATAAAAGCGGCGCTTTATCCGGAAAAAAATAATTATTGGTATTTTTTAACAGGCAAAGATGGGCGGGTTTATTATGCCAAAACTTTGGAGGAACATAATTTTAATAGGGCGAGGTATCTGTCATTCTGAGCAAAGCGAAGAATCTCTGTCCGCCATAGTTAATTAAGACAGAGATCCTTCATTTCATTCAGGATGACAAACAAAATATGCTGACGCAAGATTTTGATTACAATTTACCTCACGAATTAATCGCGCAAACGCCGGTTGAACCGC
>CAYIHE010000112.1:0-1672 GCA_964363145.1 uncultured Gammaproteobacteria bacterium | reverse complement strand
TGGCTCAGAAGCAGCCATCCTTTAAAGAAAGCGTAACAGCTCACTGGAATAAAAGTCAGGCGCCGAAAATGATTGGGAATTAAGTTTCATACCGAAATCAGAGATCCCGTCTCGCCCTTAGGGGCGGACGAGGTGGTAGGGGAGCGTTCCAACAGCAGTGAAGTAGTATCCGTAAGGAGCGATGGAGCGGTTGGAAGTGAGAATGCCGGTATGAGTAGCGTAATTTAAAGTGAGATTCTTTAAAGCCGAAAACCCAAGGTTTCCTCCGCAATGTTAATCAGCGGGGGGTCAGTCGGCCCTAAGCGCGATCCTTCAGGAGTAGCGCGATGGACAATTGGTTTACATTCCAATACAAGAGATAATGCGTTTTAATCCAAGGGAGACAAAGGAAGGACAGTTTCTCCCGGTGCGAAAGTCCGGGATTAAGTACCGAAACAGTGTTAATTGGAAAATCCGTTAATATGTTTAATTGAGGTGCGACAGGAAATGCGTCTTTGCTTTCGAGAAAAATCTCGTGGATAGTGTTATTTTTTTCCGTACCGCAAACCGACTCTGGTGGGTAAGTCGAGAAGACTAAGGCTTTCGGATGAATTTTGGCTAAGGAACTCGGCAAAAAAGCTCGATGTAACTTAGGGAGATATCGTTCCCGGTTTCGACCGGGATGCAACAAATGTTTATTATCTAACTGTTTAACTAAAACACAGGTCTGTGCAAAGCCGAAAGGCAACGTATACAGGCTGAGGCCTGCCCAGTGCTAGTAGATCAAAAATGGGGGTGATCCCCGACGTCACGTCGGGGGGAGCTCTTGTTCAAAGTCCTAGTGAACGGCAGCAGTAACTATAACTGTTCTATGGTACATCCTATAGTGAGGGTTGCTGCCATAGTGAGGTATTCAAACCTCTCTCGACATCGGTCGAAACCGATGGCGGAAAAACTTGACTAAATGCTGGAAACTCCTCTATACTGGAACTACTATGGTAAATAATACACATAGTGACAATGTTCTCAGTTTGGACAATCAGCAGGAAAGGCTCGATCCGTGGTGGATTGTTGGTTTTGTTGATGGTGAAGGATGTTTTTCTGTAAGTGTTTTTAAAAATCGAACCACAAGAAGTAATTATCAAACTCTTTATGAATTTGTGGTTACTCAGGGGGAGATTAGTAAAAATGCAATGGAAGCAATTAAAAATTATTTTAACTGCGGACATATTTACATTAATCATCGTCATGACAATCACAATCACAATCTTTTAAGATATTGCGTTAGAAGACAGGATGATTTAAGAAAAATTGTTATTCCGTTTTTTAAAAAATATCCGTTAAAAACCTCAAAAAGACTGCAATTTGAAAAATTTTGCGATCGTTTTGAAAATCGAGAATCCTCAGAGACTATACGTCAGGATCTTGAAAAACGAGATAAGATATAGTCCGATTTAGATTGTTAATACAATCCAAACCAAGCGAAGTTCCTTGTCGGGTGGTTGAAAAGACT
This sequence comes from uncultured Gammaproteobacteria bacterium, assembly GCA_964363145.1. GTDB lineage: Bacteria > Patescibacteriota > Patescibacteriia > Magasanikbacterales > GWA2-37-8 > XYD2-FULL-39-9. The sequence continues at coordinate 180 of CAYIHE010000112.1, read as the reverse complement.
TGCCCGAATCTCGCCGAAAGGCGGAGCACTCAGGAACAAAAACTAAATTTAGTTAAACAAATGTATTTCGTGCAAATGAGTGTAAAATCTGTCTATATGCTGGAACAACTTGCAATTCAGAAAGTACTGTCCTATAATGAACAGTAACAATCTTTCTGTAGAGTCAATCAGCAGGAAAGA
>CAYIHE010000111.1:0-1683 GCA_964363145.1 uncultured Gammaproteobacteria bacterium | reverse complement strand
ACGCGGCAAAAATTGGCAAACCTGTAAATCAAGAATTGATACTTAATATCGCCAAGGCGGTTGATATCCCTATTGAAGTTGGAGGAGGTATTAGAGATATTGAAACTGCGAGAACTTATCTAAATAGTGGAGTTGAGAAAATAATGATAGGCACTAAGGCTATTGATGATTTGACGTTTTTGTCTTCCTTGATTCAGGAATTTGGTAATGACAGAATAATAGTTGCTGTGGAGACGAGAAAAGATAAAATTACTAAAAATGGCTGGCAAGAAAATACTGGTAAAAATTATTTGGAATTTGCTAAAGAACTAAAAGCCACAGGGGTAGTTGAAATTCTTTTTACCGATGTTGACAAGGATGGAACTTTAACTGAACCGAATTTTGAAGCTATCAAAAAATTACTTAGCTTAGATTTAAAAGTTATCGCTTCCGGCGGGATTTCTGATCTTGCATCAATTAAAAAATTAAATAATATGGGTGCATCTGCCGTAATATTGGGCAAAGCCTTGTATGAAAATAAAATTCTTTTGAAAGATGCCTTGAAAGAAACAGCTCCAATATCAAATCTAACAAAGCGAATTATTCCTTGCCTCGATGTAAAGGACGGGCGAGTTGTAAAAGGAGTAAATTTCAAAAATCTTGTGGATGCTGGCGACCCAGTTGCTTTAGGGAAATTTTATTCAGAGGGAGGAGCGGATGAATTAGTATTTTTGGATATTACTGCAACTTTGGATAATAGGAAAACGCTTCGCAACCTTGTTGAGCGAATTGCTAAAGAAATAAATATACCATTCACAGTAGGCGGAGGAATTAAAAGTATCTCAGATATAAGAGAATTGCTTACCGCTGGAGCCGATAAAATTTCGATAGGATCAATCGCAGTGAAAAATCCTAATTTTGTAAGCGAAGCGTCAAAATATTTCGGGTCGCAGTGCATTGTTATCTCTGTTGATGCCAAAAAGAAAGATTCAAGCTGGGAAATTTATATTAATGGCGGGAAAGATGCAACAGGAGTTGATGCAATTTTGTTTGCAAAGAAAATGGAAGAACTCGGAGCTGGAGAATTACTTGTTAATAGTTTAGATCGTGATGGTACAAAAAAGGGATTTGATATTGATCTTCTAAATAAAATCTGTGATGCGGTTAATATACCAGTTATAGCATCGAGCGGAGCTGGCTCGGTGGAAGATTTTATAAAAGTTTTCAATGAAACGAATGTTGATGCCGCGTTAGCGGCAAGTATTTTTCACAATGGAAATATTTCAATTCATGACTTAAAAAAGGTGCTTCAAGAAAATCATTTACAGGTTCGTTTGTAAAAAGGATTTGGTATACTTAATTCATGCCCGACGACGAAAATTCACCCCAAAACCCAATTTCCACAGAAAACTCTTTACCTACAAGCCCCCAAGAGTCCACCGAGCAAGTGCCTGAAAACACAGCACATTCTGAACCCCCGACTATACCTCCTGAAGCCCTAGAAAGCTCACCAAGCGACTTTTCAGTGAAAAGTACTGATATACCACCCTACGATTCTACCCCTCCTGAACCCGAAAAAACCCAAGAAAATCAAGTAGAAAATGAACCTGCTCCCGAACCAATTTCGGAGCCTGCGGAAGTCCCAGAACCCGAAACGGCTCAAATACCAGTAAATGAGCCGTTGCCCGAATCCGAGCCGAGCGT
>CAYIHE010000110.1:0-1794 GCA_964363145.1 uncultured Gammaproteobacteria bacterium | reverse complement strand
ACTTCAATGGTGTCGGTTTTAGTGGTATAGCCGGCGCGGGAAATATCTAAATCGTATGTCGCCGAAGGCAAGTTATTAAAATATGCCTGTCCAGGAGGAGAACAGCTGTTGATGTAAGTAAAAGAAGCTTCGGACAAAGTAGGTGTATAATCTTCGTCATCAGTGTTTAAATAAACTTTATATCTTAAATATCGGTCGCCATTATGGATGCTGTTGATAATAGTATTCGTGGCGGTATAAAAAGTGCTGGTGGCGCCATCCGGCCCAAAATAATTCCACTGGCTTGGAGAAGTGGTGTTGGCAGTCGCAATTTGAAAAGTAATCGGGTTGGCGCCGGCCTGAACCGGTTGAGATGTGGGTAAAACAGCAATGTTGCTGAAATTTACCGCGCCGCCAAAATCAAAAGCGGAAGACTCTAGCCAGCCGCTGGTTAAATAATCATTGCCGGATTTTTTAAGTTTCAAATCTCCGGCCGGAGAATTTATGCTGACGGTGCCGCTATCGTTAAAATATTTAGTTAAATTTGTGTAGTTGGCTTGGCCGCTGCCGCCGGACCAATTGGTTTGGCGCAAATAGCCAACGCCGGTAATTTTTGTTTCGTCATAACTTGGAGAATCATAAAGCCGCACAGTCGCGTCCGAAAGAGGCAGGCCTGTGCCAGCATCTTTTACCTGCACTAACAAAGAGTTGCCATTTTTGCTGGCCATAATCATAGTGGCATTTTGGGTTAAACCCGGTGTCATGTCTATCGGCAACATAGGAATAGAGCCGGCAATGTCATAAGTTACACCAGTTACGGCGAAATGGTATTTGTCCCATTCTACATTGGAAAATGTGTACGCGCCGCTAGCATTGGTGGTAATACTGTTGGAATATTTATAAACCAAAGGACTGGCGCCGATCATTTTTTCACCATGAACGGAAAATGGCACACTGGCCACGGCAGCGCAACTTTGATTGACCGTGCTTAAATTTAAAGTCCCAACTCTATCAATTTGAAAACTAATTTCCGTTACCATTTGACTGACTATATTGGAAGGCGGTTTGCTTGGGTTAGGCACTGAAGCTGAAGAAGAAACTGTGTAATCAGAAGAATAGCCGGTTTTACTGGCTCGGATATGATAGCTTTGCGTGCCGGTTGGAGTGTCTATAATTTGTACCATGCCACTGTTGTCGGTGGTATCTGTAATGAAAATTGGCGAACTGGAAGCGGTGTTAGTAACATTAATCGTGGCGCCAACAACATCTAATCCATTGACATCAAAAACATGAATAAAAAGAGAACCGTTTTGACTTGCGCCTTCCAAACCGCGCGGCGAGACCCGGGTGCTTAACACCACGGCCTTTTGCTGAAAACAGTTTTGACAGATAATGGAAATTTCCACCAATTTATAATCAGCCGGAGAAATATCCGCTGGAGTGCTGGTAACAGTGCCGTCAAATGGATCATCTATATTGCGCACAGTAGTCACCAAAAGAAATGTAACGCCGTTTCGCACGATGGTGGTGGAGTATGGCAAAACTCCGCTTGGCACGCCGTTGATTATACCAACACTATCAAACGGCAAATTTCTTACCAGTTCCAGCTGTTCGCTCATAAGCGCGGTTTCCAAAATGCGCAAACGGGAAGAATAAACAATTTTAAAAACCAAACTTACCCCGCCATAGATGCCAATGGCGAATAACAAAAAAACAGCCGTGGCCACCATTACCTCCATCAAGGAAAAGCCCTTTCTGTTGAAAAAAAGTTTCATGCATATATTATACCACATCTTGCGTCTTGGCTGGTCTTAT
>CAYIHE010000109.1:0-1854 GCA_964363145.1 uncultured Gammaproteobacteria bacterium | reverse complement strand
TGACGAACGTCGGCCAACCCACCCCTACCCCGCCCAAGCGGGGAATATAATCATCACCGCCAACCTGCCGTACTTAACTGAACAACAATTCCAATCCGAACCGTCAATTCAACGCGAGCCAAAAAAAGCGCTGGTGGCCGACAACAACGGCTTGGCACTTTATGAAAAATTACTTAAACAAATCGCGTCTTTTTGTCATTGCGAGGAGAGAAGCGACGAAGCAATCCCCAAAAACAACGGGATTGCCACGCCCCGCAAAAGCGGGGCTCGCAATGACATATTAATTTTCTTGGAGATTGATCCGTCCCAAACCGAGCCAATCTCAAAACTCATAAAACAATATTTGCCCGACTCAAAAATTGAGATTAAAAAAGACCTCGCCGGACGAGATCGTTTGGTGGTTATTAAATTTTAGACTTTACAAACTTTAAGAACCTTAAAAACTTTATAAACTTCAATTCGTCACCTGAACATTAGTTTCAGTGGAAACTATTTCCACCCATGTATTGCCCGGCGCCAGAATTACTTCTTTTTTATTTTTATCATAAAATCTGGTGCGCGACTTGGCATCTGCTTTTTTCCAAGTGCCATAAACAACCGATCCTTTCTTTAAAATTATAGCGTCGCCGCTTCCCACCGTGGTAATTTCCACCCGTCCTTTGTCATCGCCATTTATTTCTTTTACCGAAGTAATTTGCACCAAAATATTTCTGGCTCTCACTGCCGCGCCGTCTTTATCTATTTCCGGCTGTCCATTTACACTGCGAACATAGTCAAGTTTTTTGACATCATAAACCCACGTCACCATATTGTCCGGGCCATAAGGAATTTTCAACTCGCCTTTACCGCCAATGGTTTTGCCCGCCAGCTTGGCGTACTTCCACGCTTTGCTCGCGGCAAACAGGTCGGCAGATTGCCCGCTCCCACCACCCCTAACCCCTCCTCGGGCAGGAGGGGATAAAATAATTTTTCTCCAATTGTCGCTGTTGGTATATAAATTATGCGGCGCCTGGCGGTCTTTGTCTCTTTTAAAATAACTGCCGAGAAAAAATTCATTGGCGTCAAAAATTTTGCGGGTTTTTATGGCTGTCAGTGCTTCGGGCGAACCGCCAGAGTGCATATACAACGCGTTGCCGTACTCTTGCAGCCAATCCAAAAAATAAGAGCGGGCGCTGCGCACCGGGCCGACTTCGCCAACTTTTTGTTTGCTGTCAAAAATCGCCAAATATCGAGTCAGCCCGCCTTCCACCGGTGCTTCATAAACTATTTTCGCTTTGGATATGCCGGATTCGGGACGCGCGTCCGGATGATTATCCACCATCACGCCAACAACTTGCGACAATGTCTCGGCTTTAGCGCGCGCATTCTTACCATCCAAAGGACTGACAAAACGCGCGGCCGTGGTCAACACAACGCTATTATTGGCGGCCTGCAAAAACTCTTGCGAAGGATAATAGCTAAAAAATAAATACCAAACTCCGGTTGTGGAAATTAGGATTAAAATAACAATAGGAAAAAAAGACGGATGCTTTTGGGATAAATTTTTAAACAGGTTTTTTAACATAAAATTTATGAATCATTTTTATGAATTAATTATATCATTTTGACGCGCAAAAGCAAGGGGCGATTTAAAAAGAACAAACCCCAGCCGCCTTAGGTGACCGGGGTAAAGTTCTCTTTATTAATCGCTTCTCCAATATCCAATATCTAATATAATCCGTCTAAATCCTGTTTATAATCTGCGTAATCTGTGTTAAATCCCAATATTCTTCGTCCACCCAAACACATTTTGGAAGTTGTTGATAATAATATCTATGATGGTTTCTTTTTCTTGCGGGGCGAGGACAGAGAAGA
>CAYIHE010000108.1:0-1930 GCA_964363145.1 uncultured Gammaproteobacteria bacterium | reverse complement strand
TTTACCCTGTACCGAGCTCTTTGCCGTGTACCGAGCTTTGCTCTGGTACTGCGGTGCTCTGGTACAGGGTTGACATATTTTCGGCTTTCCTATATACTAAGCGCATCAGTAGCTAACCAGCTACAAGCTAATCAGCTAATAAGCTAAATTTATGTACTCCGTAATCGCAACCGGCGGAAAACAATATCTTGTTAAAACCGGCGATGTTTTAAAAATAGAAAAATTGCCTTTAGATGAAGGCAGTAAGGTTGTTTTTGATAAAGTTTTGTTAACAGCCGCAGACGACGGCTCCGATGTCAAAGTCGGCAAGCCGTATGTAGAGGGCGCAACCGTAGAGGCTACTTTGGAAAAACAAGGCAAAGAACGCACATTGCGCGTAGAAAAATTTAAACGCAAAGTTCGTTATCACAAAGTCCACGGACAAAGACAAAGATATAGTTTGGTGAAGATAAAATAAGCAAAGCTTGAAATTACGTCGGGCTTCAAAAAAGAAAATAAATTTTCTTTTTATTCACCCCTAGTAATTATAATTTCAAAATTATAAAAAATTGACCCGAGCCGCATTTGCGGCTCGGGCTTGTTTTATCTCCAGCTGGTCTTCATTCTGTAATACTCGTATAGCCATTTAGTTTCGCGGCAGTCTTGGTGGCAACGGCAATTTCCACCCCTCATTTTAAGATAATAGTCTTCATCACATTTGGACGCTTTTTCTTGATAATATCTAAACATGATTTGAGAGCTGATGACATCTCGATTGAGCGCGTCCACCGTAATGTTCAACAGACTAGCATGGCTGAATTTTGCGTTATCTAATTTGGCGCCGGCAAGATTAGCTCCATTTAAATTAGCCAAATAGAAATTGGCGTTTTCTAAGCGGGCATCATGCAAGTCTGCGTTAGTTAACGTACAATTTTGGAAATCAACCCCCTGCATGGTAATAATCACATCAGGGTTGGATTGGCGCCACTTGTTGAATTCGGTAACGCTTCTTTTTAGCATTTCCACCAATTCTTGCGGTGTCTTAATTGAAGGAGCGGGCAAATGAGCGTCTCTGACCATGTGTTCCTCCTTTTGGGTTATCATCAAAATAACGCATTTCGCGGTTTTTGTCAATTATTGCTAATAAGTAAAGCCGCAAGTTATCCACAGGTGGGGTATTGACAAAATATCCCAAAAGGTATATAATGCACTGTCCTATGAAAGTAGGATTGGGACAATTTGACTATTCCTACTACCCTTTTAGAGCAAAACACGGCAAACGCTTTACTTTGAAAGGGTGGTAGGATGCACTTTGTCCTACTAGTAATTTAGGCCTCATGGAAGGGGCGCTGTTTGTAAAGAGAGGCGGTCTGAGCACGTTCAGATTGGACCTGTACAGCTTGACCGGCGGCTCCGGTTCGGCTGGACCTCTCAACGTTGCACCGCGTTAAGGATCCCGTGGTCTGGGTGCTGGGCTTTCCGCCCCCACCTTCGCCATCGGACTTTTGGGCCAGCGTTTTTCCAACCGGAGGACTTGATTACTATGGTGCTCTAGCCAAGCACCTCACCCTTTAACTTCTTTTTAGAAGGAAGCTAAAGAGATCAAAAAATTCCGAGTTCATCGGAATTTTTTGTTTGTTAGTATTATCTGCGTCATCTGCGGGTCGCCCAAGGCGACCATCCGCGCCTATCTCATTGTTCTATTTTTAATCGCACTACCCAGAGTAATCTCATCCGCGTATTGTAAATCACTTCCCATTGGCAAGCCGCGGGCAAGACGAGTGATCCTAACTTTTCCGCCCGAGGCGGATCCGCCTATGGCGGATAGTTTTTTCTCCAAAAATAGCATCGTAGTTTCGCCGGATAAATCAGGATTAAGCGCTAAAATTATCTCCTTAATTTTGTTTGGCTTTTCCAGTTTAGCAAAAAGTTCTTTTATTTTTAATTTTTC
>CAYIHE010000107.1:0-2030 GCA_964363145.1 uncultured Gammaproteobacteria bacterium | reverse complement strand
TTTTAACCGAAAAAACACAGATAAAGATTGGCCGTTATTCTCCGGGCATGCATATCCCCGTGTATCCGGATGATTATCTCTTAAAAAAGAAACCTGACTACGCTGTGATATTGGCATGGAATTTCGCGGATGAGATTATGGCCAATCTCTCTGATTTTAAAAAGCAGGGAGGGAAATTCATTATTCCCATACCAAAGCCGAGGATTATATGAGAATTTTTATTTTAAACCCATTGCTTTTTACAGATAAACTGCGCGGCATCGCGCGTAAAAGACAGCCTTTGGAGCTGGCCTATATTGCCAGTTTATTGCGCAATGAACACGAGGTGCGACTTTTAGATGCCAATGCATTAGATTTTGAATTGTCGGTGGTTTTGGAAAAAATTAAAGAATTCGAGCCGGAAATTTTAATTTTGACTTCCACGCCACTTGATCGCTGGGAAGTTCCCTCGCATTCGCACATCAAACTTTTAGCGGAAAATTTAGTTAAAACGGTAAATAATTTGAGTATTCCGTATATTATTTTGACCGGCGCACACGGCTCTCTTATGCCGGAATGGGTTTTGAAAAAAACGAAAGTAAGTTTTGTGGTTAGAAGTGAACCGGAGATGACGGTTTATAATTTGATAAACGCCATTGTCAAACAAAATGATTTTGCGACGGTGAAAGGCATTTCATATTTGAAAGACGAAGTGATTATTCATAACGAAAAGGCTGAACGAATAAAAAATTTGGATGAAATGCCTTTGCCGGCCTATGATATGTTGCCTATGGAAAAATACAGCTATACATTTGCTGATATTCCCAAACCATTTTCTATTATGTTAACTTCCCGCGGCTGCCCGTTCAGCTGTTCCTATTGTCTTAAGGTGATGATGCCTGATTTTTATATTACCCGCTCAGCGGGGAGCGTGATAAGAGAAATGAAGCTTCTTGTAGAAGAATTTGGTATCAAAGGAATTTATTTTCAGGATTGGGAATTTATGATTGACAAAAAAAGAGTGGCAAATATTTGCGATTTGATTATCAATAATGGGCTGGAAATTAAATGGGGTTGTAATGGCCGGGCAACTGATGCGGACGAAGAATTGGTAAAAAAAATGAAAGTCGCCGGTTGTGTCCGCATCAATGTTGGTTTTGAATCAGGCTCACAGAAAATTTTGGATTTAGCCAACAAAAGAGCAAAAGTGGAAGATTTTGTGAAAGTAAAAAAAATGTGCGAGAAATATAGTATTAATACCGGAATTTATTCTCTCCTTAATCTTCCCGGGGAAGACAGAAAGACCATTGAAGAAACGGAAAAACTTTTGGCAGAAAACAACTGGCGAACGATTTGTGAACCAAATCTGCCTATTCCTTATCCGGGCACGGCTTTGTATGAAGAATTGACCCGACAGATAGGCAAGCCGGTCAATTGGGATGAATTAGATAAATATGCCGGCCGTGTGCGGGTTAAGTTACCACCATGGCTAGCGCGCCTTTATCGTTGGCATTATAAAAATAAATATTTGGCGGGTAAGATGTATTTTTTAAGACCAGCCTTTGTTAGGAAGTTAGTTAAAAGAATTAAGATTATTTAAGCATGAAAATTTGTATTGTAGTCAATACCTTGAACCCTAATGTCGGTTGGGGCCGGCTGGCCATGAAGGTGGCCGAAGGTTTTAAGGCGCATGGCCACGAGGTCGGTTTTATTATTGAAAAAGATACCCTTTTAAATTTGCCCAAATTGGCGGTTCCCTTAAAATTATCCGCGAAAAATCTTTTTCTTTTGCCTCTTACTTTGTTGCGAATTAGAAATTTCATCAAGTTCTATGATGTCGTCCTCTGTTACGATGTAAATCCGAATGCCATTATTCTCAATATGGCTAACCTGTGGCAGAAAAGGAAAGTCGTCATCCACGCGTTAGCCACATATTCTTTGCTTGGACAGGGAACGTCGATAAGGAATTTCTTTATGCGCTGGGCGTACGGGAGGGCTAAAAAAGTGCTTGTTGTCAGCGAGTTTACCAAGCGGCAGATAGAAAAAAGCGG
>CAYIHE010000106.1:0-2071 GCA_964363145.1 uncultured Gammaproteobacteria bacterium | reverse complement strand
TCAGGATTAAACGGGTTGGGGTAGTTCTGAAGAAGAGCTGTAGCTGGCGCTTCTTCAATGGAACTAATCAGCTTGCGTATAAGCTCCAATGCCTGGAGCGTATCCGCATCCTTTTGGCCCATCTTTTCCAACTCTCGGCATATCTGTTGGAGCGCGGGCAGGTCTTCTGACTTTGCCCGCCAGCCATTTTTGGATGGCGCTGCCGCGGTGGAGTTCTCGCCAAAATGTTTGGCGACGAGAATCAGGTCAAGGATGTTCACAATGCCGTCCCGGTTGACATCCGGATTTGGACGATTATGGAGAGAAGGAATTTTTTCTCCAAGAGCGCTGACTACCAGGCCTAAATCAGAGGTCCCGACTACGCCGTTCATATCAACATCCCATTTGGGATATAGAACATCGGAAGGGCCGTGGAATTGATACAGATATGGCTCTTCCGCGTCAATGACACCATTATGGTTTCGGTCCGCCCAGCCGATTTCCTGAGCAGTAAAATCGTTGATGCTATACGACATGTTGCTCATTATATCCGGCGGGTCAGTCATGCCTATGAAACTAAAATAATGGTCGTAAGCACCAAATATGTGCATAATCTCGTGAGTTATCGTTTTTATGACAATGCGCAGCGGCCAGAAATGACCGGTAGCTTCAAGTTCAAGAGCAGGCCAGTCAGGCAGTTTTGACACAGAATTTAGTACATAGGCTCGCCGCAGTTTTCTATATGCCAGACCCGAACGTCTTATTGATGCAAATTCCTGAAACGCCTCCGATGAAAGAAGTTGCAGGTAAACTACAATATCATATTTTTGTAAATTTACCTCATTTTCTATGGCATAGTTCTCAAAGTCGGAAATTAGATTAGCGTCTGGGGGTAATTGGTGAGAATAAGGGCCAATTATTTCTATCTGGGGCGCAAATTCTTTACTGGTGTATTTTGCGCTTTCCTTTCTGAAAAACTCCTCTATATAGAAAAGGGAAATGTCGCTTTTTGGATCGGGGTTGGTCCAGAGATTGATCATTCCCTTTGCATCCTCACCAGAATCAGGAGACTGCAATATAACAATACCGATCTTTTTATTCCCAGCAGCAGGAATGCCAGCATAAAAACCTTCGCCGACTCCTTCCAGAACAGTAACTGTTAGAATCGCTTCATTATTACTCATATCCGGGTCATGGGTTATTCTTTCTTGGGGAATAATCACGACCTTTATTGAGTTTTTTCCTATATTAGAGGGACGCCAATCAGCTGTAGCCACGGTGTTTACGGTGTTCCATTGATCACTCCTTATTTTGCCCTGCAGTTCAGTATTAGTGGCCATATCAATAAATTTTACGGTATAATCTTTGAAACCATAATCTCTGAACTGGAAACTAATTTGGGCTAAATCATCTTGGATCACAGCTATCACATTTTGCAAACTACCCATCACATTTTGGAAAAGACCTATAGGCGCCACCATGGGAGGTATTGATATAGAGAAATCACAAGGAGTGAGCTCACTTTGCCCTTTTGAAATTAGGAAAGGAAGTAATTCCTTAGGAGCCAGAAGTATCAGCTCTGGGATTTGGTAATGGTTAGTGTTTATCCAAATCTGTTTAACATCCTCGGGCCCGGTAATAATTTCGGGTTTAGTAAGATTCTCAAGTTCAATTTTCTTTTTGTCTGCGAAATCTTTAGGCACGCTGATCCAAACAGTGTCAGAAACCATTAAATCTTTTAAAGTGACAGGGGCGTTTGACCACACAGAAGAAAATTTCACATCTTTTGTCAAAACTTTCATTAAACACATCTTAATTGAAGGGTCGTAAGGAAGCGTGATGCCTTCAAATTTTAGGCGATTGTTCGCCAACTCGTTTTCCAGGATATCCTTTGCTTCAAATCCGCGAGGTTGGACAAGTAAGTAATCAGTCTCAATTTTCCAAACAACTCCCGCGAGAATGAAATCGTCCTCAGTTGCCGCACAAATAGTAGGTATTAGCATCGACAATAAAATGATGGCCATCATGCGTTTCATTAAAACGCACCTCCTTTCAGGTAAATTTTAAAATTTTCAGTTTTTTATATCGTTTC
>CAYIHE010000105.1:0-2189 GCA_964363145.1 uncultured Gammaproteobacteria bacterium | reverse complement strand
TGGAACTTTGCAACAAGTGCCATCCTTTTTATACCGGCAAACAAAAATTTGTGGATACTGCCCGCCGCGTAGAAAAATTCCAGGAACGCGCCGACAAGAAAACTTCCGTTGCCGCTGTCCGCAAAGGCAAGAAAGTAAAAAAGGCCGCCGTGGCCGTGAAGAAAACCGCGAAGAAAGCGGAGAAGAAAGAAAAATCCAAAGCTTAGCTTTATCAAACTTAAAAAACAGACTACAATATCTTTGTGTCTGTTTTTTATTAAAAGTGGGTAGGCTGTCATTGCGACCCGCCTAGGCGGGGAAGCAATCTCATAGTACTGGTAGTAACGACAATGGGATTGCCGCGTCGCTACAGCTCCTCGCAATGACAACTCCGCGTAATCCAATGTAAATCCGTGTAATCAATGATATGAACAACAAATACAAAGAACTACAATCTAAATTTGCCAAATTGGAAGCCGATTTACAGAACCCGGCTGTGCTTAGTGATGCCAAAAAAATAAAAGAAGTTTCCCAAGAATACACCGAATTAAAACCTACCGTGGAAAAAATAAGAGAACTGGCAACAGTTGAAAATAGCATTACAGAAACAGAGTTGATTATAAAAGGCAATGATGAAGAAATGAAAGAAATGGCCAAAAAAGAAATTAGTGAATTAGAAATTAAGAAACTAGATTTGGAAAAAGAGCTGGACGAATTTACCAGACCGCAAGATCCTTTTGACAAAAAAAATGTGATTATGGAAATACGCGCCGGCGTGGGCGGAGATGAATCAGCGCTTTTTGCCGCGGAACTTTTTCGCATGTATGGCCGTTACGCCGAAAACAAGGGATGGAAAACACAGATGCTGGATGCCAACAAAATTGGCATCGGCGGATTTAAAGAAGTTGTATTTTCCATCAAAGGTAATCCGCGAGCTGGCGGAGTTTATAAAAATTTAAAATACGAAATGGGGGTGCACCGCGTGCAAAGAGTGCCGGACACAGAAAAAGCCGGGCGTATTCACACCTCTACGGTTACCGTGGCCGTGCTTCCGGAAATTGAAGAAGCGGAAATTAAAATTGAACCAAAAGACTTGCGCATTGATACTTTTTGTTCCGGCGGCGCGGGCGGCCAAAGCGTAAACACCACTTACTCGGCGGTAAGAATAATCCACCTCCCCACCGGCATAATGGTGCAATGCCAAGACGAACGGTCGCAAACTTCCAACAAAGAAAAAGCAATGGCCGTACTGCGCTCGCGCGTTTACGCGGCGGACAAAGAAAAGAAAATGGCGGCGCTTACCGAAAAACGGCGCGCGCAAATCGGCACCGGCGACCGCAGTGAAAAAATCCGCACTTACAATTTCCCGCAAGACCGCATTACCGACCACCGCATTCACCAAAGCTGGAACAACATTCCCAGGATTCTGGACGGCGAACTGGAACCGATTATTTTGGCTGTGCGCGCGGCGGATTATGCGGGATTGGATTATTCTGGGACAGATGAAGACGAATAATAAGTTGAAAATCCAAATTTCCAATTTCCAATGACAAATCAAATCCCAAATCCCAAACTCAAATCGCTTGTCATCCTGAATATAATGAAGGATCTCTGTCAGGCGCCACAATTAGATTTTGATATCCTTTTGGCATTTAGTATTGGCAAAGCCAGAGAATTTTTGTATTCCCACCCAGAACATCAAATATCCATTATCCAATATCTTCGTTTCCGCTGGTTCCTTCGCTGTTATAAAAAAGGGTTTTCAGTCGCGGCTATCACCAAGCATAAAGAATTTTACGGCTTGGATTTTTTTGTGAATAAACATGTGCTTATCCCCCGCCCCGAGACGGAGTTGATGGTGGCTGAGGCGGTTGAGGCGATCCAGACTTCAGACTTCAGACTTCAGTTGACAAACGGACAATTGCCGAAGACCGAAGTCCGAAGTCCAATTTTGCTGATTGATGTGGGGACGGGTAGTGGGTGTATACCTATTTCTATTTTAAAAAATCTGACAGAACCGGTGATAACTTACGCTATTGATACTTCCCGCTCCGCTCTGTGTGTGGCAAAAAAGAACGCGCTAAAACATGGTGTAAAAATAAATTTTTTGCGCGGAAATCTTTTGGTGTCTGTAATTCCCCGCTTGGGCGGGGAAGGCCTCAAGGCCAGGGGTGGGTTGGACAATAAATCATTGCCTGACGAACTTCGGC
>CAYIHE010000104.1:0-2279 GCA_964363145.1 uncultured Gammaproteobacteria bacterium | reverse complement strand
TGTCTGCCGTGCAAGGCCGTTAATTTACTTCTCCACTTCCCAGCTAATTAAATTATACTGCGAACTAACCGGAAAACCGGGCGGAGGGCTATAAGTTAAATTAGCATCGTAGGTGGAAATAGAGTTGTTGTAACCGGACACCAATTGTCCGCCGGCATTTACCCAGCTCCATGTCCAAATGCCATTGGAAACCACCGAACCATAAATATTTAAACTGTCTTTTCTATCATCGCCGCCCTCGCCGGAAAAATCATACCGTTTGGTGGCGCCATTTTGCGCAATCATGGCCGCATCAATGGTTAAATCATCAGGAGAACCGCGGGGGATTAAAACATTTTGTTCGCCGATTAAGCCCAAAGTATGATTGCCATCCCGCGCCAAATAATTAATATTGCCATTGATAATAATAGATTTGCCGGCTGAAGTGCCAACGGCCGCCTTGCCATTTACCGTGCCATCCACCCATACCATATCATCAACAAAAATATAACCATTTGTCGGCATCGTGGAAGTGGTTGCCGTATCATAGGTGGCGGCGTCTATGCACCGCACCACCCAATTACTATCACCCACATCTTTGCTTTTGTAACAATTGGTGGTAATAACTTTTTTTATGGAAATAGTGCCATCGCTGACAAAAGTTAAAGCCCAGCCCTGTTCGCCGGAAGGAGACAAGTAAATGCCGTTGACTTGCGACGCAGTCCTGATGTCCGCTAAATTATCGGTAATGGCGCTAAAATCTCGGGCCGGCACGGGAAACTTCCAATAACCCGTGGGACCGCCGCTTCCCCAGATGCCTTCTTTTAAGCTGTTGCTACAGCCATTGCCGTGCAGGGATTGGCAATAATAAGTGGCTACGGCGCTGGTGATGCCGGCGTCTGCCAATCCGTCAAACCTGATGCCGCCGTTGGCATGATATTTTCCGTGAATTTCTTCGTTGTCTCCAACCCAGGCATTGCTGTTGGTAAGAAAAGCGTAATCGGTCATGGAAGGAAATCCAATGCGAGCTTTGATAATTCTTTTGCTTTCCGGTTGAATTGTTGTCCAGCCGGTGGATTTAATAGTTACTATAGTTGAACCCAAAACAGGCGCGGTAATATCTAAAGAAAATTGCCCGACCACATTACCATCTTTGTCCAGATAATCATGCACATACGGACCCGGGGTGCTGGTGCCATTGCCATCGTAATAATCGGTTTTATCGTGCGCCAAATGCCAGCTATAATAATTTATGCCCGCGTCAGCCACTTGAAAGGCCAGCTCGCGATTGTGTTTTTTTATGGAAGCGCGATTTTCGGTAAGCGCGTAGCCGGCCACGCCAACAATAATTACCGTCATGGTAATAGTGCCGAAAACAAGGGCGAATAATAAAATATTGCCGCGTTTATTTTGCTGAAAAGTTTTTATGAATTTTTTAATTTTTTCTAACATCATAGTTTTTTGAAATATGAATTACGCTGTCATTGCGAGGATCCTTAGCGACGCGGCAATCCCATTGTTGGCACTACCAGTACTGTGGGATTGCTTCGTCGGTCGCCAAGACCTTCTCGCAATGACAAAAACTTAATTCATCAATTATCCTTCAAATTCCTTATCGTCACTTTTGATTCTATAAAAAAAGGCACGGGCGATAAATTTGGGTCTTCTTCCAATCGCAAAGAAATTTTTACCATTCTAATTTGCGCTATTGTTACCGGCGAAGACAATGGACTTTGCGCGCCGGAAAAATTTCCATCATAATAAGAAAAAATACTGCTGGTGCCATTGGCAACATCATGCGCCACATCGGTAATAGTTTCCGTGGAAGTTGCATAGGCCAAGGGGGAGCCGGTTGGCTTGATAACGCCCCTTTTTAAGGTAGTACTGGACATAAAATATCTGATTCTTTCCACCAGACTGTCGCTGTCTATGTTGCTGTAAAAAACAATGGCCGTGCCGGAAGCGGACTCTATCGAATACGAGCCGATGCTGGAAGCGCTGGCTTCGCGCAATTCATTTCCAAAATCCTGAATTACTTTCCTGCCTTCGTTTTGCGTGGCCAATTGTTCCCAAACAATGGCGTTATTTTTCCAGCTAAATAAAAACATCTGTATAATGGCGCCTGTAATAAGCGCGGAAATGCTGACCGCCACCAAGACTTCAATAAACACGGCGCCTTTGTTGTCCAAAGTAAAAAACATACTAGGATGGCGAAAGATTGATAATGGTTTGCAATGTGGTGGTAACTTCAATGGTGTCGGTTTTAGTGGTATAGCCGGCGCGGGAAATATCTAAATCGT
>CAYIHE010000103.1:0-2388 GCA_964363145.1 uncultured Gammaproteobacteria bacterium | reverse complement strand
GCATAGCTATTTTAAATCGCTGACATCCACATCCATACCTTCTTCTCCGGCTATTCTTTTTTTCGCTTGAATTATTTTTGCGTCCCAACCTGTTTCGTGTGTTTCTACTCTTAATTTTTTTGATAACTCTTCCTGCCCAGCTTGTGTGGGCGGCATTTTTAATTCAGGTTTTGTTGAACCATGTACGCCCGGCAAGTATTCTCTTATTTTTCCTAAAAACGACATATGTTTTAAATTAAATGAATTAAAAATTATTTAAATATAAACCCCCTCTTTTATTCTCCCCCTTGTAGGGGGAGAGGTGTGGTGTGAAGTTATCCCGTACTGCCAAAACCGCCACGGCTAGTTTCTTTCATTTCGCTTACTTCTTCCCATTCGGCTTGGTCCACGCGCACAAAAGCGGCTTGTCCGATTCGTTCGCCTTTGATTATGCTTACAGCTTGGTCGGTAAAGTTGTAAACTTGCAGCATTATTTCGTCTTTTTCGCCATGGTAATCTTGGTCAATTATACCAATCCCGTGCGGCACCAGCAAGCCCTTTTTTTTGGGAGTGCTGGATCGGGTAACAACCGTAAGCATATAGCCGGTTGGCACTTTTATAATTAAATTTGTGGGAATCAGCGCTACGGTTTTCGGTTTTATTACCAGATCTTCACGGCTGTATAAATCAAAAGCCACCGCGCCGTTGGTTTGGTACTGTGGAAGTGGCAGGGAAGTGTCTATTCTTTTAATTTTGACTTGCATGTTTAATTTTATTTAAAATCGATTCCATTTCGTCATAAAATTGTTCAATTGTTCCATTGTTAGTAATTGTGTATTCGGCTTTTTGCCCTAATTCTTTAATTAACATATCCGCTTCAGCTTGTTCATCTTTTAAAAATTGGTCAAAAGTTTTACCTGCGTCGTCGGGATTTTCTTGGCGCAAAACCATTCTTTGCCAGCGCAGTTTTGGGTCGGCGGTAACATAAATCAAATGAAAGCCGGGCAGTTCCTGTAAATATGTAATATCGGTAGGCCGACGGATTCCATCCACCACTACCAGATCGTTTTTATCTTGGAGCACGTCTTTGACTATAACTTTGCTCATAATATCTTGCCCATAGCGGCCACGGAGAAAAGTGGATAAATCCTGTAAATTTTCTCTGGTTTTTTCCACATAGATTCTATCCAAAATGTCCCGCAACATGGTGGAAAATCTGTAAGAATTTACATTGTATTTTTCTTTTAAGTATTGGCAAATGGTGCCTTTGCCGCTGGCCAGATCGCCCACAAATCCGAGAATTATTTTATTGGTTGGCATAAGCTTCTATTTTATCTTCAAAATAATCCAATTCAATGCCAACTTGTCTAAGCATTTCTTCGGTTTCGCTTCCGGCGTGGTATCTTTTTTCGCAAACTACTCTTTTTATCCCGGCATTAATTAACATTTTGGCGCAGGCCGCGCATGGGGTCATGCGACAGTAGCAGGTAGCTCCGTCTATAGACACTCCAAGGCCGGCCGCCTGCACAATGGCATTTTGTTCTGCATGAGCCGTGCGCATGCAGTGCTGGCTTTGGTGTCCGTCTTCATGAGTAACTGTTTTCATCTGGTGTCCCACCTCATCGCAATGCGGCATGCCTTTAGCCGCGCCAGCGTAGCCGGTAACCAAAATATGTTTATTGCGGGCGATTACACTGCCCACCCGGCCACGGTCGCAAGTGGCGCGTTTGGATACGGCGCGGCAAACTTCCATAAAATATTCGTCCCAAGTTGGGCGGACGTATGGCTTGGTTTCTTCGGTCATATAGTAAAGAAAATTTAGATTAATTACGCTTTCCAGTGTAACAAAAAAGGTTGTTTATGGCAACCTAATTTTGTGGGTATTTTATGGTAGTTAAATTTTCAAAGTTTTATATTTTTCCGCTTCTAAAATTATTTTTTTTGCCACGGAAAGCGTGTAGGCCGGCCGCGAGCCCAAAGCGGTTTCGTTGCACAGCATAATGCCGTCGGCGCCGTCCAAGACGATGTTGGTTAAGTCCAAAATATCCGAACGCAGAGGAATGTAGTTGTGAATAGTGCCTTCCAGAATTTGGGAAGAAATTATAACTTGTTTTTTATATTTTTTTACCGTGGCGATGGCTTCTTTTTGAAAAATACCCAATCTTTCAAAAGGCATCTCTAAACCCAGCTTGCCGCGGTTTAGAAGGATTAAGTCATAGAAATCATCCTGGCAGATTTTTTCCAAGTTTTCCATGGCCGCGCGGTTTTCTATGCGGGCGATTATTTTTGGGCGCCAGGAAAAATTGGACAAAGTTTTTATCTGTTCGTTTATCGTCGGACTGACAAATGGAATGGCCAGATATTCCGGAGAAATTTCTTCCAGTTTGGCCAATACTTCTTGGCATCGGT
>CAYIHE010000102.1:0-2424 GCA_964363145.1 uncultured Gammaproteobacteria bacterium | reverse complement strand
AATAAAGAAATAAACGCTTTTATTACAGTTTGTGAAGATTCGGCTTTGGCTGAAGCAAAAATTGCCGACGGACTAATTCGTTCAGGCGCGAACGCTCCGCTAACCGGCATCCCTTTTTCTGTCAAAGACGCTATTTGTACTGCGGGCGTCCGTTCCACAGCTTCGGCAAAAATTTTAGATAATTATATTCCGCCTTTTGACGCCACGGTAATTTCCAAAATCAGAAAACAAGGCGGAGTTTTACTCGGCAAAAATAACTGTGACGCGTTTGGCCATGGCGCCAGCAACGAAAACAGCATGTACGGTCCGGTGCGCAATCCGCACGATTTGTCCAAAGTCGCAGGCGGATCATCCGGCGGTTCGGCCGCGGCTGTTGCCGACAATATGTGTTTTTATGCTATTGCCGAAGACACCGGCGGTTCTATTCGCCAGCCCGCCAGTTTTTGCGGCGTGGTGGGGTTGCGCCCAAGCTATGGCCGCAATTCGCGTTATGGCATTATGCCAATGGGTTCATCGTTGGACACTGTCGGCCCAATTACAAAAACCGCGCAAGACGCCGCCATTATTATGGAAAACATTGCCGGTCAAGACGCGCTTGACGCCACCACTGTGCCGGATTCTGTGCCAAATTACACCGAAACACTCGGCGCAAAGTTAAAAGGCGTAAAGATTGGCATTCCGGAAGAATATTTTAATTTGGCCGGTTTAGATGAGGAAGTAAAAAAAATTACCGAAACGCAAATTGCAAAATTAAAAGATTTGGGCTGTAAAATTCAGGAAGTTAGTTTGCCTCACACAAAATATTCCATAGCTGTTTATTATATTATCGTGCCCAGCGAAGACAGTTCTAATTTGGGACGGATGGACGGCGTCCGTTATGGCGTCAGAGTTAAAGGCGAAAATTTATACGATTTATACGCCCAATCGCGCGCCGCAGGTTTTCCCGAGGAAGTAAAACGCCGCATCTTAATCGGTACTTACGCTTTGTCGGCCGGATATTACGACGCTTATTACAAAAAAGCGCAAACCGTACGCACTTTAATTAAAAAAGATTTTGATGATATTTTTAAAAAAGTGGACGCGCTTATTACTCCAACATCGCCTTTTCCGGCTTTTAGCGTTGGTGAAAAAAATGATGATCCGCTGGCTTTATATATGGCCGATGTCATGGTTAGTCCGGCGGCCGTGGCCGGCATGCCAGCTTTGTCAGTTCCCGCAGGAAAAAATTCGGCCGGTTTGCCGGTGGGCGTGCAAATTATCGGGCCCAGATTGGGAGAAGAAATGGTTTTGAGAATAGGAAGCAAGCTTGAAGAGTAAAAATTAAAAATCAATCATTAAAAATTATTAATATGCCAAAATTACAGAATAAAATTTTAGAGGAGCAAAATGCTCTTTCGCAAACCCCGTCAATTCTTAGCGCCGGTGAAGTGGTAAACTACCGCGACAGTTGGCGGATTTTTAGAATTATTACTGAATTTGTGGAAGGGTATCAGTTTTTAGGCGCATTAAAAAAAGAAGTTGTTATTTTGGGCTCGGCCAGACTTCCCAGCAATAACAAATATTATAAAATCGCCCAAGAGCTGGGGTATCTTTTAGCCAAAGGAGGTCTTACTACCATTACCGGCGGCGGGCCGGGCATAATGGAGGCCGCCAACAAAGGCGCGTTTGAAGGCGGGGGAGAGTCGGTCGGTTTAAATATTCAACTGCCGTTTGAACAACGAACAAATCCTTATGTAAAAAAATCCATCGCCTTTTATTATTTCTTTAGCCGTAAAGTAATGCTTACTTCTCCGGCCAACGCCTTTGTATTTTTCCCCGGCGGTTTTGGCACGTTGGATGAATTTTTTGAAGTGGTGGATAATATGGAAATAGGCCATATGCCCAAAGTGCCGATAGTTTTAGTAGGCAAAGATTTTTGGGATCCGATTATTGGATTTTTAAAAGGCAAATCCGCGCGAGAGGCGCATTCCGTAGATGAATTAGATATTAATCAATGGCATGTGGTGGAAAATGCCGCTGACGCTTTTGCCTTAATTAAAGACGCTCCGGATCGCAGTGATAATTGCGAGTTGTATCCAAATAATCCGCACTGCCAAGGCACTTTAGAATGGAGTATTTTTAGAATAATGGCCGAACTCGTTGATGGTTTTGAATTTTTAACAAAAATTTCCCACGACGTAACCGTGCTTGGCACAAAAAGCTTATTGCCCGGATCGGTTTACTATAACGCGGCTTATGAAGTGGGAAAATTGCTCGCGGAAAATAAATATATTACGGTTACCGGCGGCGGTCCTGGCATTATGGAAGCGGCCAACAAAGGCGCTTTTGAAAAAGGCGGCGTGAGCGTAGGTATAAATATGCGGATGGAAAAGGGCGAGCGTGTCAATAATTATATTACCAAATCTATCGGATTCTTTTTTCCTT
>CAYIHE010000101.1:0-2458 GCA_964363145.1 uncultured Gammaproteobacteria bacterium | reverse complement strand
TGGTCGGTTCACTAACTTCCGCTTTCGCGACTGCTCGAGTTGTAGCTCTTGCAGTAAAGCCAGCTTTTGCGTTTGCGCGTCCAGCTCGATTTCCATCCGAGCTAAGCTGACCTTTGTAAACGCCTCCGTTACATTTTGGGCAATTTGTTAACCTAATTTATAACGCATTGAAGGTAAAATATAAGCGCCGATAATTTTTTTGAACTTCTCGTGCTCGGCGGCCGGAATATAAATTTGTTTACCTTCTTTTTGCGCTCGTAATACCGTATTAATTTGAAACTTTTCTCGCAATACTTCCTGTAAAAGCTTCAAATCCTCGTCTTTGAAAGATTGAGTATGAATCAATCTGCCGCGACATTCTTTAGATTTTATTGAACCATCATCCATATACCACACAGCCAAAGCCAGCGGCGTAAGCCAACGTTTGATCAGTTTGGGGACTATTTTGATTTTACCGCGATAAAATTGCGCGGCGTAAAATCTTAAGCTGGGAGAATAAGGCGAATTAAACCAATATTTGTGATAAACTTTGTTGTTTATCGCCTGAAGTTTAATTTTTGGTTCGCTACTGGCCAAATTTCTCAACTCTGCGTATAGCCAATCAACATATTCTTTCTGGACGTATGAATGCTCAAATTTTAATCTATATGTAATGCCATTGGTGGTTTCCAAATGACCGTCGCCTAATAATTTGCCGACGATAATTTGTTTTTGACGAGACGAAATGCTTAATTTTAGCATATTTTGCTAATTTAGGTTCCCGAAAATTTCGGGATCTCTATGTCGCCATAGAAGTTCAGACTATATCATCACCCCGCTTGTCCGCCTTTGGCGGAACTAAGTCGGGGGCTTGGCGTCTAGTCGTTGAGGGTCGCTCATTAATGGGCATTCCCTGCTGATTGTCCGCAATCTAACATTTTCACTTTTTACAGTAGTTAGATATACTCGGGTGTTCCAGCATATGAGCCAAGTTATTTATATTTTATTTTTTCTGCGACGGTTTTTCATCATATTACTATGATAATGCCCCATAAAATTACGGAGATAATTTTTTTTTAAGGCAACCGCCCCAGTTAAACTACCCATCAGACACTGTCTCCTTCGGCAGATTCATGTCGAAAGATTAGGTATAAAAACAAGTAAGTGTGGTGTTTCATCGTCCCCTTGCGGGTCCCACATACTCTAAACATATTTATCCTTATACCAATATCAAACTGTAGTAAAGCTTCACGGGGTCTTTTCGTCTAGTTGCGGGTAGGAGGCATCTTCACCTCCCTTGCAATTTCACTGAGTCCCTCGTTGAGACAGTCGCACTATCGTTATGCCATTCGTGCGGGTCGGAACTCACCCGACAAGGAATTTCGCTACCTTAGGACGGTTTATTAATGTTATCCCGCCTGTCCGCCTTTGGCGGAATTAAGTCGGAACTCTCCATTGAGTTATGGAGCTCATGGTCGCCCATGAGATCGGACTTTATCATCTCGCTACCTGCCAATTCAGTGTTAACTGGCAGACGAGTTTGGCGTAAAGTCTCTGAGGATTTTCCATTGAGAACATGGCGCGCTTCGTACTTTCTTTTTCTACCATGTCCTTCATTCAATGTTTCACGCAACCTAACCACTTTCTCAAGAATATCTTGAGTCAATGGACCGGTACGTAATACGCTGATTATGCGTTTAAAGATGGCGAAGTTCCTCTTTTTAGTTGCTGACCGAAATGGAAACCGTTCAAAAAACGGAATTACACGTTCGGCAAGCATTGCTAAATTGCGAACTTCGAAATATACCACGCCGTCTTGGCGTGATCGTAAAGTTCCACATCCAAATACTTTTTTGTGCCAGGCCAAAATCACTCGATCTTTTTGTGACACATTAAAGCTTGGATCAACATCCCATTTCAATCGATGATCATCTCGTCGACGAAGTGAAATGTTAAAACTTCCTTCACCATCAACAAATCCAGCGATGTAGTTGCCCACATCTGTAGGAATTTGGGTTAACCATTCTAAATGGTTTTGCATATTTGTTTGGAATCTTTCCTGCGAATTGTCTGCAGCTCGAGATTGTTACTTTTCTGACAAAGTCAGAATGAGTACTCGAAGCATCCCCAGATGTTCTCGCAAATAGCCAAATTTATTCTTCTCTATTTACCTTTCAATAACTACAACCTTTCATAGTTACCGCCGGCGTTCATCAGCGCTTCAGCTCAAGGCTTCGGCTTGCGCCTAACCTCTCCCCTTAACGTTCTGACACTGGCCAGGCATCACCCCCTATACATCATCTTACGATTTAGCAGGGAGCTGTGTTTTTGGTAAACAGTCGCAGTGCGTCTTTTGTTGAAACCTGTAATAAAACAGGCAGGCCTTATCCCGAAGTTACGGCCGCTGTATTGCAGAGTTCCTAAACGAGGGTTCTCTCATGCGCCTTGGTCTACTCGACCTATCCACCTGTGTCGGTTT
>CAYIHE010000100.1:0-2497 GCA_964363145.1 uncultured Gammaproteobacteria bacterium | reverse complement strand
GTATTTTTTTCTATCCAAATTATCAAATATAGCCTTGCCTGTCACCAGCGACACTTCTCTTTCTGCGGATCGTCCTCCCATTAAAACCGCAACTTTAAGTTTTTTTATTTTTGGCATACAAAGTTTTTTAACTGTCATCCTGAGCATAGCGAAGGATCTCTGTCCTAGCTGGTCAACTGTACAATCGAACCTCGCCACAAGATAACCAGACAGGGATTCTTCATTTTATTCAGAATGACAGGTAGTACAAAATCGAAATGACAGATAAATATTACTATTCCAAATAACCTACCGGATCAACCGGAATACCGTTGGCGCGTACTTCAAAATGCAAATGCGGCCCGGTTACAAACGGTCCGGCCCCCACTGTGCCAGGTTTGCCTCCGGTAAGTCCAATAATTTCGCCCTTATTTACAAACTGATCCGCTTGCACATCAACCCTGCTTAAATGTCCGTACAAAGTGGATAAATTGCCGGTGTGCACGATTAAAATATAGGCGTAACAGCTGGCCGCGCCGCAAATTTTTGCGCGCGCGACATAACCTGCGGCTGATGCCCGCACCGGCGTGCCTTGTGAAGCGCGAATATCCAAACCGCTATGTTCAAAAACATTTCTAAACGGATAATCCGGATCGTGGAAAGTGGCGGTAATGGTGCGGTTTAAAAGAGGCCATGCAAACGCCCCCACGCTCGCGCTTAATTTATTTTCTTGGGCTAGTTTTTTTCTAATCTGTTCTTCATAAGCGCGCTCTTCATTTACTACGGCCTGATGCTGTTGTTTTAAACTGGCCAGAAGAGTTCGGTATCTTAATTCCGATGATTTTGTCTGCACCAAAAGACTTTCTTTGGCTTTGGATTGATCGCGTAATTTTTCATATTTCGCTTCCAAATCTGTTTTTAAATTTTCATAGATTTTTTTTCTATTTTCCACCTGTTCTTTTTTTATCTGCAAATCTTCTTTTACCAAACGTAGAACTTTTACCGACTTGCCTAAATCAGCGTAGATTTTCATTGCGTATTGCAACTGATCATAAAATTTCGTAAAACTAGTATTAGTCAAAAGCACTTCCAAATAATTTTTCTGCTTGTCCGCGTTTATGCCTTGCACAATTTTGGCGATAATCTTTTTTTGTTTATCCAGCACCGCTTCTTTTTCGGCGATAGTCAGTTCCAAAGCCTCTATCTCCAACTGGGCCTGTTTTATTTTTTCTTTAGTTAGCTCTATGTCGGTTTCGGCTTTAGCAACATGATTGTCCAAAATTCCCAGTTGATTTTTTAAAGAAGCCGCTTCGGTCTGCTTAACTTCTATGTTTTTAGCGTAGATATCAATGGTTTTTTCCAATTCTTTAATCTTTTCTTTTTTCTCGGCGATCTGTTTGTTTAGCTGCGCTACTTCCACGGATAGCGCCGGTTCTTGCGCGCGCGTAAAAATAGGGCTGGCGGTTAGTCCTAATATAATAAATAAAAAAAATAGCACGTACTTTTTCATGCTTCCATTATATCACAAAAGAAGAATAATAAAAACAAAAAATTGACAGGAAGTTTAACCTAGTTTTTTCCTGGCCGATTGAAGTCTTTTGATAGTTTCGTCTTTCCCCAATATTTCCGCGATTTCATAAGGGCCGGGAGATTTTTCCTGGCCGGAAAGCGCCACGCGCATTGGCCACAAAACTAAGCCAACGGCATAACCTTTTTCAATTTTTATCCAATCGCTCAATTCTGACTCTAATTTTTCTTTGTGCCAGTGTTGAACACTAAATTTGTTCAAGCGTTTAATCAGCTCATCCATCACCTTGGCCACATCCTGTTTTGAAGAATTTTTCCAAACTAGCATTTCCGGCTGATAATCATCTGTCTTAAATACAAATTTAATCGCTTCTGGCAGTTCGGATAAGGTTGTTATCCGATCCCTTTCTAAAGTAACGGCTTTTTCCAGAAGGTCATTTTGTTCCTTGCTAATTATTAATTGTTCATTTATCCACGGTTGCGCGACTTCCACTAATTCTTTATCCGATAATTTCTTTATATACTGCTTATTAAACCAATTTAATTTATCTATATTAAACACCGCGCCGGCCTTGCCTACTTTAGATAAGTCAAAATCTTTTATTAATTCTGCTAATGAATACATTTCTTGTTCAGTCCCTGGGTTCCAACCCAAAAATGCCACAAAATTTACCAGCGCTTCCGGCAAGTATCCTTTTTGAATATAATCCTCCACGGCCACATCGCCCTGGCGTTTGCTTAGTTTGGATTTATCGGGATTTAACAAAAGTGAAAGGTGTGCCATCTGCGGAACTTCCCAACCAAAATATTTATAAATTTGCAAATGTTTCGGCACACTGCTTATCCACTCTTCGCCGCGAATAATATGCGTAATTTCCATAGCATGATCATCTATTACCACGGCAAAATGATACGTGGGAAAACCGTCGGATTTCATCAAAACCTGATCGTCAACCAGCTCATTTTTAAACCTGACTTCTCCGCGAATCAA
>CAYIHE010000099.1:0-2543 GCA_964363145.1 uncultured Gammaproteobacteria bacterium | reverse complement strand
ACGAAATCTTCAGGGCTCCGAAAATAGATTTGCACCGGCATCTGGATGGCGCGGTTCGGCCGGAACTTGTTCTGGAAATGGCCAAAAAGTTTGGCGTAATACTGCCGACATACAACTTGGCCGAGTTCACAAAACTCTACCAAATTGTTAAGCCAAAGGGAATGCCTATCCGCAAGCTATTTGAACGATTTGCCTGGGCAATCGCGGTAATGCGAACGCCGGAAGGACTTTACCGGGCCGCCTACGAACAAGTGCTGGATCTGGCGCGCGAAAATATTTTGTACGCCGAAATTCGCTTCGCTCCCGGCTACCACAGCATCTATCCGGCGCCATGGTATACGCCGGCCACATACGAAAAAAAAGTATTTTCCACCATGACGTTGGATCTGATTGTGGAGTTAGTCCTTGATGGCTTGGCGCGAGGAATGAAAGAAACCGGCATCGCGGTCAACTTGACTCTCTGTGTTCCGCGAGAATCATTGTCTATGTACGGACCAAAGAGCGTTTCCAATGTGGTAGATCTGGCGTTAAGATTTCAAAATCGGGGCGTGGTATCATTAGACTTAGCCTGCAATGAGGTCGCCTTCCCGCCTGATGCCTACACCGAGTTCTTCCGCTCCACTTGGGGATCGAAAATTCGGCGTAATCCTCACGCGGGTGAAATGGGCTTGAACTCGGCCAAACGGCGAAACATTCAAGTCTGTGTAGACAATTTTCAAGCTAATGGTCTGGGGCACGCCATGCCTTTATACCAATCCGAACCCTTGATGAAATTGGTTAAAATGAAAAACATCCGCATTGAACGAACGCCGTTAAGTCCGGTGCCGGAATGTTCGCTTGCAGACGGACATTTGGATATATTGTTGAAACACCAAGTTCCAGTGGTAATTACCTCTGATGATCCGGTGCTGATGCGCGCGTCGCTGACCGACAACTGGCTAGCCGCGCTCAACTACCACGGCTTGGGCGAAAAAGAATTTTGGCAACTGACGGCCAACGCCCTAAACACCGCCTTTTACCGTAGCAAAGCAGAAAGAAAACGAGTGCAAAAACGCTTTGTTGAACAAGGACTTAGCCGATCGTTGCTAATAAAGTAAGTCATACAGCCCTGTACCGAGCTTGCTCTGGTACAGGGTCTTTTCTTTTTCAAGGAAAAATGATACAATTTTTCTATCCTATGATCGAAACACCCAAATACAGCCCGCCGGATGCTAAAGAGATAAAACAAGTCGTGGTAATAAAATAAAATATATATTTAAAAAATTATGAAAGCCAGTGATTTACCAAAAGGAAGACTAATAAAAATGTCGGGTGTTGGAAGTTTTAAATACAAATTTAACGCCGGCATTCACAAAACTGGCGAGCTTCACACTCTTCATGACAATGAAAAAGCGGTTGAAAAACTTGGCCAAATTGTGAGCGCGCAAAAAAAATATATTCGGAACCGAGGGCTTTCAGTTTATCAAATTCGCAAAGACGTGAATGAAATTAAATCCGCTGATGAAAATTTAACTTTTAATGATAAAAAAATTGTCAAAAAAATATTTAAAAATATGGGCACCGAGGCATACAAGGCATTAAGAGCGGAAGAAAACAAAAAGCCGGAACCAGAACCAATAGCGCCAAGACATCCAAGTTTTATATACAAAAACCACACCAGCGCGTCCGCAAGCATAAATAGAAATCCGAGCGCGCCTGAAGGCGCGCCAGTGTTAAACAGGCCTCTAAATATAAACGCCAATCCAAACAATCAAAAAACTGCCACAAGCATCAGCCAACTAATGAAAAAACCGTTCGGGCCTGCCAACCTACCAACAAAACCAATCGGCGGCGGAAGAATCGGAAATTTTAGACTGCCAAATTAACTATCATGCCTATAAAAAACACCGCCGCCGCGAGGCGGGGTCCCGCCTTGGCGGGAAAAAAAATCATAATAAAAAAATCAAATGCCGGCCAGCGGCTGGATGTTTTTTTGGCTAAAAAATTAAAAATCAGCCGGTCGCAGGCGCAAAAAATGATTGGTTTGGAGCAAATCTTGGTAAACAATAAACTGCCGAAAAAAGCCGGAGATAATTTAACTGCGGGCGGGACAATTGTCATTGCGAGGAGTAAAATGACGAAGCAAACTCCGCGAACCGAGGGATTGCCGCGCCTTGCAAAAGCAAGTCTCGCAATGACAGTTAAAATCATCGCCGTAACGCCGGACTATATAGTAGTAGACAAACCCACCTGCATGCTGACTCACGCCACCATGGCCGAGGAAAAAAATACTTTGGCCGATTTTATTGTAAAAAAATACCCGGAGATAAAAAAGGTTGGGGATTATCCTTTAATACCCGCAACGGCCTCACACCCCCCCACCCCCCTCAAGGGGGGAAATTTGCGACCCGGCATAGTGCACCGATTAGACAAAGAAGCCTCCGGATTAATGGTAATCGCGCGAACACAAAAAATGTTCAACCATTTAAAAGAGCAATTTAAAAATAGAACAATAGAAAAAGAATACATGGCCCTGGCGCATGAACCAATGGCCCGGGATTGGG
>CAYIHE010000098.1:0-2702 GCA_964363145.1 uncultured Gammaproteobacteria bacterium | reverse complement strand
AACCCCGTAGAGACTACACGCCGAACGCGAGCGAAGCTCGCGAACATTAGACTTCTAACATTTAACTTCTGACTTTGGTCAATTGTTAATAGTTAATTGTCAGTTGTTCGCGCCTTCGGCGCGAAGATATAGTCCGAACTCTATGGAGACATAGAGAGATGAGCAGAAATGTCTCATCCGTGTAATGATTTGGTCAATTGTCATAAGTCAATTGTCCAAATTTGTTACGAGTAACAAATTTGAGCGCAATTCCTTTTCGGGTAAGGAGTTCGTTTTACTCACATGCGATGCGAAGAATGCGAATCTCATGCGAATGCCGCGAATTTTATTCGCATCATTCGTGTCATTCGTAGATTGGCATCGTGGTGAGCGGAGCGAACGATGGAACTTGCCCCCTGGTTGAGTAATCAATCTTGAAGCACTTGCTGTATCGGTGAAGCCCACACTTCGTGAACTAGCGACAGAAAACTCATGACAATCAACAAACTCGTTGAAAGTTATAAGTTGGTAGTTGTTAGTTGCATAAGCGGGTAATACCGAGGGAACCTCGACGTGGAATCGGGGACTCCGTAGAGACTACACGCAAGCTCCCAAAGATCGCGGATTATTGCGGATCAAAACGCGGATTCGCGCGGATGAAGAAGATTTATCCGCGTTGATCAGCGTACATATCCGCGTGTATCGGCGATTCGGGGTGAAGATATAGTCCGATCCTTTTCGAAAGAAAAGAGTAGCTTTATTCGCATCATTCGCATGCCATTTGTATATTGGCATCGTGTGTGCGAGCAAAGCGAAGCACAAAGAAGTTCCGAAGCGCACGAAAGGCGTAACGACTGGAGAACTGTCTCAGAGGCAAGCTCGGCGAAAATGCGATTCCCGTGAAGACGCGGGATACCTGCAGCAAGACGAAAAGACCCCGGAAGCTTTACTGCAGCTTGGTATTGATTTTAGAGTTTTGATGCGTAGCGTAGTGGTGAGGGTTTGAAGCTTCGATTTCGGTTGGAGTGGACCCGACAATGAAACAGCCATCTTTAAAACTTTAACGTCTAACTATATGAGAACCGCGCAAAGCGCGTTTCCAAAAAAATTGAACTAATCCAGATTATGAAAAATGTGCTACCCCCGCGGTGAAGCGAGGGTAGGATGAAGGTGTTTTGGTCACCTGACCGAACAACGTTGATTCCGTCTCGCGGCCCACATTCCGAGGTGAATTCCTGCAATACCGCAGGCACCTCCGATGAAGGCTGCGAAAAGAAGAATGTCTCCCTTCGAGTAGGCGACGAGTGTTCCAACGACGTACAGCAAACCGTACGTCCCGATGATTAACCAAGACAGAATGTTTTTCATAGTGCTGTTAGAATTGTATCATATAATTCAGTGTATGTCAATAGTTAAGGGAGTAAGCGCGTTTCGCGCGGAAACTCATATAGGACAGTGCTTGGTAGGCAGTTTAAATGGGGCGTTTTCCTCAAAGACGCGGACTAACGCAAACTGACCGCAAATCGTGGGTAAGTTTATAATCCGTGTGCAACCAATAATCCGTTACTGCTCGATTAAATCGAGAATGTTGGTTGTGGGGGACCTATCGTCGTAAGGCGATATGGAAAAATTAGCTGTATGCTGGAACGTCTGTGGTGAAAAACCTGAAGTATCCAAAATTACCTCGTCGAAAGGGTAAAAATATTTTGGTGCAGACAATCAGCAGGGAAGATCCAGCACTAATTTTTGAGTTTAAAAAAGATCACCCTGGCGCCATTACGGCCGACCAGGGTGGATTCTCCGATGTGAACAGCAGGAGGAGATGGGATTTAAGCGGATATCCGCGTGATTAGCCAGTTCGGAGGAACACTGGCATCATCTATCAATCACACTTCCTAACTAGGGAAGACGATAGCATATAATATATATTCTGTCAATAACTCAAAAATTAGTGCTGGAAACCCTCAGAGACTACACGCTGAACTCCGTTTATACGGAGAATGATATAGTCCGAACTGCGTGGCGACATGCAGGCTCTGATGTAAAATCGGAGCGAACCTAATCAATGAGATCGAATAATATCGAAAGTCTTAAAAAGAATTTAAGGCTTAATCAAATTCAGAGATCTATTCTTACTGGAATGCTCTTGGGCGACGGACATCTTGAGATGCAAACCGGCGCTCGAACGTATCGGTTAAAAGTAGAACATTCCATCAGACAGAGAGAATATGTAGAGTGGCTATATGAGCAATTTAAAAATTTGGTTCATGGGCAACTCTATATAAGAGTAAAACATCTTAATGGCAAACAATTTGCTAGTACAGGTTTTACGACGTATTCTCTTGGATCATTTCGGTTTTATGGCCAGCAGTTTTATGTGGGCAGAAAAAAGATAATTCCGAAAATGATTTCGAAATTGCTCGACCCAGTGGCATTGGCAATATGGTTTATGGATGACGGATCATTTAAGTCTGATCATCATAAAACATATATCATCCATGCGATTGGATATGGCAAAAAAGATCTTGAATTAATAAAAAGTGTACTTGAGAAAAAGTTTGGTATAGAAGTAGGCTTACATAAGCAATACGAAAGATGGCGACTGTATGTTTACAGTCGTTCAGCAGAAAAATTCGCACAGCTTATTCGGCCATACATCATACCTTCAATGGAATACAAATTAGGAAACAATATGCCCAAAGAGTAACGGAGGAGTTTATTAA
>CAYIHE010000097.1:0-2845 GCA_964363145.1 uncultured Gammaproteobacteria bacterium | reverse complement strand
GTTGCGCCCGTCCGCCTTTGGTTATTTGGTACCCAATATACGCCGCGGAAACAAAGATAAACAACAGCGAAACAGCGATGCTATATTTAAATTTTTTATCGCTCATGGTTTTTTTGCTTAAAAATGGTATAATTTGATTAACCTTATTATATCACATAACCATATATATGGAGACAAGCTTAGGAATTTTTATAATTATCGGCCTTGGCTTTAGTTTGGCCATTTCTATCTATTTTTTTACAAAAAATCCGCGCCTTGTAAAATATATAATCGCCTTAGAAACGCCTGTTTCATCATTTGAAAAAATTGCCCCCAAATTGGCAGACAGCTCATATGCCATATCTTTTTCTAAATTTAAAAAAGAATACCGCCTTTTTCGGGCGGTGATGATTTGCATGATAATTTTTGGATTCTTTTTTGGCGCTTTCTTAACTTCAATTTTAGGAAAGAATTAAACGCGCATTAAATAATCCGAACCAATTCATTCTTCAACTCCTCGCACTCATTAACCTTATATGAAGTTTTTAATATTTTATCCCCTACTTTTAACACCACCGCCTTATTGCCCGGGTATTTTTTTAAAACGCTTTTGATGACCTCGGCTTTGGCTTTTACGTCCGCCGCGCTAATCACAATTTCAAAAACATCTTCGGCAGATTGCGTTTTCAACGGTTTATTTACTTGTGACATCGCCATTTGCCGCGCCAAAGTTGGCGCGTTTTCGGGCGTTAACAAATAAGCTTTCTCCACAAACAATTTATCATCCCCTTCTTCTTCGGAAGTCCGGCCGATTACACAAACCGGCTTGCCTTCCACCCAAACATCCGCGGTGGTTTCGTAAGTCTTAGGAAAAATTAACAGTTCCAAACTGCTGGTGGTATCCAACAACTTGGCAAACATCATGGCTTTGCCGCCACGGGTTATTTTTTTCTTGGTTGAATCTATCATGCCACCCACCACTACCCACTGATTTCTGGTTTGAGCGGACAGATCTTTAAGCGGGGTTAGAACATCTTTCATTATATTTTGATAATAGGTAAAGGGATGCGAGGTGACATAAAGACCGAGCAATTCTTTTTCCCACAAAAGTTTTTCTTCTTCGCTGGCATTAGGCGCCGGAACCAGCTGAATTTTGGTGGACATGTCTATGTTTGTGCCGGCAAAAAGAGAATTCTGGTTTAATGATTTTTTTTCGTGAATTTGTTTTACATACGCCAATATATTTTCTATATTGCCGGCCAGATAGCCGCGGTCATGGCCAAAACAATCCAACGCGCCGCATTTTATCAAGCTTTCCAAAGATTTTTTATTCAAATCTCTGTCCTTAACTCTGGTTAGCAAATCCTGCAGATTTTTATATTTTCCATTGTCTTTGCGTTCGCGATAAATAGCTTCGGCAATGTGCTCGCCCAAATTTTTGATGCCGTTGAGGCCGAAGCGGATGTGGGCGTTGGTTTCCCCCCTTGAGGGGGGTTGGGGGGTGTAATCCGCCGGGGGCAATAATCTCACACCCCCCTGCCCCTCGTGGGCTCCCCCCTCTAGGGGGGATTTACTGCCAATCATCGCGAAATTTTTAAAACTTTCGTTTATATCCGGCGGCAAAACTTTTATCCCCATTCTTTCGCATTCATGAATAACTTCCGGCACTTTATCTATATCCCCGCTTTCGGCGATTAAAATAGCGGTCATGTATTGCACCGGAAAATTCGCCTTCAAGTAGGCGGTTTGGTAAGCCACCACCGCGTAACTGGAAGCGTGGGCTTTGTTGAAACCATACGCCGCGAACGGCTCAATACGCTCCCAAAGTTTGTTTATTTTCTCCTCCGGTAATTTTCCAAAATCTTTACATCCTTTGTAAAATTTATCTTTTTGCTTGGCCATTTCTGCGGGAATTTTTTTGCCCATGGCTTTGCGAAATTTGTCCGCTTCTTCCCAATTATATCCGGCCAAGTTTATTGCCGTCAGCAACACATCATCTTGATAAACGATTAAGCCCAAAGATTGGTCTAAATAATCTTTCATGCGCGGGTCTTCGTACTGAATTAATTCCGGATGATTTTTTCTTTGAATATAATCCGGGATGGAATCCATTGGCCCGGGCCTAAATAAAGCCACCATGGCCATGATATCAAAAATTGTGGTTGGTTTAAGCTCTTTTAAATACCTGGTCATACCGGAACTTGAAAGCTGAAACACGCCAACGGTTTCGCCACGCGCCAGCATCTCATAAGTTTTTTTATCATCCCATGGATACAAATTGTATACATCAATTTTCTGACCTGTTGTTTTTTCTATAATTTCCACGGCATGACCCAAAATAGCCAGATTTCGAATGCCCAAAAAATCCATTTTCAAAACCCCGGCGGCTTCCACGGAATGCATTTCGTATTGAGTGATGACGCGTTCGCCGCCTGTTTCCAACTGCACGGGAGTAAAATCCGTCAGCGGAGTCGGAGAAATAACCACTCCGGCCGCATGAATGGATGTGTGCCGGGCGCAACCTTCCACTTTTTGCGCCAGATCCAGCAAACGTTTGGCATCCGCGTTTTTTTCATATAATTTTTTTAGTTCGGGTTCCAGATTTAAGGCTTTGGCAATGGTCATCTGGAAGCCCTGCGCCCCAAAAGGAATAAGTTTGGAGATTTGATCGCAAAAAGAATAAGGAAAACCCAGCGCCCGGCCCACATCGCGCACCGCCCCGCGCGCCGCCATGGTACCAAAAGTAATAATCTGCGCCACTTTGTCGGCGCCGTATTTTTTTGTGACGTAGGCAATCATTTCATCGCGCTTGTCATCGGCAAAATCGCCGTCAATATCCGGCGGGCTGGGGCGGAAAGGATTTAAA
>CAYIHE010000096.1:0-2874 GCA_964363145.1 uncultured Gammaproteobacteria bacterium | reverse complement strand
TCATGGCGGTCACAAAACCATTATCACTCAAACGAGCCAGCAAATCATAACTGACCGGCCTATTCAAACTTTGACGAGTGTCTTCGGACAATCTGTCCAACACCGCGTCAGCCGCTTTCAGCAATGCCGCGCATTTTCTTTTCATCACGACATCTGCCGCTTCGTTGGCGTCCGAATTGGGCGCCACATATTCAAATACCAAGAAATTACCGTTCATGGCGCCCTCCTTTCTTTGGTTAACATAACCATAGCATAAATCGCATAAAAAATAAAGACCCGCATTTAAGACTGGGCAAAAATCAAATTTTCTGCTAAAATGTTTATGTATGCGACGCAACATAAACAATGTTGAGATAGTAGAACCGCCAATCGGCGAATTAACCAAAAAATACTCCGCCTTTTCCGCTATTAAACGCGCCTGCCTGACGGGTTGCGGCTGTTTAGTTATAGTTATAATCGGCGTAATTATTTTTTTGCGGTTGGCTTTGGGCAGTGGGCCGGAAGTTTTAAAAAAAGTGCCGGATAATTTTCCCGTTGATATTCCAGTCTACGACCAAAACAATGTGGAGCGCATTACTTTTGTTTCCGGAAAATATAAAAATCGGGGCATAGAAATCGCCGCCTTTTTCCCAAAAATAATTTTATCTCCGCTTTTTCTTACTTTAAATAAAAGCGACCAAAACACCAATGACACCGGCAAACTGTCTTCCGTCACAAATCTATGGAAAATAATCAGCGCGCCGGTAAGCGACCACCGCGACACCGTGCAAATTGAATGGAAAAATATGGATACGGATCCTGCCTTTATGATAAATTATTATAAAACCGAATTAAAGAAAAAAGATTATAAAATAGACGTGGAAAGCGAAGGCAAAAACGTGCGGCAGTTTTCTTTCAGCAAAGACGGCATCACCGGCTCGCTATACGCGCAAAGCGAAGAAGAAATTCGGCCAGGCACGGATTACGCGGTGTTGACTGTGAACCTTGCATCGACCAACAACTAACTGTCATTCCCGCCCAAGAGCGGGAATCCAGTCGACGATTGTATGGATTCCCAATCAAGCCTGCCTGCCGGCAGGCAGGTTGGGAATGACAACAAAAAATTATGCTCAAAATCCTCAATTCCCAATCCAAATCCATAACCGGCGCGGCTTTAATTATTTCCGCGGCCACTTTAGCGAGCCGATTGGTTGGGTTGTTGCGCGATCGTGTTTTTGCCCACAATTTTGGCGTGGGGCCGGTAATGGACGCCTACTACGCGGCATTCAAAATTCCTGACTTGGTTTTTAACCTGCTAATAGTCGGCGCGCTTAGCGCCGGTTTTATCCCCACATTTACAAAATTATTTACCAATACCGGCGAGGACAAATCTCCGGCCTGGAAACTGGCAAATAATGTTTTAAATATTACCGGCGCGGCCTTGTTAATTTTAAGCGCGCTGGGTGTAATTTTGGCGCCCTACTACGCGCCTATTATCACTCCGGGATTTGACGATTATCCGCGCCAACTGGTAACGCAATTTACGCGTATTATGTTTGGCTCCACATTTCTCTTGGGACTATCCATGGTTGTGGGCGGCATTTTGCAATCTTTAAAAGCGTTTTTTCTTTATTCTCTGGCCCCAATATTTTATAATCTGGGAATTATTTTGGGCGTGGCTGTTTTTGTGCCTTTGTTTGGCATCAGTGGAATTGCCTGGGGCGTAGTAATGGGCGCGGCTATGCATTTTGGCGCGCAAACATATAGCGCTTACGCCAATGGCTATCGCTGGCAATGGATTTTTGACCTCAAAGACAAAAACACCAAAATCATCGGCCGATTAATGATCCCGCGCACGCTGGGCTTGGCTCTAAACCAACTGCACCTGGTCATCGTCACAATTTTGGCTTCCACTTTGCCGGCGGGCAGTGTGGCAGTGTTTAATTTTGCCAATAATTTACAAGGCGTGCCAGTTGGCATAATCGGCATTGCTTTCGCGCTGGCTGTGTTTCCTGTTTTATCGGTCGCGGCGGCGCAAGATAACGAAGAAGAATTTATCAAAAATTTATCGGCCACAACGCGGCAGATTATTTTTTTAATTATTCCAATTTCCATAATTATTTTATTGCTCCGCGCCCAAATTGTGCGCGTGGTTTTGGGAACTGGCGAATTTAACTGGAGCGCCACCATCAACACCGCCGACGCGCTGGCATTATTTTCTTTAAGTTTGTTCGCACAGTCTTTGGTCCCGTTGTTCACTCGCGCTTTTTACGCTTTATCCAATACCAAAACGCCGTTTATTATCGGCGTCATTTCCGAACTAATTACCATCATCGCTTCTTTATTGCTAATGAAACCGTTGGGCGTGGCCGGATTGGCTTTAGCTTTTTCTCTTGGATCCATTATAAATTTAATTATTTCATATACTGCTTTGCGCCAAATCACCGGCAACCTGGATGAAGACCGGATTCTGGCTTCATTTTTTAAAATTGCCGCGGCCGCCATTCCTATGGCTTTGGTTATTCAATATTTAAAATATCCTCTGGCCAGAATTTTCAATTTGGACTATTTTGGCGGAGTGCTAGGACAGGGAATTTTGGCCAGCTTGGCCGGACTGGCAATTTACGGTTTAATATGTTATCTTTTGAAAGTGCCGGAACTTTTACAACTGAAAGAGGCCTTGACGCGCCGCTGGTTACAGCCAAAAAATTTACCCACCGCGGAATCTATTAGAAATAATGAATAAAAAAATGCCTTGCCCCGAAGTTTGGGGCAAGGCGACGTGTTGGCCATGGTGGCCTTAATCCATCTTGCGGATTTCCACACTTTCTCCAAGCACGCTAACCTTATAGCGCATCGACGGATCCAGCTTCTCGATGACGGCAGGTGTGCAAG
>CAYIHE010000095.1:0-2902 GCA_964363145.1 uncultured Gammaproteobacteria bacterium | reverse complement strand
TGGCCTGAAGCAATTGGCCAGCGGTGCCGGTGGCGGTGAAGGCGTAAAAAGTTCCACTTGAATAAGCCACCGAACCGGCCGGGCCGATGCTGGAAGAATTGGTGCCGCCGTAGGCAATGCCAATCATGGCGCCGTTCCAAGTGCCGGAAGCGATAGTGCCAAAATATGAATTGCTTAATACAGAAAGTTTGTTGGAAATGGTAGTGGTAACAGCGCCAGTTGAAGAAACGGTTAGGGCGCCATTTGAACCAACAGTGAATGAAGTGTAATTGCCGCCATCATACCCTAAACGCAATTGTTCGGTAGTGCTGACAACGTGAAGTTGGGAAGCCGGAGTTGTTGTGCCAATACCAAAATTACCAGCGTGATATGATTGGCCACCAAGCGAATAAATAGCATACCTATTGGAACCTGTAGCAATATTCGCGATATATAAACCATAATTATTCGTGATAACTCCGGTTCCTCCATTTTCTTGAAAATCATAAATACTTACACCAAAAGCGCTGGTGATATTGCCTGTTCCGCCCCTAACATTATGCACGCGAAGACCGTGCAATTCATCAATTAGCCCACTACTGGCTTGAGAGGCGGTAGCTTCAACACCAATTAATTTATTAACAGTGCCACTACCGGCTTGAGACGCCATTCCAGACAGGCCAAGTGTTTTCCTGATATTGCCTGTACCAGCATAATATGCCTCGCCCTGTACGCCGATAATGTTAGAACCTAATGGAGCGCCAAGCATGTTGGCGGCATTGGTGCTGGGAACGTTAGCAAAACCATAAACGCCGGTAAATGCTGTGCTGTCTTGCGGAGTTGTAGAGACATTTATTGTGCCGATAATAGTGGATATGGAAGAAGGGCTGGCTTCGGTTACATTTTTACCAACAAGAAGTTTCGGGCTAAAATAATTCGGTAAACTGAAAACGTCATTAAACAAATCAAAATCAATCCTCTGTGAAGAAGTAACGACAAGCCGGCCGATAGTAGAAGTACCAATAGTGGCCACACCAATTGTCGCCGTAGTGATAGTCGTACTATTAAAACGGAAATTGCCCAAGCTGTCCGAAATTGGAATGTAGGTAGTGGTGGAAAGAGTGTCGCCAGGCACGCCGTCTAAAAATCTGGAATTAAACGCGTACGGCACGGAGGTAATTCTTTTTCTGGGCGTCAGAGTATCGGCGCCGATTCTTACTTCCAAAAATACAGATGCATTATCGCGAAAAATTGTGGAGGTAATTGGGTTGGTACCGGTGTCGCCAAAATTTATACTAAACAAACCTTGGCTGGGAACAACACTGACAAAATTTGGCGAAGCCGCTGTGCCGCTGGCGCTATACAAAGCCGAACCGCCGGATAAAGAATCGTACAAAATAAAATATATGCTTTGTGTGGTGGTGGCCAAATAACTGCCGACCAAAAGTTTTCCCTGATAAGTAATTATCATCGGCGCGGAAGCGGCTTGCGCAATTTCCAACCCACCCCTACCCCACCCAAGCGGGGAATTTAAAAAGACAAAAAACAAAACTAACCCAAATATCACAAAAATGGGAAGCTTTTTTGTTGCTCTTTTTTCCCCTCTAAATTCCTCCATATCCATTTACAGCTAGGCGGACTTTCCCGCCAAACACGAAATCACAGGGCCTTCTTTTTATATATATACATTATACAACTTTTTTGCGCTTATTCATATGCTATTTTGTCGCGTCGGATGTGGATAAGTAGCCACTAATTATTTTCACTAATTATCACTAATAATAAACAAAAAAATCCCGACATTTTCGGGATGATTTTTTGTCATTGCGAGGAGTGAAACGACGCGGTCCCGACCGCGGTCGAGGATCCTCGATTCACTATCGGGACAATCCTGTCGCCGACACTACCAATCCGTGGGATTGCTTCGTCGGCCGCCAAGGCCTTCTCGCAATGACAGGAAAGGGTAGTAATTATTTCCTACGTTTGATGCGCAAAACAACAACCACCAGCAAAAAGACAAAAATCGCGCCCAGGCCGATCAAAACCGCCTTGCTCCAAGCCGGAAAATACCAAACATAGGCCAAAGCGCTGGCGGAAAGATTGGCGCGGCCGTAATTTATTTTTATCTGCGCTTGATAAAGCCCGGGCAATTTTATATCATCGCGTAAAACAATCTCCGGCTGTAAAGCGCGCTTAGCGCCGGCCAATAATTTATTCCCCAAAACCAGTGGCTGGGAAAAAATTTCTTCCCCTTTCCAATTTCGCAAAGCCACACTGCCGCGCATGTTTATTTCTATTGTGCCGGCATTTTTTAAAAGCAAATCAAATTTCCATTTTTTTTCTTTAGTAATATTATTTTGAGGCGCCCATTTTTCTATAACCAAAGATTCATTTACCGCTCCGCTTACCTGTAAAGTTAACAAAGACGCCAGCCGGGTATTTACATTTGCCTGTTCTAATTTTGGCCAAACCGGCTCGGCAAACAAACCCAAATAATACGATCCGGCCCAAGCGTCGGCGGGAATTTTTATTATAAAATTTATATCTTTGGTCTGCCCTGATTTTATATTGACGGAATAATTTTCCGGATAAACCCAGGTTTCCGCCACATCCTCGCCATGCGTAAAAACCGGATTGCCTTGCTGGTCTTGCTCCATGCCCCACACTCCAAATCTAAAATCTAAATCCTTTTTCTCATCATTTTTTATTTTTATCACCAGGGTCTGGCTAGCTCCCGGGTCAACGGTTAATAAAATTTTTGCCGGCGAAATGCTAAAGGCGCGCGCGGGTGAAATGCCGACAAAAAAAATAAAAATTGCGAGTGTGTATAAAATGTATTTTATTTTTTTCATACAAAGTAAAGTGTTGTTTGTTGTCATCCTGAATACCCAAAGGGCATAAATTCCATGAAGGATCTCTGTAA
>CAYIHE010000094.1:0-2986 GCA_964363145.1 uncultured Gammaproteobacteria bacterium | reverse complement strand
GAAATAAACGGCATCAAAGTAAACATTCAGCGCTACAAAGGTTTGGGAGAAATGAATCCGGAACAGCTTTGGGAAACAACCATGGACCCAAAAAATCGCATGATGAAAAGAGTGACTGTAGAAGACGCGGAATTGGCCAACGAAGTTTTTGAAACCTTGATGGGTGATGAAGTTGCTCCGCGCAAGAAATTTATTCAGACTCATGCTAAATCGGTTAGTAATTTAGACATCTAAACTTAACCAGACAACAACCGATGGTTTTACATTTTTGTCAATACAATTGACATTCTTTCGTTTATTTGATAAGGTGCTATGTCGGTCTTTGACAATTCACCCAGAACAATGGAGGGAGCCATGGGAAACAAAACCGAAACTTTCAGTGCTCTTGCGCCTTTTGAGGCCAAAGAATATTCGCTTTTTGGAAAAGACGAACAACCGGTGCCACTTGATTCTCTAATGAAGGCGGAGGGTCCGCTCTTGGAGCAAACTTACGCTCTTAGAGGCGAAAACCAAGATCGCTATATTCTGGAAATTTGCCGCGCCACGGTAAGCATTGTAGGCATTTCCGGCCTGTTCGTGCTAATGGCCACAATCGTGGCTATCATTCTCTTTGCCTATGGTCAAATAGAGGGTGGGGTAGTTGCGCTCGTTGGAACAATCCTTGCGTCTCTTGCGGGGAGAGTAAGTGCGACAAAAGATATGTGCGATGATATTGATTGGTCTTACTTCCTCTGGAGCCGGAAAGCCAGAAACTATGTACATAGTTCTAAGGCCGTCCGCGCCAAAAACAGGGCAAAAATAGATGCGTTACAGAGCGAATTGGACGTGTGGAACAAACTGCCGGAAGCTGTAAAAGATGACGCGCGCCAACTGGTCGCTCTCATCCATGATCATGATGCAAACATTCGAATGTTCAACGCCGAGGCGAAGCGCGCCAAGTTCTATGTGGAACGCGGGCACTTGGAACATGAAAAAGCAGAGGCCGGTTTGCTGGCCATGCGGGAAACTCTGCAAGAGCAGAGGCGCGAAATCGTGGAAACCATTATGAGCGCCGACGCCGCCTGTATCGCGCTGGTCTGTCAGCCCGAAGGCGAGCGTTCCTTAATCACTCCGAATCTGGAAGCTCTGCGCGCCAAACTGAATGGGCTTGGAGAAAGCGTGCGCGAGCATTTGGCGCTGGAAACAATAATCAGACGGGAGTTGGATGATCCCGAAGCCGACTTTAATCAGCGTCTGCTCGCGAAAAACACGCAAGCGGAAACAAAGTAATCACTGGGCGCGGCTCAACGTGAAAACGTTTGAGCCGCGCCCTTTTTCTTTTTAAACAGCGCTGTTGATAACAATGCCTTGACTTTTTTTTCATTATAGTATATTATTAAGTTATACAAAACGGCCGAAAGGCCTTTTTAAAAATAAAAAAATATGTTTAGCGCAATCAAAAATTACTTCGTCGGTTCTTATCAAGAAATGAAAAAAGTCACCTGGCCAACCAAAAGCCAGACTATAAATTACAGCGCTTTGGTAATTGGCCTTAGCGTTGGCATGGCTATGTTTTTTGGCATTCTGGATTACGCTTTCAACTGGGGCATTGCAAATTTATTTTTAAAATAGTTTAACTGTCATTGCGAGGAGTGAAGCGACGAAGCAATCCCCCAAACCATGGGATCGCCACGCTACGCTCGCGATGACAAATACAAACATATGGCAAAACAGACCCTGAATTTAGGCAAACGCTGGTATGTATTGCATACTTACAGTGGCTACGAAGAAAATGTCAAAAGCAATCTGGAACAGCGCATTGATTCTTTTGCCATGCAAGACAAAATTTTTAATATTTTGGTCCCCAAAGAAAAAAAAATAAAAATTAAAAACAGCAAGCGCTTGGTGGTGGAAGAAAAAATCTTTCCCGGCTATGTGCTCGTAGAAATGATCGTTACCGATGATTCCTGGTATGTGGTGCGCAACACGCCAAACGTTACCGGCTTTGTCGGCTCTGGCACTACACCTACTCCGGTGGATCAGCATGAAGTGGACACTCTGCTAAAACGGATGGCCGCTTCCGAACCACAGCACCAAATTAATTTTGAAATTAACGAATCTGTGCGCATTACCGATGGCCCGTTCAAAAATTTTGAAGGAAAAATCAGCAACATTGATCAGGAAAGAGGAAAAATCAAAGTTCTAATCACCATGTTTGGGCGTGAAACTCCGGTGGAGCTGGACGCTATGCAGGTTAAAAAGGCGTAACCAGACTTCAGCTATCAGACTTCGGACTTCAGCTCCGGATAGACAATCGAAAACCAAAGTCCGAAGACCAATAACCGAAGTCCAACTTTAATATGACATACAGATTTGAGAATCTAGAAGTTTGGAAGCTCGCGAGACAATTTGTAAATCTAATTTACACAATTACAAAAAGTTTCCCGAAGGATGAGCTGTTCAGCCTAACAAATCAAATTAGACGGGCTGCCCTTTCAGTATTACTTAATATTACCGAAGGCAGTGATAGAAAATCAGACATTGAATTTATACGATTTTTACGAATTGCTTATACATCAATGGAGGAAGTTCTGGCCGGAAGTTATATAGCTAAAGACCAAGGGTATATCAACGAAGAAAGTTTCAATCAAATATACGACAACAGTAATGTGTTAGGTAAAAAGTTGAACGCTTTAATTAATAGTTTAAAAAAATAACAACCAACCTGCCGGTCCATCACTGGACGCTTCTCGGCAACAATTTATTCACGACTAAAGTCTGAGACCGAAGTCCGATTGTCCGGTGCTGAAGTCTGAAGTCTGAAGTCCGAAGTCTAACTATATGGCCAAAAAATTAACAGCTCAAATCAAACTGCAAATTGTGGGAGGAGCCGCCAATCCGGCCCCACCAGTCGGTCCGGCTTTGGGCCAGCACGGCGTAAACATCCAGGCCTTTGTCAAAGAATTTAACGACAAAACCCAGGATAAAAAAGGCGAAGTGGTGCCGG
>CAYIHE010000093.1:0-3036 GCA_964363145.1 uncultured Gammaproteobacteria bacterium | reverse complement strand
GAACCTGTGACCCTCTGCATGTCATGCAGATGCTCTAACCAACTGAGCTAGCCGCCCGTTTTAATTTCAAAATAAAGTGTAACAAAATTAAGTAAAAAAATCAAGGCCTTATTTGCCACCGCAAAATCGGCATGCTATGATAAAAATAAGCTGGAGGTAGTGTCATGAAGAACCGCAAGCTGTTTGTTTTCGCTCTTTTTATTTCTATTCTCATCTATTTTTATTTGCACCACCCGCGTCCCACGCGGTTTTGGGAAAACGGCCGGGCCACGGCCCACATATTCCACATTTTTGATCAAATGGTGATAGACCCGAATACCGGAGAAATTAGAATCGGGCTAGTTACCGTGAGCGGTTCGGCCGCGGTGGTAGACAAAAACGGTCTGATTATTACAAACAGCCATGTGGTGGATTCTATAATGTTTGAACCGGAAGACGCGCCGCCGCACAACATTAACATTTTGCTTGTTTGCAAAATAACAAACGGGAATCGCGAATGCGATGAGTCCCCGACCATAGTTGAAATTAACCGAGAGTATGATTTGGCCATGCTGAAAACAACTATGAAGTTTGACCAAGAGGTGAAACTTTACCCGAACGGCGGACTTAAGAAAGGTGATGAAATCTATTTCTGGGGAA
The DNA here is from genome assembly GCA_964363145.1 of uncultured Gammaproteobacteria bacterium. Lineage (GTDB taxonomy): Bacteria > Patescibacteriota > Patescibacteriia > Magasanikbacterales > GWA2-37-8 > XYD2-FULL-39-9. The sequence continues at coordinate 2,397 of CAYIHE010000093.1, read as the reverse complement.
ATGTAAACGGCATACCAATGTCATCTCTTCGTGGTCACTATATTAACCGCATGGAAGTTGCCGATTTGGTAAACGGCAGTGTTAGAACCTTTACAAACGGCAAAGAGCAACTGATAAAAGGACCGTTTTTGATGATGGACTTGCGGGTCGGCCCCGGTTCCAGCGGTGGACCAATGTTTGACAGTCTGGACAGATCTATTGGCATTACCAGTATGATTACGAGCGAAGGACCGTCGACTGGATATATCATCCCATCCATCACAATTGCCAAGGTATTTCCAAAAAATAACTGGCCAAAAGTGGAGTAAAAATAGTTAGAACAGCCTCCATTCGGGAGGCTCTTTTTTTGATACGGATTTATTCATTTAAAAAACGACTTCGGGATAATTTGCTACCATAATGTTTGCCACTATAAAATTGATATGCTATGATAAAAATAAGCTGGAGGTAGTGTCATGAGAAACGGCAAGCTGTTTGTTTTCGCTCTTTTCATTTCTATTCTCGGCGCGTGCGCCACCACGAGTTCGGTGAGTTCCAAAACTTCTTTGCCCCATCCGCGTCCGGCGCGGTTTTGGGAAAATGGACAGGCCTCTGCCCAGGTCCTGCATGTTTTTGACCGGCAAGAAACCGATCCGGTTACCGGAGAAGTAAAAACCGGCATGGTTACCCTTGGCGGTTCATCCGCGGTGGTAAGCGTAGATGGGCTGATTCTGACCAACAGCCACGTGGTGGACGCGACCGCGTTTGAACCGGAAGGCGCGAAGCACAACATTGACGCTGTTCTGGTTTGCAAAACAGAGCGCGGAGAACGTCAGTGCGAAAAAGCGACCATAGTCGCTATTGACAAAGACCATGATCTGGCCTTGCTAAAAACAAAACTGCAATTTGACGAAGCGGTAACATTCGGCCCGGACAACGAACTCAAACCGGGAGACGAAATTTATTCGTGGGGAATTGTCACTCCCGCGTTTCTGTCGCCTCTTTTTGGCCATTATACTAACCGCCTGTCCGACGACATCAGTGTCTGGATGAATGGCAAAGAACGAGTGGTGAAAGCGCCGTTTTTGCTGATGGACTTGCGGGTCGGACATGGCTCCAGCGGCGGACCAATGTTTGACAGTCTGGGCCGATGCATTGGCATTACCAGCATGATGTACTTTAACCCGGAAGGCGGGCCAACATTTGGGATTATCATCCCTTCCGCCACGATTACGGAATTTCTCAAAAAGAACTGGCCGAAGGAATAGTAAAAAAACAGAACTTATAGAGCCTCTTTCGGGGGGCTCGTTTTTTATTTAATTTTTAAAAAACAAAAACAGCCTTGGAAAAGACTGTCTTTGTATTGGCCACGAACTGAAATCCTCGTGGCGCGGATATATATACTAATTTTTCAAATCCTTCTTTTTTCTTTTTCCAAATCCTACTTCCACCTTTACCTTATCGGTTTTAATCTCCGACGAGTCATTGTATAAATTTACAATCTCTCCTTCCTTGGTTAGCGGATGCCAAACGCAAAACTTGTCGCCGGCTTTTTCTGCTTGGTAGCAGCGAAGCACAAGAGCAAACGCCAGACCAACCACTTCTTCATCCGAAGAATACCCAAACCATTCTTTTGCTTTTACCAAATCTGCGGCTGATTTTTCATCGAGATGAACCCGAAACACTTTCTTCTTGTCATCCGCGTCGGCCATGGGTTTTCCTCCTTTGAATTGTAGTATACACACTTAATACAAAAAACAAAAACAGCCTTGGATAAGACTGTCTTTGTAATGGCCACGAATTTTATATCCTCGTGGCGGTGGATTAATAGCGGCTAGTTGATGCTGTCAAGAACCTCGCGGCAAATTTGCTCTGCCCTGACTCTACTGGAAATACCTTGCAAGAAAAAACTTTGCCTTCCATCTTTGATAACGAATATGAAGGATCCTTTTGGATCAAAGCCGTACTTTTTCAAAACTCGCTTGAGCGCTTCTTGATGCTTCCTTGACGCTCGTTTCTTCACCATCAGAACTACCACTTTGATCGGGGTCATTGTTGGTTCCTCCTTGCAGATATGTATATCACGATTTTAAATAAATGTCAAAAAGAAAAATCGGGACAAAAAATCCGCCTAGGCGGACTTTCTGCATTGACTTCATAAATGTGACAAAGACCGGTCTATCCTTTCGTCCCTGACCAAAGTGGTCCGGGCGTGTCGCCGATTAAGGCGACACTCGACAGAGTTCACAGTCTTTCGACTGAGTATCTCCAGAAAGGAGGTGATCCATCCACAGCTTCCGCTACGGATGCCTTGTTACGACTTCACCCTAGTCATTGACCCTGCCTTAATTCCCGAAGGGAATTTTGGGCATTGCCAACTCCCGTGGTGTGACGGGCGGTGAGTACAAGACCCGAGAA
>CAYIHE010000092.1:0-3122 GCA_964363145.1 uncultured Gammaproteobacteria bacterium | reverse complement strand
TGAGTAGATCCCTCGTCGGCTACGGCCTCGCTCGGGATGACAAAAAAATAAAATTGTATGCATGTCCCAGAAAGCGAATTTACAATCACTTTTGCCAGATCAGGTGGAAAGGGCGGGCAAAATGTAAATAAAACTTCTACCAAAGTTGTTATTCATTGGCCGATAGGGAAGTCGGCGGTTTTGTCGGATGCGGAAAAGGCGAGAGTGCGGGAAAAATTGGCCAATAGAATTAATAATGAAGACGAACTGGTGATAATGTCGGAAGAAGAACGTTCCCAGCCGCAAAATCGCGCGCTGGCCACGGCCCGCCTACAAACGTTGGTGACGCAGGCTTTGCGCGTGCCCAAAAAACGCCGGCCTACCCGCCCCACCAAAGCCTCAAAAATAAGAAGATTGGAAAGTAAAAAATTGCGGTCGCGAGTTAAGGTGGCGAGGAGGCGTGTGGTTTAGATAGTTATCCATACGTATCCCCGCACCACATACTGTCGGTTGTCATTCCCGGCTTGATCGGGAATCCAGACAATTGTCCGCTGGATCCCCGCTCGGAGGCGGGGATGACAAAGTGATTATGTCGCTAAGGAATACGTATGTATTTATCCGCAGCCTTTTTTGAGAGCGCTATACTTTTTTATAAAGGAGAGTATAATGCAGGCGAGGTTAAATTTTTATTAAAAAGATAAAAATAAAGTATGAAGAAATTTTTGATCGTAGTTTCTATTTTAGTAGGATTATTTTTGTTGTGGTGGGTAGGGTCGGCCGGATATTACAGTTGGAAGACGTGGCGAATACAAAAAAAGACAAATGATTTTCAAAATGCATTAAGCCAGCCTTATCGCGAGGACACCTATGGTGGCAAAACTCCAGAGGAGACATGGGCGATGTTTCTAGAGGCGTTGAAGAACAAAGATGCTGAATTAGCCGGCAAATATTTTGTTGTTGAAAAGCAAGAGGAGTGGAAAAAAATTATTGAAGATACAATTAAAGATGGAAAAATTGAATCCATAATTCAAAATTCTTCTGTATTAAGACATGATCATTCTAATGATAGTACTGCCTATTATTTTAGAAATGTTGAAAAGGGGGGAAAATCGGTTTCGTCACCAGTAAATTTCATCTTAAACCCATACACAAAAGTGTGGAAAATTTACGTATTATGAAGTTTGGAAAGTTTTTTATTTTTTTAGCTTTGCCAATTTTTTTAATAAGTTTTTTTTCAGTTTTTGCCTACGACCAACGCTCTACTCATCCTGCGCTAACAGTTGAGTCGGCGAAATTTTATAATTTAGCCACTTCTGTAAACAAATTATCACAGCAAGAAATTGATTGGATAATGCAAGGAGCAATTGATGAAGATTCTGTGCCGCGCTGGATAAACCATTTTTATGATCCTGTGCATGGTGTTGGTTGGTCTGGCAAGCACTATGGCCGTTTAAGCCAAGAGGAAGGGTATAAACGTGGCGCTGACATGGCCCCATATCCGGCCTTAACTTCGGTTGATTGGATTACAAACCAAGAATATCAAACGGCGTATGCGTTTCAACACGGAAACCAAACTTGGCAAAAAGCAATAAAATCATACATAGATGGAGATAAAAAATCTGCATTTCTTGCGCTTGGACATATTTTACATATTGTTGAAGACGCCACGGTTCCGGATCATACGCGCGATGATTCGCATCCTGGCGTGGAGGGTGATCCCGGATCACCATATGAAGAGTTTTCTAAACAAGAAACCGACAGGGGTATTTCTAATTGGGCCGAAAAATTGTATTCATCAGGAAGCCGTTTAGTTAATTACAATTCTCCGGAATCTGTAATTATTAATTTAGCAAATTATTCAAATAAAAATTTCTTTTCAGAGGATACGATAAGCAATATTGATTTTTTAAATCCCAATGTAAATTCTCTGCAAAAAGTTTTAAGAAAAAATAAAAATAATGAAATATTAGAGCTGTTGTATGATAATATAAATAATACTTATTTAGCGCTAGTCATTCCTCAGGATTTTTCTGTTAAAACTCAGAAATATACATTGATGGAAGATGAATATGTTCTTTCCTCTTACCGCGACCACTTATTCCCTAAAGCAATAATCGGTGGAGCCAGCATGATCAAGCTATTTTTTGATCAAGCGGAAAAAAACAGCGACACATTTACAATGGGAAATATTTTGCCGGATCAATATGTGGCCAGTGGTGCGTTTTACGCTACCAATCCTTTAACTTTAGGAAAAATGGAATTAGTCAGCGCGTGCAGTTATTTAGGCGGCGCTTGTTCTGTGGCGGAAAATAAAATAAGCCAGACATTTGTCGCTTCGCTTAATTTTGTCACTTCTCTTGCCGGCAATTTGTTTAATTCTTTGGGTATTCAATTAGCTTCCAACAATCAAGCCCAAACCCAATCCAACACCGAGCTAACCACCCCACCAACGATTCAAAATAACCCATCAGAGCCTGCCAGCCCTGTGGTTACGATCGCTTCCGCGCCACGCCCGCCATCGCTACGCTCAGGCGTTAGCGGGCAGGCAAAACCAACTCTTCCCCCGGTAATTGCTGAAACTCCAGCACTCCAAATTCCACAACCAGTAGTGGAGCCACTTGTTCCGTCAGTTGTCCAAACCACGCCAGCGCCGCCAAAACCATCATACATCCTCGCGGTGGGGTATGTGCCTCCCACACCGCCACCAGTCCTTCTCGTAGAAGAAAATCAAGTGGTTTTAACTAATGTCGTAATTTCTACCTCCACGCCCGAAGTTGCCACCTCAACCCCAACCTCAACTTTAGAAATCGCTACCATCACGCAGGATGTTGTCACAACTACTATTTCCGCAAGTTCTACCGAACCAGTCTCCACTTCAACAATTTCTGTCACAACCACCATTTTCGCTACTTCAACCGAACCGGTTGTCAGTTCTACCATATCAGTTACAACTACCATTGAAACTTCCACCACTACAACCAGTTCAATTCCGGCAGTAGTAACCAGCACCGTTCCGGAAGTGGTAATCAACGAAGTGGCCTGGGCCGGTACTTTATCTAATTATCCCACCCACGAATGGTTTGAATTATATAATAACACCGATCAGGATATTGATTTAACCGGTTGGAAAATTTTGGTATCCG
>CAYIHE010000091.1:0-3313 GCA_964363145.1 uncultured Gammaproteobacteria bacterium | reverse complement strand
AAGGGTTTACTCAAGCAACTTTGGCGCACAAAATAGGAACTAAGCAATCTTCCATAGCGCGTCTTGAATCAGGTAATTATAATCCCTCTATGGCTTTTCTGGAGAAAATAGCTAAAGCCCTAGATACAAAAGTAGTGATCTCTCTTTCATAATCAAAAAACGGTCACCAAAGGTGACCGTTTTTTGATTTATATATTTTTACATCATCCCGCCCATCCCACCCATTCCTCCGCCACCCATCGGTGGCATCGGTTCTTCTTTTTTGGGAATATCGGTAATAACCGCTTCGGTGGTTAGGAACATTCCGGCAATGGAAACCGCGTTCTGCAAAGCCGTGCGGGTTACTTTGGTTGGGTCAATGATACCGGCTTTAAATAAGTCTTCGTAAACTCCGGTAGCGGCGTTATAGCCAACGCTTTCTTTTTCTTTTTTAACATTTTCCGCGACCACGGCTCCGTCCGTGCCGGCGTTTATAGCAATTTGTCTTAGCGGCTCTTCCAAAGCCCGGCGCATAATACTTACAGCCACCGCTTCTTCCGCTTCTAAAATAATATTATCAAGCGCTTTAATTGCTCGGATAAGGGCCACGCCTCCGCCCGGCACAACACCTTCTTCCACGGCCGCTTTGGTAGCGCCCACGGCATCTTCAATTCTATGTTTTACTTCTTTCATTTCGGTTTCAGTCGCGGCTCCAACTTTTATTACGGCAACTCCGCCGGAAAGTTTAGCCAAACGTTCCTGCAATTTCTCGCGGTCAAAATCACTGTCCGTAGATTCAATCATTTTTCTAATTTGCGCTACGCGATCTTTGACGTCGTTTTCATTGCCTTTGCCGTCTACGACAGTAGTATTATCTTTTGTAGAAATTACTTTGCGCGCCGAACCCAAATCTTCCAAACCGGTATCTGCCAATTTTAATCCCACTTCTTCGGTAATCAATTTTCCACCCGTTAAAATAGCAATGTCTTGCAACATTTCTTTGCGTCTGTCGCCAAAACCAGGCGCTTTTACCGCCAACACATTAAATGTGCCGCGCAATTTATTAACCACAAAAGTGGCCAGCGCCTCTCCATCCACGTCTTCGGCAATAATCACCAGTTCTTTTTTTCCGCTTTGCGCTATTTTTTCCAAGAGCGGCAAAACATCATGAATAGAACCGATTTTTTTATCAGTGAGTAAAATATACGGGTCATTGTATTCCGCTTCCATGCGTTCGGAATTGGTAACCATATAAGGAGAGACATAGCCCTTGTCAAAACGCATGCCTTTTACGGTTTCTATGCTTAGTCCAAATGATTGTGATTCTTCCACGGTAATCACGCCGTCTTTGCCAACTTCTTTCATGGCCTCGGCAATTTTTGATCCGACTTCTTTATCGTTGGCGGAAATAGAAGCGACATCCGCGATTTCATTTTCTTCAACCGGCTTGGAAATATTTTCTTTTAATTCTTTAACCACGGCATGCAAACATTTATCCAAACCTCGTTTTAAGGCGACCGGATTGGTGCCGGCGGTAACATTTTTCATTCCTTCTTTTATAATAGACTGCGCCAAAACAGTGGCCGTGGTAGTTCCGTCGCCGACATCTTCGTTGGTTTTGCTGGCCACTTCTTTTACCAATTCCACGCCCGCGTTTTCAAATTTGTCTTCCAATTCCACTTCTTTGGCCACGGTCACGCCGTCTTTGGTAATTATCGGCGCGCCATAACCTTTATCCAAAACCACATTGCGTCCTTTTGGACCAAGAGTAACTTTAACCACGTTGGCCAAAGCATTTACGCCGCGCAGTAATGCCTGTCTGGCTTCTTCGCTGTATATAATTTGTTTTGCCATATACGAAATGAATTATGAAGTATGAATTAGGAATTAGGAATTATGAATTTGAGTGTCATTGCGAGGAGCCGTAACGACGCGGCAATCCCATTGTCGGCACTACCAGTATTGTGGGATTGCTTCGCTGTGGCTCGCAATGACAAAAGCCTTACTCCACCACCGCCAAAATATCCTCCTGCGACATTATTTTATATTCTTCTTTATCAAGTTCCACTTTTTCGCCTCCCCAATTTTTTAAAATAACATGATCGCCTACTTTTACTTCCATTACCGCGCGCTCACCGTTTTTAAGCATCTTACCCGGACCAACTGCCACCACGTCTCCCTCGGGCTTTTTTTCGTCTTTACCCGGCAAAACCAAACCAAATGAGGTTACCTCGTCGGCTTTGGTTTGTTTTACTAATACATTGTCTGCTAATGGGCGTATTTTCATATGATTAAAATTAGTTGTCATTGCGAGCCCCGCTTTTGCGAGGCGTGGCAATCCCGTCATCAACACTACTAATCTTTGGGATTCCCGCGTCGCTTCACTCCTCGGAATGACAGTTTGTAAATTTATCACTCAAAATAGCGGAGTGATAATTTCTAAGGTTGAATCAAGAGAGAAAATGTATTTTCTCACTTGCGAGACCTGACGAAATTAGTAAGCTTTGCTTCTAATAGCTACATCATTTTACTACAAACCCAGCAAAATTGTCAAGGGTTTAAAATAAAACGCCCGCCCCATACAGTTGTGGGGCGGGAGGCTCCGCTGGCTAGGAAAGGTCAAGCACTTCGAGAACGTAGCTCGCTTCGTCGAGCGCGTTGTCCAGGAAACGCTCCCCAAGCGGCGTGAGGCGCAACATCGCGAGACACCAGTCACTCGAATTGATTGGCCGTCTGCCGGAGTGCGTCAAAAAACCGCTTTCGGCGAACGTGTCGAGAACACCCCAGAAGGTTGTCCCGACCCAATTAACGAAGTCGAAGTCCGCGGTCTGCGCATAGGCGTGTTCGCAGGCGCGTTCGAGACGAGCGTGGAGCTCATCTCCCGTAAGCGGCCCGCACGCCCTGCGCATCTCGCGCAAAACGAGGATCAAGGCAGCCAGGTTCTTGTCGTAGCCACTCGGATTCATGTTCTGCCTCCTTTTGTGAATGGGTTTTATGAATGTACTACGCTTTAATCGGACTTTACAATAAAAATAGGTTTTTGTCAACCGGTTGTGGTCTGGAGCTGCTCAATCCAAGTCCTATTATTACCCACAAAAAAATTATACCGGTATACATACTGGCCAGCCAATGATCAAAAATACCCGCCGCCAAAAGAGTAACTACCGCTGGCATCAGCCACAAACTTTTAGCGATAATTTTTTCCCATAAATAACCAAACAAAAATATCAGCATAATAGCGCCGGCCAATCCCCACTCCACCAGCGCTAACAAATAAATATTATGCACGGGCTGATATTGCCACGACGGCAGTTTTGGATATTTTTCCCACAAA
>CAYIHE010000090.1:0-3337 GCA_964363145.1 uncultured Gammaproteobacteria bacterium | reverse complement strand
CTTTGTATTTGATTTTTTTCGGCAATTCAATGCTCACCGGACGGCCTTCATACAATCCCACCACCACATCAATGCCTTCTTTTAGATATTTTGCCTCATCGCCGATTAAATCGCCATTCATTTCTATCTGCTCGTATGATTGCATATTCATAAAAGCGTATTTATCGCCGGTTTTATATAAAAATTGCATTGTGCGCCAATCCACTTGTACAATATCCACGCTTTCGCTGGTTTTGTAGGTTACTTCAACTACTTTGCCGCTGGCCAAACTTTTCATGCGCGTGCGCACAAAAGCCGCGCCCTTGCCCGGATTGACATGCTGAAACTCCACCACCACAAACAAATCATTGGGTTGGCGGATTACGACTCCTTTACGAACATCTGATGTTGAGGACATAAACAAAAATTTATTTTGTCATCGCGAGCCCCGATGTGTCGGGGCGTGGCGATCCCTCTGAATTGAGACACCCTCAGTCCAAGGGGATTGCTTCGCGGAGTTTATACCCAGAGGGGTACTCGCAATGACACACTAAACTTGGTCTTTTACAGACTGAAACATCACCTCATTCAAATCCCGCGCGCCGGTAAACAATAATACCATACGATCTACGCCCAAAGCAATACCACTGGCTTCGCCTTTGGCTACGCCGTGTAAACTCGCTAAAGCGGATATAAAATCAGGATCAACCGGCCAAGTCTCTTTTCCAAGTTTTTGACGCAACTCTTTATCTTTTTCTAAGCGTTCTTTTTGCTCATCGGCATTGGTAAGTTCGCCAAAAGCATTGGCCAATTCCAGTCCGCCCGCATATAATTCAAATCGTTCCGCATAGCGCGGATCGCGAGCGCAGGGCCGAGACAGCGAACACATCGCGGCCGGATAATCATAAACAAAAATCGGTCTTTCCACGCCCAGTTTCGGTTCAATCTCGTTTAAAAATATTTTATAAAATAAATCTTCGTAGGCATCAGATTCACTTACCTGATATCCGCGCGCGCCAACCAACTGTCGTAAGGGTTCAAAATTTTGAACCCCTACATAATCATCCAAATTTACTCCGACAAATTTCTGCCAGACTTCTTTCATGCTTAATCTGTCCCATTTGCCAGTAATATCTACTTTTTTATCCTTATAAGATAAAACCCCTCCCTCTAGCCCTCCCCTAATAGGGGCGGGAAGACGAGAAGATACAAATTTAAACAAATTCTCGGTATCATCCATTATATCCTGATATTTCCCATGGGAACGATACCACTCCAACATTGTAAACTCGGTATTGTGATTACCGCCAAAACTTTCCTGGTCACGAAAACATTTTCCAATTTCAAAAATCTTTTCATACCCGGCCGCCAATAATTTTTTTAAAGAATATTCCGGCGAAGTGCGCAGATAAAATTTTTCTTTTTTATTATTTGTGTCATGAAATAATACTGAAACCGGATTCAGATACGGTTCCTGACTGGCCAGACGCACGGCAATAGGCGTGTCGGTTTCCACAAAATCAAGAGACCAAAAAAATTCACGGATTAATTTTATAATTTTAATCCGCGTGTCATATATTTCTTTAAGGCGGGGATTATTTTTTAAATCTTGCCAGTTGGACACACTTAGCAGATTAAGTTCTTAAGCAGATTAGGCAGATTAAGCAATAACTCAAATCAAATCTGCTTAATCTGCTTACTCTGCTTTATTTTGCTTTACACAAAAGCCCCTCGCGGGGCTTTTTGAAACTAGGCGGTATAAGCCATCAACGACGCTTGTCTGGCTCTTTTTATCGCTGTGGCTACCTGTCTTTGATGTTTGGCGCACAAACCACTGCGGCGGCGCGGCGCTATTTTCATATACGAAGAAACAAACCTACGCAAAGTGGCAGTATCTTTATAATCCACCACTAATTTGTTATTAACGCAATAATAACAGGCCTTGTCTTTTTGCGGTTCTCGCGCCGGGGCTGATGTTTTGTTAATAGGAGTCATATATATTTTAAAATGGAATATCTTCTACTTTTACTTCTTCTTCAATTACTTCTTGTGGCGCGTCTGGCGAGGAAACTGGTTCGTAGCCGACAGAGGTAGCCGGGATGGCGGCGCCGCCGGTTCCGGCCGGTTTAGAATCAAGCATAATCATATTTTCACCAACAATTTCGGTGCGGTATCTTTTTACGCCGTCTTGCCCGGTCCATTCGCGCGTTTGCAATCTGCCTTCCACATATACTTTACCGCCTTTGCGCAGATACTGGTGAGCGATCTCGGCCAATTTGGTCCACATCACCACATTGTGGTATTCAACTTGTTTTTGTTTTTGCTTGTTGGCATCAACCCAAATGCGATTGGTGGCCAAGCTAATGGTAGCCACGGCTTTGCCGGTTGGCGTGTTGCGCAATTCCGGATCCCGAGTCAGACGGCCGATTATCATTACTTTGTTTAGATCCATACAATAATTTAGGATTTATGATTTACGATTTACGATTTAGGAATTAAGCGATTAATTGTCATTGCGAGGAGCCGTAGCGACGCGGCAATCCCATTGTTAGCACTACTATCCGACGGGATTGCTGAGTTTATCCCGAGCGGACGAGGGGTCTCTGTCTGTTTATTTAGACTCCCGGAATAATATTTTCATTATCCAATATTTCATTGAGTTTTTCGCTGATAGCCGCCAGATCAACTTTGGAAGCCGGAGTAGCCGCCGGCTGTCTCTCGGCTCGGACCGGTTCTTCACGATCGCCTTTTTCCATCATGGTGGTCACGCCCACTTCATTGGTAACATAAGCGATTTTCTTGGCGGCGGTTAAATTTGTATTAAAATAAGTAATCATACTGCGCAAAATATCAGCGCGCAATCTTAATTTATCGGCCATAACTTTGACAGCGGCAGGCTCGGCGTTAAAAACTAAAGCATAATAATAACCATACCTGATTTGTTTAATCGGGTAGGCCAAACGCGCTTTGCCCAAATTATTTAATTCCAAATCCTGGCTGGACGCGCCAATAAACTCTTTTATTTCCTGCATTTGTTTGCCGGCTTCTTTTTCGTCTAAAGTGCCGGGTAATACCAATAATAGTTCGTATTTTTTCATAGTGGCCTTATCTTAACAAAACAACCAAAAAAAGTCAACCCCCTTCTAAAAGCGGCCCCAAAATATATGAGGCCGTTTGTTATATTTCAGGGTACTTTTTAAATCTAATCCGCGTAATCCCTGCCCGCAGGCAGGCGCTGTAAATCTGCGTAATCTGTGTTACATCCCAATATTCTTCGTCCAGCCAAACACATTCTGGAAGTTATTGATAATAATATCTATGATGGTTTCTTTTTCTTGCGGGGCGAGGACAGAGAAGA
>CAYIHE010000089.1:0-3516 GCA_964363145.1 uncultured Gammaproteobacteria bacterium | reverse complement strand
TAAATCTAAATACTTGGTACCATGTCGTTGGTGTGTTTGATGATGCCGCCAACACCCTTGATTTATATGTGAATGGTCTAAAAACAAGTCCAGTATCATTAAACGGAAGTATAGCAAACACAAGTTTGAACTTACACTTAGGAAATTATGACAGTTCTCCTGATGCCGGTTATTTGGCTGGATCATTGGACGATGCTCGCGTTTACAACCGCGCGCTTTCTCCGGCCGAGATAATGCAATTATACCGCATGGGAAAGTAGAAGAATATACCCCCATTGTGATTTCTTGACTTTGACTTAAGTCAATTTTTATGGTATAATATTCACATATTTTGGACTAAATTATCACTATGACTATTCATGATTTTATTAAAAAAAGAAAACATCTTATTTGGTGGGTCAAAGATTACGACAAACTGGGTCCGGAATCCATTATTGAAGCCACTCTTAATTATGGCGATTGGGAGGATGTGCAGAAACTCATTGGAATTTTGGGCATAAAAAAAGTCGCCAAAATATTTAGAAAAAGATCGCCCAAATCCCCGATGGGGAGGACGAATTATTTCCCCGAAATTACAAGGTATTTTAATTTGTATTTTGATAAGTATGCTCCATCCGGAAATTTTAACAAAAGAACAGCATGATTTGCTTTTTTTTATAAAGAGATTCAGTAAAGAATACGGACTTGTCGGCGGCACTGCCGTTGCGTTGCAACTAGGCCATCGGCGTTCCATAGACTTCGATTTATTCACGGAAAAAATGTTTCGCGGAATTTTGTTGGAGCGAAAAGCGCGCCAGATAATAAAAATAGATAAAGTGCTAAAAAATAAAGAAAGCGAGTTTACTTTTTTGTCGCATTCTGTAAAAATAACTTTTTTTAGTTTTCCTTTTCCTATTGAGTATTCAGAGCGATTTGATGATATTATTAAGATGCCCAGCATTCTTACCATTGCGGCAATGAAAGCCTTCGCGCTGGGGCGGCGCGCCAAGTGGAAAGATTATGTTGATTTGTATTTTATTCTGCGTGATCATTATACGATTAATGACATCGTCGTCGAAGGAAAAAAAATATTTGGAGGTGAATTTAATAGTAAAATTTTTAGGACGCAACTCTCATATTTTAAAGATATAAATTATGATGAAAAAGTTGAATTCCTTCCCGGTTTTGCGGTCTCCGATAAAAAAATAAAGAGCGCTTTGGTGGCATTCAGTTTAAAAAATTAAAAATTCGGGTATGTCTTTACTCAAAAATCATTTCAAACCTGCCCGCCGAATAGGCGGGATCATCTCACTTTCATTTTTAATATTATTTGCCGTAGTCTTTTTCGGCTGGAATTATTCAAATGCCACCGTCATCAATAAATCCTCCAGCAACAACACTCTCCAAAACGGCCTCGTCGGCTGGTGGACTTTTGATGGGAAGGATGTGACGGCGAATACGACCACGGATAGAAGCGGGCAGGGGAATAATGGGACGAGGGTCGGCACAACGACCCCAGTGGTTGGCAGAATTGGGCAGGCTATGAAGTTTGGGCCCGGTGGTGGTAATTATATTAAAACTGTAGATTTAGATTTGTCCGGCAATTTTGCATTTTCTGCGTGGGTTAAGTTGAATGCGGTAGGTTCGGGACAAATTATAATAAATAAAACTCTAACGAATACTAATTATCCTTCCTATGCATTATATATTTTAAGTGATAATAAAGTTTATTGTTGGTTTGCGACAGCTAATTCACCGGCGGGTTGGGGAACGCCATCTGGTAGTGCGAAGACTTTAACGGTTGGAATCTGGTATCATATTGCTTGCTCACATGATGGAACAAACATACGGGAATATATAAATGGAAGTATGGATGCAAATAGTCCAATTGCAAGAACAGGAACAGCATACAATAGCCCGGATAATTTATGGATTGGAGCTGACAACAACTCACTTACCCCATTTTATGATAGCCCAATAAATGGGGTTATTGATGATGTCCGCGTCTACAACCGCGCCCTATCGCCGGTGGAAATACAACAGTTATACCGCATGGGAAAGTAGTCCATTTCGTGTGGCCTCCCGCCACTTTTAGGGGAGGGACAGAGAGTGGGGTTTTGGCGTTTGGTCAATTATAGACACCGGTCTCTAACTTTGGTAAAATAGATAAACTAAAAGTTTATAAGATTTTAAAGAAAAAATAGTATGGAAAAAGAACCAAATATACAGGATGTCCTTGATGTTATGCATACATTTGCTGGCAATATGGAAGAAAGATTTGATAAAATAGATGAGAGATTTACTAAAGTAGATCAAAGTTTTATTGATTTGGAGAAAAATTTGCGTTTGGAAATTGGCACGGCTAGGGATAAGGCTTTTGATCATGCCGATAGAAAAGCTGAAGATGCTGTTATTGAATCCGGTAAAAAAACTAACGAACATAAAGATCGGGATGAGAAATTTAAAAAAGAACTCGTTGCGTCAATGAAACGTAATTCTTTATTAAATCCTCAAGACCTGAAACAGCTGGAGGCCGCGATTTAGGGCGCATTATGCAAATAAAATTTACCAAAGATCAAATCAGCGATCCGGAAAAATATATCCGCCGTTGTGGTTATGCCAAAATTATAGACCGCCGGATGGACAAAATAAGTTACGCCAAACGAATTCATCGGGATTTTTATCCGCGTTTTCACGTGTATATAAAAATAGAAGGAGAAAGTGTCATTTTTGATTTGCATTTAGACCAAAAACGTCCTATTTATGAAGGTGTCACCGCCCATTCCGGAGAATACGACGGCGAGGTGGTGGAGCGTGAGGCCGAGCGGATACGTTTGTCGTTCCGACTCCCGACCTAGTCGGGATAAACTCCGTGGAGGAATCCCTTTTACCCTTGATTAATTATGTTAATAATGATAAAATAAACAAGCCTTAAGGAGGCTTGTTTTTGTTAAAATCGTGTAATTGTCATCGAAATAACAACACGAGGGTTCAAAATATTGAACCCCTACCACAGACGTTGATTGTAATGTAGGGGCACAATATTTTGTGCCCTAAACACACCATTTTAAATAAATTTCTTATGTCTATATTAACCAAAATCTTCGGCGATCCGAACGCCAAAGTTATAAAAGCGATTCAGCCTATTGTAGATAAAATAAATTCTTTAGAAAGCGCCACCGCAAAATTATCTTTGTCAGAATTGCGCGCCAAAACCAACGAGTTTAAAGCGCGTTTGGCTAAAGGTGAAACTTTGGACGATATTTTGCCCGAGGCATTTGCCGTGGTGCGGGAAACTTCTAAACGTTTAACCGGAATGCGTCATTTTGATGTCCAGCTTATCGGTGGCGTAGTTTTGCATCGTGGCAGTATCGCCGAAATGGGCACTGGCGAGGGCAAGACATTGGTGGGCACGCTTCCTATATACTTAAACGCTTTGGCAGGTAAAGGGGTGCATGTGGTAACTGTCAACGATTATTTGGCCAAGCGCGACGCGGTGTGGATGGGCCAGATTTATGACGCGCTGGGATTAAGTGT
>CAYIHE010000088.1:0-3559 GCA_964363145.1 uncultured Gammaproteobacteria bacterium | reverse complement strand
GGCGTAAAAATGGCCGTTCTTGCGATAACGGATTTTCCAATTCCAAATGTTTTGAGATGTCTTGCCCCAGCTTGGCAATACTCTGCGGACTGACAAAGGAATAGTTATAAACTTCGGTATATGCCAGTGAATTAACCAAAGTATTTTTACAAAGTCTTTCCAAATTTAATAATTTATTAACTTCCGGAGGATTTATCGGAAACACCGGCATCTGCGGCGCGATTTTATCAAAACCATAAATACGAATTATCTCCTCAACTAAATCTTCGGGAATGGAAATATCTTTGGTCGCGCGCCAAGTGGGAATTTTTATCGCCAACTCTTCGCCTTTGTTTTTTACCTCAAAACCAAGTTGCGTCAAAATTCTGACAATTTCTTTTTTGGGGATTTCCATTCCAAGTTGTTTTTCCAGCCAAGCAAAAGAAATGGTAATTGGCCCTTGTTTTAAATTAAACTTTTTTTCGTCCGCCAAGTTAGATGATACTTTGGCTTGCGGACAACAATCTTTAACCAGCTCTACGGCTTTTTGCAGAGCCATTTTGGCCAAATTCGGATCCAAACTTTTTTCAAAACGAGACGAAGAATCAGTGCGCAATCCCAGCTTGGTGGAAGTTTTTCTAATGGAAGACGCGTCAAAATTTGCAGACTCAAAAATTATTGTTTCGGTTTGCTCGTTAATACCGCTCTCTTCTCCTCCCATCACGCCGGCAATGGCCAGATTTTTATCGCCATTGGTTATCATCAGCATTGAAGAATCCAATTTTCTTTTTTGTCCGTCCAGCGTAGTAAATTCTTCTCCATCTTTGGCTGTCCGCACTGTTATTGTTAGTTGTTTGTTGTTAGTTGTTAGTTGTTTGTAATCAAACGCATGCATCGGCTGACCCAAATCCATCATTATATAATTAGTAATATCCACGATATTATTTATGGGGCGTAGTCCAACCGCGGACAAGCTTTTTTGCATCCAAGCCGGCGATGGCCCAACTTTAATTCCGGACATAGCCACGGCCAGATATCGCGGACATAATTTGACGTCTTCCACTTTTACTTCCAATTTTATGTCTTTTCCGCCTTTTATGTCCGGAGCCGACGCGCCTTTGGCGGATAATTTTTTACCAAATAAAACAGCAGCCTCGCGCGCGATTCCATAATGTCCCCATAAATCCGGCCGATTGCTTAAAGATTTGTTGTCTATTTCCAGAACAGCATCATCCAGTCCCAAAGCTTTGGCTAATGGCGTGCCGGGCCGTAAGGGTTGAAGATTTTCAACCCATACCTTATTCGTCAAATCCAAAATTTCTTTTTCTTCCTTTAATGGAAACATTTCACCCAAACCAATTTCCGTGGATGCGCAAATCATACCGGCGGACTCCACCCCGCGAATAGCCACCGGTTTTAATTCCACCAATTCGCCTTCGCCATGCCATTTTACTTTGGCGCCAACTTTGGCCAGAGCCACCAACATACCTTCGGCCACATTACTGCCACCGCAAACAATTTGCACTACACCGCTGTGTACGGGCACAATATTTTGTGCCCCCGCGCTACCGGCCTTTGTGGGCTGAAAATATTCAGCCCCTACACCAATATCAACCATACAAACTTTTAATTTATCGGCATTAGGATGTTTTTCACAACTAATAACTTTTCCAACAACAATATTCTCAAGGTTTTTTCCTTGATGTTCAACTTTTTCAACTTCAACAGTGCTGGCCTTTAATCTAGCCGCCACTTCCGCCGCCGAAATTGAATCCGGCAAATTGACGTATTTTTTTAACCAATTATAAGATATGAACATATGGTGAAAATGGTGAAGATGGTAAAAATGTTACGGTGGAATTAACTACTATTTTCGTAGATATTTAGCCAAGCCAATTAATTTAAAATATAGCTCTTTAATTACCGGCTCTAACTGGATATAATTTTCATTCTTCAAATACTCAAGATCAACTGAAATTTTTAATGCGCAATCTAATTCTACCAAAGAACCGGTCGAAATAACAATAAAATGACAATAATCTTTTTTGCTTTTTCTATTATCACCCTCTGCTATATTAAGCAAAACTGAAACCACCGCTCTTCTGATTTGACTGGTGAGTCCAAAATTTTCTTTACTAGGAAAGTTTTCGGTTAGCTGATATACATCTTTGATTAACCGTCCAGATAATTTAGCTACATCTAAATCTTCGTAATTAAATTTCATATTTTACAATTTTAACCAATTTCACCAATTTAACCATCTTCACCATTAGAGCTGTTCAAGAAAACGCATATTCCCGCTTTCCAACAACCGAATATCTTCTATGCCGTATTTAAGCATGGCTAATCTGGTAAGACCAAACCCAAAAGCAAAACCCTGATAAACTTTTTGATCTATTCCGCCTTCTTTTAAAACATTTGGATGAATCATTCCGGCGCCAAAAACTTCCAGCCAGCCGGTTTGTTTGCACAACCTGCAACCATTGCCTTTGCACAAATAACAAGTCACCTCGCCATTTACGCCCGGCTCCACAAACGGATAAAACTTGGGACGCAATCGCATTTTTGTTTCCGGGCCAAAAACATGTTTAAACACCGCTTCCAAAACGCCTTTCATATGGGCAAAATTTATATCTTTGTCTATCACCACGCCTTCTAGTTGATAAAATGTGTGTTCATGTCGGACATCGGTCGCTTCATTGCGATAACATTTACCGGGCATCACAATTCTTAAAGGCGCGCCGTATTTTTGCATGCCGCGAATCTGTAAAGGAGATGTGTGCGTACGCATAACCCACGTGTCCGCCATAGCCGTAGCAGAGGAGGAGTCCAAATGGCCTTTGATATAAAAAGTATCCTGCGAGTCGCGCGCCGGATGAGTTTCGGGAATATTTAAAGCCGTAAAATTATAATAATCGCTTTCCAATTCCGGTCCGTCCAAAATCATAAAGCCCATTGACGTAAAAAAGTCTTCCAAATCATTCTGAATTAAAGTGTTAGGATGAAAATGCCCGCGCGTTTTTGGCGGCAGCGCCGGTTGAGTAATGTCTATGCTCTCTTTTTCCAGCAACCCGCTCATTTCTTGGACCGAGAATTCTTTTTTCTTGGCAGCCAAAGCCTCCTCAATTTCTTTTTTTACCGCGTTGGCCAATTGCCCAACTTCTTTTTTTGCGTCCTCGCCCAAATCTTTCAGGCCTTTTAATAAATTGGTAAGCTCGCCGCTTTTGCGGCCCAAAAGTTTAATCTCCAATTCTTCCAACTGCATTTTGTTTTTTATAGATTTAACAGCTAGAAGCGCTTCGGTTTTTAATTTTTCAAACTTTGATTGCATAAATTAATTTCTGTCTTGAGTAAATTTTAAAATTCTTGCTGGTGTAGTTTGTATTTCTTTTTTTGGCTTACCTTTTATACCCATGGCGCTGGCCTGTAAATTATATTCCTCTTTTAACTTGTCTTTTTCCAGACCAAGCCATTTTATTACTTTTTCCAGCAAATCGTTCCGGGAAATAAAAACATTAAGATCATTGTCTAGCTTCATTCCTTTTTCCGCAAGCTTTAAGCTTTCTATCAGCATAAACGC
>CAYIHE010000087.1:2087-3610 GCA_964363145.1 uncultured Gammaproteobacteria bacterium | reverse complement strand
GGTGGAAAAAGATATTTTTGGCGAGGAGATGATTTCCACCGGGCCGTTTTCCGATTTAAAAAACGCCACGCAATTGGCGCGCGATATGGTTACCCGCTATGGCATGAGTTCAATGGGTCCGCGTACTTTTGGCGATCATCAGGAAATGATATTTTTGGGACGGGAAATTACCGAGCAAAAAAATTACAGCGAAAAAACAGCGGAAAACATAGATAAAGAAATTTCAGTGCTTTTGCTTGGCGCGGAAAAAACAGCCAAAGAAGTGATAGAAAAGCATCGCGCCAAAATGGAAGAATTAGTTAAAGTTTTAATGGAAAAAGAAACCGTGGAACAGGATGATATAACGCGAATTTTGGGGCCGAGACAATAAAAATTATTCCAAAAAGCTCTCCAAATATGATCTGTACCCCAAAAAGTGGACACGAAAGTGTCCACTTTTTGGGGTACAGATCAATATGGGGGTTTTTTTGTTTATGGCTGAAGTGTGGTATAATAATCTCAAGCAGATTAAAGTTTTTAAAGCAGAATAAAGCAAAGTAAAGCCGTTTGTGCTTTATTGCCTTAATCTGCTGTAATTTGCCTTATAGCTTTAAAAATATGAAGGAGCCAACATATCGTCAAGCCCTAGTGCAAGCGTGGCACGCGGTTTGGCGCAACAAAGTATTGTGGATTTTTGGTCTTTTGTCGGTTTTTCTCGGCCAGCTCGGGTTTAGCGATGTTTTTGGAAAAATTTGGTCGTTGTCCGAATTTGGTGTAAGAGAGAAAGCGCTGATTTTTTTGCCAAAGTTTGATTTAAACATATCCGGAGATTTGTGGAGCATGCTGGGGATAATTTTGCTTGGCGGCATCTGCGTGTCTGTCATAGTGTTAGTTATTTTTTTGGGAGCCACTTCCCAAGGAGCTCTTATTGCCAGCGCGGCCGAGTGGTTTAAATCCAACAAGCATCAGCCGGCGGCCAAGTCTTGGAAATACGGGCTATTGCACTTTTGGAATATTTTGTGGGTGAACGTATTAAGAAAAATCGCGCTGGTTTTGCTGTTAGCTGTGTTTGGATTGGCTTTAAAATATTTTCTTGATTCTCAAGCCGTTGGCTCAAGTTTTTTGTTCGCGGTTAGTTTGGTTTTGCTTTTATTTTTATCGCTGTTTGTGTCCACGCTTTCTATTTACGCTTTGTGCTATATTGTAGTGGAAGGCAAAGGAATTACTAACGCAATAAAAAAAGCTTGGAGTTTATTTTCTCGGCATATTTTGGTATCTTTTGAAGTTGGTCTAGTGCTGACGCTTTTAAACTTTGTTTTGCTAGCGGTAATCGCGGCCAGCGCCTTTGTGGCATTTTTGCCGTCTACCTTTATTTGGCTGATCGCCGGCGCCACCAATATGGTGGCTTTGGCCGCGGCCGGTTTTGTTTTGGGATTATTTTTGTGGCTGGTATTTCTTGGTTTTATCGCCGGTATTTTCAATGCCTACACCACCAGCGCTTGGACTTATTTATTTATGTCCATGCATACCGAAGGCGTTACCAG
>CAYIHE010000087.1:0-1987 GCA_964363145.1 uncultured Gammaproteobacteria bacterium | reverse complement strand
TATGAGCGACTTTCCTTCCATTAACAGCTTGCTGGGAAAATCAAAAAAACCTTCATCTTCACCAGTTCCATCTGTTCCAGTTGGCGCGAAGACTAGTTCGGCTACCACTGAAGAAAAATTTGCCAAAAAAATGCTGGAAATAGATGTTAAGTCAAAAGAAGAAGTGGTGGCAAAAAATGCCGCTGTTTTAGGGTTGCCATATATAGATTTAACAGGTTTTGCTATTGCCGCGGAAGCTTTAGGCACTATTACGGAAGCCGAAGCCAAAGAAAAAAATGTGATTTGTTTTTTTAACGCGGCCGGAGAAATTCGTTTGGGCGGAGTTAATCCTAACGAGGCAATTACCGAGTTGGCCTATCAGCTTGGCGAACGGCACCATGCCAACACGCAAGTTTATTTAATTTCGGAAAATAGTTTTGCCAAAGCCATGAAATTATACGCCAATTTGCCAACCGTGAAACCAATTACCAAAGATATAGATATTACAGATGAAGAACTGGATAAATTTAAAGCAGGTGTAATAGATTTTAGAAGTTTAGCCGAGCAATTTCAGAATGTGCCTATTAGCGACATCCTTACTTTAATGATCGCGTCGGCTATAAAAGTAACTTCTTCCGATATTCATGTGGAAGCCGAGGAAAAAGGCATCGCGGTTCGTTATCGCATAGACGGCGTTTTGCACGATGTGGCGATTTTGCCAAAAGAACAATGGAAAAAATTTATTTCGCGCATAAAACTTTTGGCTGCTTTAAAAATAAATATTACTGACCGGCCGCAAGATGGACGGGTTACTTTAAAATTATCTTCTGGCAGTCTGGATGTCCGCGTTTCCACCATGCCAACTATTTTTGGCGAAAGCGTGGTAATGAGAATTTTGCACAGCGGCAGTAAGGGCGTAACTTTTGATGAATTGGGTCTGCGCGGCGATGTTCACGCCAAATTAAAAAAAGAAATAGAACGGCCAAATGGCATGATTATCACCACTGGCCCAACCGGTTCCGGCAAGACAACTACCATGTACGCTATTTTGCGCACTTTAAATAAGCCGGGCGTAAAAATTATCACTTTGGAAGATCCTGTGGAAATTAAAATGGAAGGCATTAATCAAAGCCAAGTGGATACTAGCCGCGATTATACTTTTGCCAAAGGCCTGCGCAGTTTAATGCGTCAAGATCCGGATATTTGCATGGTGGGCGAAATTCGAGATTTAGAAACGGCCGATATCGCCATTCAGGCGGCGTTGACCGGACATTTAATGTTGTCTACTATCCACACCAATAGCGCTTCCGGCGCCATTCCCAGATTTTTATCAATGGGCGTAAAACCGTTTTTGCTGGCGCCGGCTTTAAATTCTGTCATCGGCCAAAGATTGGTTAGAAAAATTTGCGAGCATTGCCAAGAAGAGGATAATTTGACGCCTGAACAAATGGAAAATGTAATGAAAAATTTACAGACTTTGCCGGAAGCGGAAAAAAAGAACGTGGATTTAAAAAAATTGCGTTTTTACAAAGGCAAAGGATGCCAGGAGTGCAGCGGCTTGGGATATAAAGGCCGGGTTGGTATTTATGAAATTTTTATCATGAATAAAGAAATTGAACAGATTATTTTAAGCGAGCAGGTGTCAGAATACACAATTCAGGAATTGGCCGTAAAAAACGGCATGGTAACTATGGCGCAAGACGGCTTGCTTAAAGCATTGGATAAAATTACTTCTGTGGCAGAGGTGTTTAGGGTGACAGAGTAAAAATTTATTGATTTGCCGACAGAGATCCTTCACTGCGTTCAGGATGACAACACTCTGTCATTCTGAGTGAAACGAAGAATCTCTGTCCAATGGAATTATCAACACCAATTTCAGAATTAACTCGGGTGGGCAAAACCATCGCTAAAAAGATGGAATATTTGGGTGTAGAAAACGCCCAAGATTTGTTGTATTATTTTCCTTTTCGTTATGAAGATTACCGGCAAATTTTGCCAATTGCTCAGT
>CAYIHE010000086.1:0-3755 GCA_964363145.1 uncultured Gammaproteobacteria bacterium | reverse complement strand
AAGGGGGTGAAACTATGAAAAATATGAACAAGAAAGGTTTCACTTTGATTGAATTGTTGGTGGTAATCGCGATTATCGGTTTGTTATCCACTTTAGCGGTAGTGGCCTTGGGCAACGCTCGAGTAAAGGCCAGAGACGCTAAACGTTTATCAGACTTAAAACAAGTTCAAACCGCTTTGGAACTTTATTATACCGACAATAGCGCGTACCCGACTGTTAGCAGCAGCGTAAATTTGGGTTCCACGGGCTATGCTTGCTTAAACGACGCTGGTTGGGCCGCAACAGGTTGCGCAAATCCATACATGGGTTTGGTTCCGGCTGATCCTTTGGCCGCGCAAAATTACGTTTATACTACCGTGTCTAGTACTTACACTATCGTCGCTACATTGGAAGACACTATGAACGGCTTAAGCGCCGCTGTAACTTTGAGCCCTTCAGGTATTGCTGACTAAATTTAGATTAACAAGCAAAAAATCCCCAAAAGGGGTTTTTTGTTTTAAAAAGCTGTGTTATACTAAACACTAGACCAAAGCAATTTATGCCGTACTTGTTATCAGCCGGACGATTTTTATATGTAATAATTTTTTTCCTTGGCTTAGCCCTGGGAAGCTTTTTAAATTCTTGGATTTGGCGCGCGCGCGAAAATATCCGTATTATCCACGGCCGCAGCATGTGCCCTAATTGCCGCCGGCAATTAACTTGGTATGAAAACATTCCGGTTTTAAGCTATTTGTTTTTGTGGGGAAAATGCAGGACTTGCCGCAAACCAATTCCGTATCATTTTACTTTTGTGGAAGTTGGCACGGCCTTGCTTTTTGTTTTTATCGCCTGGAAAAACATCAACAGCCCGGTGATTATTCCGGCGCATTTTTTTAGAGATATTGTTTTTTCCATTTTACTTATCATAATTTTTGTTTACGACCTTCTTTACCAAGAAATTTTGCCCGAGGTGATATGGTTTGGCGTGGCGGCGGGTTTGGCATTTAATTTATATTTGGGCATGTCGGTTTGGGCAATGTTGTTTGGAGCGCTGGCCGCGGGCGGATTTTTCTTTTTTCAGTTTGCTGTTTCCAAAGGCAAATGGATAGGTGGCGGAGATGTGCGTTTGGGAGCGATGATTGGTATTTGGCTGGGCTGGCCTCTGATACTGGTGGCTCTGATTATCGCTTATTTTGTCGGGGCCATTGCCAGCTTGTTTTTATTAATTTTAAAGAAAAAAACTTTGGCCAGCGCCACGCCTTTTGGCACTTATTTGGCTTTGGGTACTTTTATGGCTATGTTCTGGGGTCAACAAATTATGCAATGGTATATTAAACTACTAATGTAAATGTTTGGTTTGTCATTGCGAGGAGTCCCGACTTAGTCGGGATGACGTGGCAATCTCATTGTTTGCACTGTTATTCGATGGGATTGTCCCGATCTCGAATATCGCGGATCCCGTTCGCTACGGGACCACGTCGCTACGGCTCCTCGCAATGACAACATAAAATAAACATATGTCCATACCTAAAGAATTACAATCAAGAGTAAAAAAACTCCGCGCCCAAGTGGATGATTTGCGTTACCGTTATCATGTTCTTAACGATCCGCAGGTTACCGATGCCATGTACGAAGGGCTAATGGACGAATTGCGTAAAATAGAAAATCAATATCCGGAATTAGTTACGCCGGATTCGCCAACGCAAAGAGTGGCCGGTAAACCGTCGGAAAAATTTGAGAAAGTTACGCACACTGTTACACAATGGTCTTTTAACGACGCGTTCGCGGAAGAAGATATGGTTGATTGGGAAGAAAGAATGTTGAAAATTCTAGAGAAGGAATTTGGCGAACGGCCAAAAGATTTTGATTATGTCTGTGAATTAAAAATAGACGGTTTGCATATGGTTTTAACTTATGAAAATGGAAATTTAAAAACCGCGGCCACACGCGGCGACGGCAAAGTTGGCGAAGATGTTACTACAAACATAAAAACTATCTGGTCTGTGCCGCTTCGTTTGAATCTCCCTCTTTCCAAGAGGGAGCGAGAGGGAGTTGCCGAGGTGTCGGCTCCCACTCCCACTCCCCCTACCCCCTCTCGGGCAGAGGGGGATTACGTTGTCGAAGGCGAGGTGTGGCTGGATAAAAAAATGTTGGAAAAAATAAATGAAGATCGGGAAAAATCCGGCGAGCCGCTTTTTGCCAATCCGCGCAACGCGGCGGCCGGCACTATTCGCCAGCTTGATCCGGCCGTGGTGGCGGCGCGAAAACTATCGCTGACGGCTTATGATATTTCCAGCGCCAACGCGCCGAACACGCAAGCCGAAGAATTGTTAGAATTAAAAAATTTGGGTTTTAAAACTGACATGAACTGGAAAGTGTGTAAAAATTTGGACGAAGTTTTCAAATTTCACGATTTTTGGAGAAAAAATAAAAATTCCCAGCCGTTTTGGATAGACGGCGTAGTTATAAAAGTTAATCAAAAAAAATATCAAAACGCTCTGGGTTTTACCGGCAAAGCCCCGCGCTGGGCCATTGCTTACAAATTTCCGGCCGAGCAGGGGACAACCAAAATTCGCGAAGTGATCTGGGGAGTGGGGCGCACCGGCGCCATTACGCCGGTGGCGGTTATGGACCCGGTAAATTTGGCCGGCACCACCGTAACGCACGCTACTTTGCATAATTTTGATGAAATAAAAAGACTGGGCGTAAAAATCGGCGACAGCGTGGTGGTAGAAAAAGCAGGCGATATTATTCCCAAAGTTATACGTGTATTGGACAAAATGCGTACTGGCGAAGAAAAAAATATCAAAGAACCAAAACATTGTCCAATTTGCGGCAACGAGGTCAGTCGCCGTAATTCCCCTCTATTAAGAGGGGCGGGGGGTGTGTTGGCGCATCTCCCTCTTACCAAGAGGGAGCGAGAGGGAGTTGCCGATGTCTCCGTCGCTCTCTACTGCACCAACAAGAATTGTTACGCCCAGCAATTGCGGCGAATAATTTATTTTGTGTCCAAACGCGCGTTTAATATAGATGGTTTGGGCAAAAAAATCGTGGAACATCTGGTAAAGGAGGGCTTAATAGAAAACGCCGCCGATATTTTTACTTTAACCAAAGGCGATTTGGAACCGCTGGAAAGATTCGCGGAAAAATCTGCGGAAAATTTAGTTGAAGCCATTGCCGCGGCCAAAAAAGTAACTCTGGCTCGGTTTATAAACGCGCTCGGCATCGCGCATGTAGGAGAAGAAACCGCAATTCGTTTGGCCGAATATTTCCAAAGTTTGGAAAAAATTATGGCGGCGGATATAGCCGAGCTGGAAAAAGTTTCCGATATCGGCCCGCAAGTGTCTTCTTCCATTGTAGAATTTTTCAAAGATGAAAAAAATAAAAAACTTATTCAAAATTTGTTAAAAAATGGCGTTCGGATTGAAGTGCAAAGTCAAAAGTCAAAACTCCAAAGTCAAATTAGCGGCCAAACTTTTGTTTTGACTGGAACACTTGCGACAATGAGCCGCGATCAGGCCAAAGATAAAATACGCGAGCTGGGCGGCGCGGTTTCCGAAAGCGTCAGCAAAAAAACCGATTATGTGGTGGCGGGCGAAAACTCTGGAAGCAAAGCCGGCAAGGCCAAAAAGCTTGGCGTAAAAATTATTGATGAATCCGCGTTTTTACAGTTGCTAAAATAGAAATAATTTGATATAATTAATAAGTTAAATTAATAATCTAATTATGCAAAAATTTATCATCAAAGTAGTTGCTAAAATTGCGGTTGTATCTTT
>CAYIHE010000085.1:0-3768 GCA_964363145.1 uncultured Gammaproteobacteria bacterium | reverse complement strand
TTTCTTTCTAATTGTCATTGCGAGGAGCCGTAGCGACGCGGCAATCCCATTGTCGGCACTACCAGTACTGTGGGATCGCCACGGCCTTTGGCCTCGCGATGACAGTCTTTTAGAAAGAAAAAAGAGAAATCAAATTATTGATTGCTCTTTTCTCCCGGCTACGCTTCGCTACGCCAGGTAAACCTTTGGTAGCATGTAGCACTGGCAGTTTCTCAAATTGAATCGAGACTTGCCAAAGTTAATTTAATTTTAATGAAGTGCTTTTTTTGCGGTAGTAATGTTATGTTTTTAACTCCCGCCTGCAACGCTTTGCGTAACATTGCGGGCAGGTCTACATATTAACACTTGCCAAATATTTTGTCAAGGGCTTTGCTGTGGAGAAATTGGGGATAAAAATTACTGTATTTTGTATGCTTAAAATTATATTGACAGCGGTTGATATGAATGATAAATTTAAATAAGTTCATTGTTTTAACTTGCTGGTAAACCGGCAAAAAAGAAAGGGAAAACCATGGCAGGCAACAAACGACAAGTGGACGCGAATATGGTCCAGGAAGCAATCAAACAGCTAAAACCAAAACTTGTCCAGATAAAACAAGATGTTCCCGCCTCAATTCCTCCCTCTTTTTATTCCCGCGCGGTGATGGCAGTTCACCGCAAAGACGTGGTTGACTACATTATTAAACGATATGGTCTTGATGCGGCTGTGGTAATCGTCGAAATCCACTTGCTGGATCTTGATAATGAAATCACGCTTCTGACCGGCAAAGACGGAGAAAAATACATTGACGCCAACATCGGCAAACAGGGATAAATAAATCCGCCACTACCCCCCCCCACGCAACTGCTGGGGGATTTTTTTTCTAACCACATTGGCCTTGACAAATACCGTTTTTTGGTGTATAATAATCTGTTCGCTAATTGACCAATCCTGGTCATTTTGGCGGCAAGCCAATGCCGATTTTACTTCGGTAAAATCGAGCATCCACGATTTTGATATAAATCAAAATCGGGACAACTCACAAGGAGGCAGGAGCCATGAAGAGGCGGATCACGAACATCTCGGCCGTGGGCATCATCTACCCGGAGTACGACCCGTCCCAAATCTTCATCGAGATGAAGGACGACGGCCACCCGATCAAGCTGGTGCGCCACCAGCTCTGCCCCATTGGCGGAAACTGGATCGGCGACGCGGCCAAGAATGACCGAAACCCCCTCGCGACATTCCGACGGGAACTCCACGAGGAACTCTCGTTCGACCATCCGATGCGTAACTCGGTCGAACTTGCCCAGATGGGCATGGCCAAAGCCGCAAGCTTTGCGCCAACACCATCCAACGAAGTGACACCTACCGTGGTAGACATCTTCCTGCTCAACCAACTCAAGGAGACGATCCGCGATTCGGCTAGGCCGTTCGGGGACTACCTGAACACGGTGCCACGTGAAGCGCTGGACGCAGCGGACCCCGCCAACAAGCGCGACGGATTCACGTCCCTCGCCAGCTACTGGACGGTTGGGCTCAACGAGCTCGCATGGGACCGTCTCTGCAAGCTCCAGAAGAAGTTCGGCAACCTGTCCAACGAGTCCATCACCATGGTGACCTCGCTGGACGAGATCCTCCGGACGAACACCAAGACGGCGTTCGGCCACGATCGAGTTCTGAGGCAGTTCTGGCTCAACATGGAATTCCACCAAGCGGCGCAGTTGCCACTCGTGCCCGGGCTGGAAAGTGTGCCGCAAGGTAGGCCGCTCAACAGTTACGATGAGTACCTCCAGCTGTACGACGTGGCCAAGATGCCACCTCCGTTCTAGGCTCTTGGCAAACACCACATCGCCCCCGGCGCGCGCAAGCGTGACCGGGGGTTCATTTTTTATTATTTACTTTTGCTTTTTCTCCACTCCTCAATTTTTTTATGATCTCCTGATAGTAAAACTTTTGGCACACGATATTTTTTTCCTTTATATTCCAAAACTTCCGGACGGGTATAATGCGGATATTCAAGAAATTTTGTTAACTGCTCTTTACCCATTTCTCCGGCGTCGTTGAATGATTCGTTTTTTAATGATTCCTGTTTGCCAATGGCGCCGGGCAGAAGTCGCGTGATCGCTTCCATAACTACCATGGCCGGCACCTCGCCGCCAAACAGCACATAATCGCCAATGGAAATTTCTTCATCAGCAATTTCCGTCATCACGCGCTCGTCTATGCCTTCATAGCGTCCGCAAATCATTATTAAATTATCCAACTTGGACCAATTACGCGCCATCTCTTGCGTAAATTTTTTTCCTTTCGGATTAAAGACAATAACCTTGATTTTTGACTTTGGACTTTTGACTTTGGACTTTATTTTTTTAACCGCTTTATAAATTGGAGAAAATAATAGTACCATTCCGGCTCCCCCGCCATACGGCCGGCCGTCTACTGTACCACGGGTGTCGTCGGCATAGTCGCGCAAATTATAAGTAGTAATGGAAATCAATTTCTTTTTTTGCGCGCGCGAAATCAGCGCTTCGTTTTTAAAGCTGTCAAAAAAAGTTGGAAAGATTGTAAGGATATCGAATTTCATCCGTATACTATATGATAGATACTGAAAAAAGAAAAGGCCTGCCCTGTACCGAATGAGCAAAGCGAGTTCTGGTACAGGGGTTGACACTATTGTTCTACCATACTATTCTTAATTAAGGTTAGCCCGCAAACAACACGGAGGAATGTCATGTCGGAATCGGAAGACAGAAACGATATTTATCAAGTTGACGGCCACGATCTTTCTTTCGTAAAGGGCACAGATGCTTTCCGCCTGTATGGCTGGTCCGGCCGGCATAATTCTATTCAGATGATAGAGGCGCGCCAAGATATTTATTTTGGCAACCGCTACCACAAGTGGACGGAAAAAACCTACGAAACACTTGAAGGGTATGTAGAGTTCTGCGGCCAGCACATTGACGAATTTGGAGAGCCCTTGGGCCTGATTTTTACACGGAATATAGACAAGGGACATACCAGACAGGTAAAGATAGGCATGGCCCACGCACTGCACCTAAAGGCCGGCGCCAAGCTGATCTGCCGAATCAACCGGTCATGGGTGGCGGCCATGTCTGATAATCACGAGCATGAATTGATCAAGCCGGAATTGATTAATCAAGAATTAGATAATGAGGTTGTTTAACCAGCCAAATAAGGGGACTAGACCTCCGCCGCGTTCGCGCTCGGAGGTGTTTTTTTTAAAAAAATTAATTATAAACAAAATCGCCTCCGGATTTCTCCAAAAGCGATTTGTAATTTGCAATCTGTGTAATCAGTTGATAATCTGTCTAAATCTATGTACTAGATGTTCAGATTATCCACAGCGCTGGTATCTATCGCGCTGTTATCAACCATTGGACTTGCTGTTTGGTTGACGCGAGGCGCTCTGCCGCCAACCGGCTCATTGATCTTTAGGTTAACGCGAGCATTGTGCTTGGCGCCAACGATCTTGAGCAAGGTGCGCATAGAACGAGCGGTTTGACCTTCGCGGCCAATCACATAACCCATATCGGTTGGATTGACGTCCAAAGTAATCAAAACTCCTCTTTCGTCTATTGTGCGCGTAGTCTTTACGTCGTCCGGATTGTTGACAATCGCTTTCACGAGTGTCTCAATAAACTGTTGATCAGCTTCCATATTTGTATTTCATTCTTATATAATTGCAGACTGTCGACCTAGTAAATTTCCAGTACTGCTTATTACTTACAATCAATAATATCAAACATTTTTTTAAGAGTCAAACG
>CAYIHE010000084.1:0-3782 GCA_964363145.1 uncultured Gammaproteobacteria bacterium | reverse complement strand
TAGCCTGTGCCAACCATAAAAATAGACAAATTTGAAGGGCCGATGGACCTTTTATTACAGCTTATTGATCAGGAAAAGCTGGATATTTCCGAAATTGCTTTGGCCGGAGTCACCGAGCAATTTTTTTCCTATCTGGATAAGCTGGAAAAAAACCGCTCCGAAGAACTGGCTGATTTTTTGGTAATCGCCGCCCGGTTGGTTTACTTAAAGTCGCATAGTTTGTTACAATATGCTTATCCGGAAGATGAAGATGCCGGCCCCAGTTTGGCCGACCAGCTGAAATTGTACAAACAATATGTGGAGGCGAGTAAAGTCGTTAATAGTTTGTGGGAAAAACAAAACATCGCTTACGGTCGCGTGGAACCGCCGGTAAAATCCGTTGAATTTGTTTTGCCGGCCAACGCCGGGACAAATAATTTGCGCGACGCCATGACGCTTTTGTTGGCTCGTTTAAAACCGCTGGAACCGTTGCCAAAAGTTACCATAGACCACTCCATTTCCATCAAGCAGAAAATAGACGCTATCCGCAATTTATTAAAAAATGGAAAAGAACTAAGCTTTAAAAATTTATTGTCTTCGGCGCAAAACAAAACCGAAATTATTGTCAGTTTTTTGGCAATTCTGGAATTGGTAAAACAACAGTCGGTGCGTTTCCGGCAGGTGAACGCGTTTGAAGATTTGTTAGTCATTAAAAATTAATTGTCATTGCGAGCACCCCTCGGGGCATAAACTCCGCGAAGCAATCCCGTGTGGTTTGGCAGCGCTAACAGTGTGATTGCCGCGTCGCTACGGCTCCTCGCAATGACAGTAAAAGAATATGTCAAACCAATCAAAAATCGAATCCATTTTATTCGTCGCCTCTAAACCACTATCCACTAAAAAAATAGCGGCTGTTTTAAAATCTTCCGATAAAGCGGTATCCGAGGCTTTGCAAGAACTGAAAATAAAATATAACCACGATGATTCCGGTGTAAAAATTTTACAAAATAACGATGAATGGCAAATGGCGGCCAGCGCCGACAACAAAGAATCTTCCGAGAATTTTTTGAAAGCCGAAGTTTCGGGCGAACTGACTCGTCCCCAGCTGGAAACTTTGACTGTCATTTCTTATTGCGGACCAATCACTAAACCGGAACTGGAACAGATTCGCGGAGTAAATTGCAGTCTTATTTTGCGCAATCTAATGTTGCGTGGTTTGGTGAAAGAAAACGAAGATGGTGGCGCTCTTTTGTCCGCCTACGAAGTGACTATGGACTATTTGCGGCATTTGGGTTTAAATAGTTTAGATGAATTGCCAAATTACGCCGAGCTGCACAATCATCCCTATATTGCTAATTTGGAAAAAATGGAATAGACTTTGTATATATGCTAAATAACCGGCTGGTAAATTTTTTGTCCTCTTTCGGCATGATGCTGGCAGGAGTTTTTCTTTTATTTTTTTCTTCGGTTTATTTCGCTTCTGGCAGGGATGTGTCTTTTTTGCAATTTCCGGCCAGCGGCAAAAGAACTGAAATTGGCGGGGATATTTCTTTTGGTAATTTTCCTAACAGCCGGCCGACCGCGCCTTTGGCTAAAAACAAAAACATTTTTTCCGGCGCTATTACAGCCGCGTCCGCGATTGTGGTTGACGCCAAAACTAAAACTATTTTATTTGGCAAGAATTCCGATGAAGTGCGTCCGCTAGCCAGCATTACTAAACTTATGACCGCCACGGTGCTTTTAGATCTGCCAATCAACTGGGCATCCACCACTATTATTTCCGAAACCGATGTCAGTGGGGATCATCATGTTAAAATCGGCGAAAAATTTTCTTTGGAAGATTTGTGGCATGTTGGACTAATCGGTTCATCAAACACCGCCATTAGCGCTTTGGTCAGAAGCGCGGGCATGACCATTGAAAAATTTGTTGATTTAATGAATTCAAAAGCCAAAGAACTACGTTTGTTTTCCGCGCGTTTTTCCGAACCCACCGGCTTATCGGACAAAAATATGGCCAATGCTTTGGATACGGCCAAACTGCTTATTGATGCTTTAAAATTTGATAAAATTTATACAACCGTGCAGACCGGAGAATATTATTCGCATCCATTGAACGGTAATAAACCAAGAAGAGTTTGGACCACCAACTGGTTGTTAACAAATTGGATTCCTAATAATTTTAAAGTGGAAAATATTGCCGGCAAAACCGGTTACATAGACGATTCCGGATATAATTTTGTCGTCAGTTTAAGCAACGAAAAAAAACACGCCATCGCTGTGGTTATTTTCGGCGCTGTTTCCAACGAAGCCAGATTTAGCGAAGCGCGAGATTTGGCTGAATGGGTTTTTGATAATTACTCGTGGCCGGATGATGTTGGTTACGAAAAGTTAACGGAGTAGTCTGTCATTGCGAGTACCCCTCGGGGCATAAACTCCGCGAAGCAATCCCAAGGGATGGTAGTGCTAACGACGGGATTGTCCCGATCTCGAAGATCGCGGATCCCGTTCGCTACGGGGCCGCGTCGCTACGGCTCCTCGCAATGACAAATAGTATTGTGGTATACTAATACTATGAAAATCAAATCTATCCATCAAGCAAAAAATTTAGCCAACAAAACCGCGCTTGTACGCGTTGATTTTAATGTACCGATAAAAGGGGGTAAAATTTTGGATAATTATAAAATAAAAAAAAGCTTGGCCACCATTAAATTTCTCATGGAAAAGCGCGCCAAGATTATTATCATCAGCCATTTGGGCCGGCCAAATGGGGTGGATAAAAAATTAAGCCTCAAACCGGCGGCAGTGGAATTGGGAAAATTTTTACAGAAAGCAGTGCCGTTATTGGACTTCTGTCATTGCGAGGAGGCCCAAGGCCGACGCGGCAATCTCTCTGTCGTCGCCCACACTAATTCAGGAGATTGCTTCGCAAAGCTCGCAATGACAGTGGATAAATTACCGCCAAGCGCGGTGGTAATGCTGGAAAACATCCGTTTTTTGGCCGGCGAAGAAGCCAATTCCGAAAAATTAGCCAAAGAATTGGCCTGTTTGGCCGATATTTTTGTGCTGGATGGATTTGCCGTGGCGCATAGAAAATCCGCTTCGGTTTGCGGCGTGGCTAAATATTTACCCGCTTACGCTGGCTTGCTTTTGGAAGAAGAAATAATGGGTTTGAATCGCGCGTTAAAAAATCCAAAAAAACCTTTGGTGGTGGCGCTGGGCGGAGCAAAAATAGACACCAAAATTCCGGTGTTAAAAAATTTATTAAAAAAAGCGAATTATATTTTGTTGGGCGGTGGATTAGTAAATACTTATTTATGGGCAAAAGGAAAAAAAGTCGGGGCCTCTTTGGTGGATAAAAATTTTAAAAAAGAGGCGTTGCGTTTTTGCGGAAAAAGAAAAGTTATTTTACCGGTAGATGTAATTGTTGGCGCGCCCGATGGCAAGTTCGCCCAAGCTGTGGCAATAAAAGATTTAAATATCAAAAACAAACAGCTTGGTATTTTTGACATTGGCCCGAAAACTATTAAATTGTTCGCGCGCTACATCAAAAAATCCCAAACTTTAGTATGGAACGGCGCAATGGGTTTTTTTGAACAGCATCCTTATGAATACGGCACATATTCGGTGGCGCGGCTGGTGGCCGCCAGATCGCGAGGCAAAACATTTGGCATTGCTGGCGGTGGCGAAACAATTGAAGTATTAAAAAAACTACGTTTGTTAAGCGATGTTGATTTGGCTTCCACTGGCGGCGGATCTATGGTAGAATACTTAAGCGGCAATAAATTACCAGGAATTGAAGCGTT
>CAYIHE010000083.1:0-3790 GCA_964363145.1 uncultured Gammaproteobacteria bacterium | reverse complement strand
TCGCCGAATTGCAGAACAATTGCGATTTTGTGCAAATTACCGCGGCCGGTTCGCGCGAAAGCGGCGCGCATGATTTGATGGAGGTGAAATAGGGCATGGATTACACGGATTTACATTGAGGATTACGCGGATTTGTTTGTTGTTATCAATTTCTTTTGGTATAATTATTATAGTTAAATCAATTTTTATTATGCCCAAAGAGGAGGAAAAGGAAAAGCAAGAGAATTATGCCTGTTTTCCTTTGGAAAAAATTCGCGGCATTCTGCCTCAATTAAGAGAAGCTGATATTATTTTGGTGCATCAAAAACACAGTTTTATCAGATATTTATTGCGGATTATCACCTCTAGCTATTGGGACCATGTCGCTTTAGTTTTGTTCCCCAAAGATCCGCCCAAGGGGCAATTTTATAATCAAATTATAGAAGCGCTTTATCCGCGCGGCATAGAAATTCACAAGTTGGAAAAATATTTAAAAGATCCTGGCACATACGACGTGGCCATAAAAAGATTTCCCGATTTAGACGAAGCGACCAGAAAAAGAACCGTGGCTTTTATGCTGATGAATGTGGACGCGCCTTATTATAAAGGATCAATTTTTAGTTTTATTTTTGCCGCTTTGTCCAAAAAATTTAGCATCAAATTTTTGGCCCAGCAAAGATTTTGCAGCAGCGGTTTTGTGCAAAAAGCTTTTTATGAGGCGGCTAACTGGAATGAAAGAGAAAAATTAATTTTCCGGAAAGACTATCTTTCGCCCATGGAATTGGAAGATTTAACTACGCCGGCTGATATTGCCAACAGTGTAAATACCGTTTGGGTTTATAACCAACCCATGCCGGGTGGAAAAAATTGTAAGCCGAAAAAATTATAGGGGCTTTGCCACATATAGGGGCTAAAGCCCATATAATTACGTCAGGTTTCGCATAAAAATAAATTTTCATGTCTCAACCTTAGTAATTATAAACTCATTCATTCGGAAATAATTTAGCAAGCTAATTATTTCACTCACTCATTTCGTTTATGAGCCTAAAACAAAAACGAATCGAGGCATGGACAAAAATTGAGCCGCAGCTGCAAGTAGCCGATATTATTCTGGTGCGGGAACGGTCTCTTTTGTCCCGAACGGTGCGCGGTGTGACCAAAAGTTATTGGAGCCACGCCGTAATAGTTTTTGCAATACCGAACGCGAAAACTTTTTTTAATAACATTTTGGTTATTAGCGCCGAAAACGGCGGCATAGAAATTCATCGCATTCAAAGATACACTAAACATTTTGACTATTTTGATTTAGGCGTAAAAAGAGTGCCCGGGCTGGCGGCGGAAACCAAGGCAAAAGTTTTGTCATATGTATTAAACAATGTGGATATTCCTTACGATTATTTGCGGCTATTCGGATTTTTGCTACTTTTTTTTCTACATAGATTTCGCAAAAACAGCCATGCCCATTTGTTAAAAAGGTTTACCAACGAAAATGCTTTTGTGTGCAGTTCCTTTATCCAAAAAGCTTTTTACGAGGCCGTGCTTAAAGAAAAAAAAGACTCGGTAGTGTTTACAGAAGACAGCACAAGCAAATTTTTTTTGGAAGAAGTAACGCCGGCGGATATCGCTCGCAGTAAAAATTGTACTTGGCTGTATAATCCGCATAATTAGGAGGAGAAGGAAGTTTTTATTATGGTCAGGATAAAATTATTTTTGATTCTCGCTTTTGTGGGCGGGTTTTTTAATTTATTTCCGGCAAATTTTTCTTTGGCCGCGAACAGCGATATTATCATTAGCGAAATCGGGGCGTACGCCACCAGCACGCATGAATGGGTGGAAATATTTAATAAAGGAAGCGAGCCGGTAGATTTGACCAATTGGAAATTTTGGGAAAACAGCACCAATCACGGCTTAACCGCCAGTGGCACGGACGCAATTGTCGCCGTCGGCGAATACGCGGCCATTGTTCAAGACGCGGGACAGTTTCGGCAAGATAATCCGGCTTTTGGTGGCTCAATTTTTGATTCTTCCTGGAGCAGTTTAAATGAGAGCGGTGAGGAAATAGGGTTAAAAGATGCTGGTGGAAATTTTGTGGAAAAATTTGTTTATATTTCCGCTCCAAATTTTTCTTTGCAAAAACGGGATTTAACTTTGAATGATTACACCGTTGCCAATTGGGCTGAACACGCCGGCGGCAATACTGTGGGCGCGGCAAATAATTTTATGATCGGCACCACCCCAACCCCTCCTCCACAAGGAGGGGAGACAACGCCCGTCGCGCAAACCAGCGGCGGGTCGGCGTCGCAAATTATTTTAGAATCACCGCCGCAAAATTTATTTGCCATAAAAATAAATGAATTTGTGGCCGATCCAGCATCGGGCAATGAATGGGTGGAGTTGTATAATACCGGTTCGGTAAATTTGGATTTGGTCGGCGCCATTATTTGCGATTCCCGCAATTCCACTTCCACTTGTAAAAAAATTGTCGGCAATATCGGGCCGAACAGCTGGTTTCTTTTTGATTTGGGTACGCGCAGTTTTTTAAATAACGGCGGCGATAGCGTGATTTTTAAAGATTCGCGCGGCGTGGTAGTTGATAGAATTGATTATACCGATGAGTTGGCGCCGGATCAGGGTCAGTCTTTGGCGCGTAAAATAGATGGCGCGGACTTGGAGAGCGAAAACGATTGGGTGGTAACCAATAAAATTACCGCTGGCAAGGCCAATATTATAGATGAACAAGACCAGCCAAATAATATAACGGATAGCGCGTCTTCTTCTGTTGCTTTTAGCGCCAGCGAGCCAAGCTTATTGGTGGAAGTGATAATTAATGAAATTTTACCTAATCCAAAAGGCGATGATAGCGGGGAGTTTATTGAGATAAAAAATAATTCTTCCGTTCAAGCAAATTTATCCGGCTGGTTTTTAAAAGATAAAGAAAAAAAGTATGTTTTTCCGGGTGATACAATAATTTCTTCCGGCAGTTTTTTGGTTTTTTATAAAACCTTAACTAAAATCGCTTTAGTAAATACTTTGGGAAAAATTGAACTGTATAATAAAAATAATGAATTGGTGGATTTGGTAAAATACGAAAAACCAATGGAAGGAAAAAGTTATAGTTACACAAATGGCGGGTGGCAATGGCTGGCGCCAACGCCTGGTACAGAAAATGCAAGTTTGACCAGCACGGCGGAGAAAGAAGTTGATGGCCAGACCGCAAAATCTTCATCCAAAAAAATCACAGCGTTTGCAGGTTCGGTGGAAGCGGCGCGCGAGGCGGTCAAAGGCGCTTGGGCCAGAGTGCGTGGAGTGGTATCGGTTTTGCCCGGAGTTTTTGGTTCGCAATTTTTTTATCTGCAAAATAATCAAACCGGAATCCAAATTTATCAGAGCAAAAAAGATTTTCCGGAGCTGGTTGTTGGCGACTGGGTGGAAGTAAATGGCAAGGTTTCTTTGGCCAATGGCATAAAAAGAATAAATATCAAAAATAGCGAGGCCATAGATATTTTGGCCACGTCTGGCGCGGTTAGCACCACGGTTTTGGGCTTGGACGAGGTGGACGAAAGTTTGGCTGGTGGGTTGGTAAAAATTTCCGGCGAAATTACGGAAATCAAAAGCAACTTTATGTATGTGGATGACGGCGAGGCTGAAATGATGGTGTATTTTAAAAAAGGCGCGAAAATTGATAAAAGCCAGTTTCGCGAAGGTGAAAACGTGGAAGTAATCGGAGTGCTGGAGCAAACTAAAAGCGGCTGGCAGGTGTGGCCGCGCGGGCAAGATGATTTGGCGTCGCTGGGTTTGTCAGAGGATTTAT
>CAYIHE010000082.1:0-3980 GCA_964363145.1 uncultured Gammaproteobacteria bacterium | reverse complement strand
CAATATAAGTTACTTTTATTTTTCGTATTTAAAAAGAAAAAATGGATGCAAAAAAAGGAGCCTGCCCGAAGGCCAGCTCTCACGCGTTTCCATTTTTACAGCGGGAATGGAAATTGAAATGGTTGTCCGCAATCTCTACAGCGGAAATCTACATTTTTTAGAGGAACTAAACTTCCCAATTTAATGGTTCGTCCGCAGGCGCATTTTCCTTCGTGGGGAAGTTTTTGTTTATTTTTCAAACGGTTGCGGTACGCTCGAGCAAAGGCATGGGCGTAGATGATAAGCAAAATCAGTAACGCGACTCCAAGCAGTACTACCATCACTACCAACGGATGCATGTACTGGCTCATTTTTTGGCCTCCTTTTGAGTGCTTGTGAGTAGAGTAACAGAAAAAAATTAATGTGGCAAATAGGGAGGGGGGATTAAACTTTATTTATTCTCGTTCCATCCTTCGTATCTTCCACCGCATACCCCATCGTTTCTATTTCTTTTCGGAGTTCATCGCTTTTTTTCCAGTTTTTGGAAAATCGCGCCCCGTCTCTTTCGGCTACCAAAGCTTGAATCTCCGCGGGAAGTTTTTTTACGCCGAAGCGGGACCCCGCCTCATGGCGGTGGTTTAATTTATTTAATCCCAAACCCAGCACTTTATCAAATTTTAAAATTGTTCTTCTTTTGGCGGATCCGGGGTACATTGGATTTTTAATCAGGTCCCACATAATGGCCATGGCGCCGGGCATATCTAAATCATTATTGATGGCATCAAGAAATTTTTGTTCACACTCACTGCAACTTGGCCCGGATTTATCCCAGCTTCCTACTATATTATAAAGATGATTTAATCCATTTTGCGCGGCTTGTAGGGCTTCCCAAGAAAAAGTTAATTGTTTGCGGTAATGAGTTTGTAGTAGTAAATAACGGTAGGCAAGGGGATTGATGTTTTTTTCTTTTAAAGATGCCAAAGTTATAAAGTTGCCGGCTGATTTTGACATTTTTTCCGCGGAAGCGGCATCTTTAGGCGAAGTTAAAACTACAAACTCTCCGTGCAGCCAATAATGCGCCAATGGTTTGCCTTCGGCCGCTTCGCTTTGCGCGATTTCGTTGGTGTGATGCACAGACACGTGGTCTATGCCCCCGCAATGGATATCAAACGGCTGGCCCAGATATTTTACTGACATGGCCGAACATTCTATATGCCAACCGGGAAATCCAACTCCCCACGGACTTGGCCATTCCATTTGGCGTTTTCCACTCTGTGGTTTTGTCATTCCGACTACCCCTCGGGGCATAAACTCCATGGAGGAATCCATTTCGTTTGGTTTAAGGGATCCCTCGGCTACGCTCGGGATGACAGTTGTGTGGGGAAGAAAGACCGAAAATTTCCACAAAGCAAAATCCGTGATATTTTTTTTCTCGCCCATCTGAACTCTGGCGCCGGCTTTTAATTCTTGTTTGGCAAGTTGCGCCAGCTTTCCGTAATCCGGTAATTTGGAAGTATCAAAATAAATTCCGTCGCCGGTTTTATAAGTGAAACCTTTTTTTTCCAGTTTTTTTATTAAATCAATTTGTTCTTTTATATTGGCGGTGGCTTTGGGAAATTTATTTGGCGGCAGGATGTTTAGATTTTTTAAATCTTTTTTAAACGCGAGCGTGTAAAATTTTGCTATTTGCAATGCCGTTTTATTTTCCCGCTCCGCGCCTTTGGCTATTTTATCCTCGCCATCATCGCCATCGCTGGTTAAATGCCCGACGTCCGTTATGTTCATTATATGTTTTACTTTGTATCCATTATATAGAAGAGTTCTTTTTAGGATGTCCTCAAAAATAAAAGCGCGCAAATTGCCAATATGAGCAAAGTTATAAACCGTTGGCCCGCAAGCGTAGATTCCGGCGCTGCCTTTTTTTATTGGTTTGAAATCTTCGGTTTTTCGAGACAAAGTATTGTAGAGTTTTAACA
The DNA here is from genome assembly GCA_964363145.1 of uncultured Gammaproteobacteria bacterium. Classification (GTDB taxonomy): domain Bacteria; phylum Patescibacteriota; class Patescibacteriia; order Magasanikbacterales; family GWA2-37-8; genus XYD2-FULL-39-9. The sequence goes on along the minus strand of CAYIHE010000082.1, from coordinate 2,025 downwards.
TAGGATTTTAATATTATTCTTATGTTACACCATTTATCCACAGTTATCAACATCGCGCTCTATAAGTAATATGCTTTTTCTGGTATAATTCATCTGTCATTGCGAGCAAAGCGAAGCAATCCCAAATTTCCGTAGTAACAGCAATGGGATTGCCGCGTCGCCTTTAGCTCCTCGCAATGACAAAAAAGTATGCTCTGGTTCAAACCAAAATCATTTTTGGGAATAGACATCGGTTCCGGCGGAATAAAAATAGTGGAATTGCGTTTGGAAAAGAAACGCCCGGTTTTGTTTACCTATGGCCTAACCCAAAACAAACAAGATGTGCACAAACTGCATGTTGCCGAAGATAAAAATATTGCAGGTCTTTTGTCCGGCAAGGGCGAGACCCAGTTTTCCGCGGGGCAAACTAACCCGGCGACCATTATAACAGCCGGCGCGGATACGGACCGCATGAATGACGCGCAAATAGAAAAATACGCCGAAATTATAAAAAATGTTTGCCGCGCTTCCAAAACCACATCCAAAATCGCGGTGGTCAGTTTGCCGGTTTCTTCTATTTTTCACGCCGTGGTAACTTTGCCGGTCGCCAAAAAAGAAGAACTTGATCATTTGATAAAAGCCGAAGTAAAAAAATTATTGCCTATGCCGCTGGAAGAGATGGCTTTGGACTATCAGGTTTTGGGCGGTTTATCGGCCGACAAAAGCCAGCGAATTTTGGTAAACGCGGTGCCGCATAAATTGATAGAATTTTATACCAAAGTTTTTCAGCGCGCCGGCCTTACCCTAGACGCCTTGGAACCCGAATCCACCGCCTTAACCCGCGGTTTGGTGGGGCGCGATCAGGCCGTATCCATGATTATAGATATTGGCGCGGAGAGAACGAATTTTTTTATCATTGATCAAGGAGCTCCAATTACTCACCAAAGCATAGAATCCGGCGGGGACAAAATAGACAAAATTTTACAAAACATTTTGGGAGTGGAACGCGAATTAACCGAACAGGTAAAACGGGATTTATTTGACTTTTTGCCCGCGAACAATAATAATATATTAAGCGAACAAAAATGGCTGGACATTTTAATGCCTGTTGTAGATCCAATCATTAAAGAAATAGAAGTAAGTTTTGAGTTGTATTTGCGCCAGACTGGCAACGAAGGCAAGCGTCCGGAAAAAATAATTCTTACAGGCGGCATGGGGCCTTTGCCGTTTTTGGCACAACATATTCAGGAAAAATTTAAAATAAAATGTTACGTTGGCGATGCTTGGGCCAGAGTGGTTTATCAAGACGGATTAAAACCTGTTTTGCGCGAGATTGGGCCGCGAATGTCGGTGGCCATTGGCCTCGCGCTTCGAAATGTGGTACAATAATAAAAATTTGAATTCACTAATATTATAACTATGCTACCAAACACACCCACGCACGTTTTAATCGTGGAAGACGATGTTTTTCTCGCGGAAATTTATCAGAAAAAATTTGAAATGGAAGGATTTAAAGTCAGCACTGCCAACAACGGTGAAAAAGGCCTGGCGGACATAAAGAAAAAAAAGCCGGATATTGTTTTGCTAGATATTCTTTTGCCAAAAATGGACGGTTTTGCCGTTTTGGAGGCGGCCAAGGCAGACGCGGAAATAAAAAATATTCCGGTAATTTTATTGACAAATCTTGGCCAAAAAGACGATGTGCAAAGAGGTCTGGACGACGGCGCCGAAGATTATCTGATCAAGACTCATTTCAAACCATCCGAAGTTGTGGATAAAGTAAGAAAAGTTCTTGGCGGGAAATAGTTTTAGTGTGGTATAATATTTTTAAGCTGTGATTTGGTTCACTAATTGTCATCCCGAGCGAGGCCTTAGCCGACGAGGGATCTAGTCCGATTAAAAAAAATTACAATCTCATTTAAAGGCAGAGATCCCTCGTCGCTACTGCTCGCTCGGGATGACAAATTAAAAAATGTATGAATTATTATAGAAAGGGGGTGAAACTATGAAAAATATGAACAAGAAAGGTTTCACTTTGATTGAATT
>CAYIHE010000081.1:0-3996 GCA_964363145.1 uncultured Gammaproteobacteria bacterium | reverse complement strand
GATTCGTTTGGCATAGATATCATATAACTCCGCGAATGCTTCAGGATCGTTCTTGACGCGCAACCTGAATAAAAGAATTTTTTCGGCGATTGTGTTCCTTGACATTATAGTAGACGTAAAAAAAGGAATTATGTTACACCTGCCTATGCACACAACGTGATAAAAAGCATATCAGATAATGGGGCTGAGGTCAAATGTAAAAGGTTTGTATGTCATAAAGGACGGGGGTTGAAGATATTCAACCCCTACATATTCGGCCTGTGCATTTTCCACCCACCACAACAACACAGGACACCTGTCGTAGGGGTTCAATATTTTGAACCCACACCTAACCTTCCGCAACTGTTTCGTGCGCATGAAAACATAATTTGTATACACTAGTGTATACAAATACTAAAATACAGAAACATTTTACCCAAACCCGCTATTTATCGACGATTTACAGTCTATTTGTATACACTAGTGTATACAAATAGACACAAAAAAACTCTGTCCACACCATCCACTATTGACATAAAGTTTAAAATCTGCTATTATTTGTATACACTATTGTATACAAATTTTAAATTTAACTTTACTAACTAACAGAGATCCCACCGCCCGCTTCGCTCTGCTCAACAGGGCGGGCAGGCGGGATGACAGACATTACTATGGACCAAGCTTTACCCGCAGAAAAACCAAAAGAAGTGATTAGGGTCTCTATTTCCGAAGCGGCCAAGCTGTTTGGCGTTAACGCCCAAACAATCAGGCGCGCCATTGCGGCCCAAGAAGTTACCTACATTATTGTGGCTGGCAGATACAAGCTAAATTTTGAGAGTCTGGTCAAATGGTCTCAAAAACATACTACTTTGAAAAATAAGCTGGAAAAGAAAGGGATTGGGCAATTTGTGGGAAATTGGAAGATAAAGAATACTCTATACTCCCCTGCCTACCGCCAGGCAGGCCTAACTCCTAAAATTGTGAAGAATAAAGAAAAAGAAACCGAAAAATAATCCCCCGACATAATGTCGAGGGATTATTTGTTAAAATAGAAAAAAAGTTATATACTATACTTGCTTTTGTCATTCCGACCGAAGCGGAGGAATCTCTGTCATCCCCTCCTTGGAAATGAGGGGATGACAAAAATCCACAACCCAACCAGAGGCGAGATGGCAATTAAACAATATATGATAAAATTTCTTAAAAAACACTACCACAAAAACTACCGCCGCAATTATACGCATGCCAAAAAGCTTTTTGTCTTTGATCTGATTTTGCTTTTTACGGCCATCTTAATGCTTGGCGCAAGCGTATTTTTATTTCTTTGGAAGCCAAGTTTAACCGAACAAATAGACCTCTCCGTTTCGTTGGGTGAAGCAAGGATAAAAAGCGGCGAAGAAGTCCGCCTCACCATAAACTACGCCAATAACAGCAAATATGCCTTGGGATCTGTTTCCCTGGGCATGCGCTTGCCTGAAGGATTTGTAATAAACCGAGATAAAACCGCCACAAACGTTTTTTCGGATAATTCAATTTTTTCTTCAATCGCGAAAATCGCACCAGGCGCCATCGGACAAGCAGAAATTTACGGCTGGTTTTGGAGCGAGCCAAATAAAGAGGCCAAGTTTACAGCCAACTTGTCTTACCAGCCGGCAAACAAAGATACGCGCGAACAAAAGCTAGCTTCGCTGATGGCCACACTGCCGGACAGTATTTTATCCGGGCAACTCTTTATGGCCACCGCCACTCTGCCAAATTTTCCGCTTAAATTTACTTACGTTTTACAAAATTCAGGCGCAAAAACTATTGATAATGTTTCTGTGGCGAGCAATTGGCCGGGCGCGATTACAAACGAAGAAGACAGCGCGGGTTTTTCTTTATTGCCAAATGAATCCAAAACAATAGCCGGCGACATCACTACTCCGCGAAAATCAGGAAATTATTCTTTTAGCTTAACGCCAACGGTATTGGTAAATAACACGGCTATCGCCCAAATCGCCAGCGCGCGTGAATTTAAAATCTTTGCCCCGGAAATAATTTCCAGCGCTAGATTGCTAAAAAATTTAAATTACGTTGAGCCGGAACAAAATTTCCCAATAAACTTAAGCTGGGAAAATAAAAGCGGATTTAAGCTGGAGAATATTACCTTGCACCTAACTTCCAACTTGTTTAATGTTGTGGATTGGAAAAAAACCGCCCAAGAAAACAACGCTCAAACGGAACCAAACGGATTATATTTCAACAGCCAGTCACGAACAAATCTTGCCGATGGCAACGCAAACAGCTCAGATAATTTTGATTTGGTAATTTATTTACTGCCTAATTTTAACTTTTCTGAAATGGAAAACGCCAATTTGGAAATTTATCCATCTGTTAAAGGAGAAGTCGCGCAAATTTCCGGTCAAGAATTTAACCAAGAAGGGTCTGGTCTGCGAGTGCCGCTAGCAACCGAAGTAAGTTTCAACGAGGTTTCGGCGCGTTACTATACAAGTGACGGAGACCAGTTGGGACGCGGGCCTTTGCCTCCGCAGGTTGGAAAAACCACGAAATATTGGATTGTGGTAAATATTGCTAATACCAGCAACGCCCTAAACGAAGCCAGTTTTACCGGCTCACTGCCGGCGGGAGTGGAATTTACCGGCAAGCAAAGCGTTACTATCGGCCCACAAATAACTTTTAACCCGTCCAACCGCACCCTGTCCTGGCGCTACCATTCTTTACCAGCTTACAGCCAAACCGGCCTGTATTTTGAAGTGGCCGTAACGCCGCAAAGTTCGCAGATAGGACAAAATATTTTGCTCGCGAACTCGTTACAATTCTCGGCTACCGATGATTTTACCAATAAAAAATTTGGGTTTTCTCATCCGGCTTTAAATAACACACTCAATTCTAATGACGCCGGGCGCGACCTCGGGTCAAAAGTACGGGAATAAACAAAGTTTTGTCATTCCGACAACGAAGGAGGAATCTCTCTCCGTAAATTGTCATTCCCGCCCAAGAGCGGTCGCCTAAGGCGACCAGACAAATTGTACACTGATCCCGACTTAGTCGGGATGACAGACAGAGATCCCTCGTCGGTGCGAACCTCACTCGGGATGACAATGGCCAGTGAATTACTTTACTTCCACAACCCCAAAAAACTCGTTATTGTAATCCAAGTAAAAATCAAAAAAACCGGTACCGCTAAAAGCCAAAAATGATGTGTGCCATACCGGGAAGCGTCTAAATCTCCCTTTCTTCTGGCTTGCCAACAAACAATTATAAGCGCAATCGCCTCAATACCGATAAAAACCCCTCCAGCTACGCTTAAAATAGAAATAAACTGCCTGATGCCGGCCAAAAACAACAAGAGCGGCACGGAAATCACCAAAAACTCGGCTAAAATTTTATTTATTTTATTATCCCAAACAAAATTTTGTTTTAAAGCGATACCGGAACCAATAAAACCTCCGGCCATGGCCAAAACTGCAAAAATATTTCCCAAAACCAAAACCGCGTTGCCAAACTTCGCGCCCAAACCAATGGTGGCGATCTCGGAAGTGCCTAGTCCGCTTGCTCCCGCTACCGCCAAAGCAAAAAGGATATAAACCCCCACCGGTATAAGCGAACCGATAATTAAAGCTTTTCTAAAATGTTTTTGACTGCGCGGCAAAAGCGCGTGCGCTTCTATTACCGCCGGCGTGCCGTTTAAAGCAAAAAGGATAACACCATAAGGCAAGAAAATTTTACTTAAATCCGAGTAAACCCAATTTGTTAATTTAAAATCTTTTAATAAATAAAAAGACAGCCCGCAAATAATGCTAATAACAATAATACTTAAAACTTTTTCCACTGTTTTTATTGTTTGCAGACCTCGCCAAACTACCGCGCTGGCAATGCTCCAAAAAACCACGCTCCACACCACTGGACTGCCGCCGAACAAAGCGGACAAAGATTGCCCCTCGCCGATTATATAAGCCAGAAGCGCGCCATAAGAGGCAAAAATTATAATAATATTAAGAAAAAGTTTAACCCACT
>CAYIHE010000080.1:0-4000 GCA_964363145.1 uncultured Gammaproteobacteria bacterium | reverse complement strand
CAAGCGGGGAATACACAATCCCTCCTGTGAGGAGGGTGGGGGAGGTGTGGGCTACCGACCTGCCCGCTCTGCTTTGCAGAGCGAAGCGGGCGGGGAGTATGATCGCATCTTTTATACTTTCGGTTCTTCCACTGCTACCGCGGCGGCTTCTGCGGCAACCGCTACCGGAACTTCCTTGGGTTCGGCTGACTTTATTTGCGCCGCATTGGCGGTGGCTTTTTCGGCTATTTTAACAGCGCGTTCTTTGGAAATATAAACAGATTTCTTTTTCTTGGCGTCGGTGATAATACCGGCTTTCAAAAACAAGTTGTGCACAGTGTTTGAAGTCTGCGCGCCTTTTGACAACCAGTATTTAATGCGATCGGCGTTTGGAATTAAGCCGCCTTCTTTCGCGTGCGGATTAAAACTTCCCAAAATTTCCAAATTTCGGCCTTGGGTGTCTCTGGCTTTTTCGGCAATCACCAAACGATAAGTTGGCGAGTTCTTTTTTCCAATTCTTTGTAGGCGGATGGTTAACATAGAATAATAATTGGACTACGGACTACCGTCTACGGACTACGGCCTTTTTTGTCTGACTGTAGTCTGTGGTCTGAAGTCTGTGGTCTATTTAAATTTTGTGACGAATTAAGAGCGTTGGCATTTTAATATATTTTTACATTTTTGTCAAGCCGAGGCCTGATAAAAAAAACTCCCCTGCTGATTGCTCGGCAAGGGAAAGGCGAAACTAGGGTTAAAGAGGTTTGATTTTCTTCCAGAAGAAAGAGGCCCGCTGGATCAAGGCGGTTTGATCGGGAATAATCTGCCCGTCCCGATAGATAAAACCCACGGCGGGAATAACGGTGCCGGGCTGTACCAGGCACTTAATAAACGAACTGGCAAAACCGTAATCCACATCGTATCGGCGACAAAGCGCGCGCGTTTCTTTGCGATCGCAGACTGGCACCGCCTGCTTGGCAAAATTGCCGGAACACAGAATCCTGTCGGCCAGCCAAGCGGAGTAACCCCGAATAAATTTTAGGGCGTTTTGCTCAACGTCCAGGCGCATCAATTGCAGACCATCCTTTTGCATCATGCTTTTTATTTCCGCAGGAATGGCGCACGTAATTTCTGCGGCTAACTCGGCCGCCAACGCGCTTTGCGCGTCGCTAATTACCGAATAAAAATCATAGAAGTCGCTCATGCCTTTTCTCCTTGTTTTGATTTGTTTGTATTATAACAACCGACTTGCCGTTGTCAAACTAATTTTTCAGCGCCGCTTCATATTTCGGCGCCTCTTCCAGCTTTATGCTTAACAATTTAGAAATGCCGTCAATGCCCATTACCACGCCGTACAAAGCGTCGGCCGCGTGCATAGTTACGCGATTGTGGGTAATAATTATAAATTGAGATTGAGAAGAAAGTTCGGTAATAATTTCGGCAAAACGGCGGGTATTAGATTCGTCTAACGCGGCTTCCACTTCGTCCAGCACCACAAATGGCGATGGATTGTAACTTAAAATGGCGCAGATTAAAGCGATGGAAGCAAGGGTGCGTTCGCCACCGGAAAGCGTGTTGATATTTTTTATTTTTTTGCCCGGCGGATTTATGGAAATATCTATACCGGTTAATATCTTCTCTTTTTGTTTTGGTTTCTCTTCCACAATTTCACCATTTTCACCAATTTCATCATCCTCACCATCTGATTCGCCATAAATTTCATAAATATCGCCGGTACCGCCGCCAAACAAAATTTTTATATAGCGATCAAATTCTTTTCTAATTTTTTTAAACGCGGCCGCGCGCTTTTTCTTCATAATATCATCCAACTCCAAAATCATTTTTCCCAAATCGGCCATAGCCGCGCGCAAGTCAATAATTTGCTCGGACAGAAAATCAAATCTTTCTTTGGTCTGCGCGTGCTCCACCACCACCTCTTCATCAATGCCTCCGATTAAACTTAATTGATATTTTAATTTTTGAATATCCGCCATCAGCTCGCCCATTCCGATCGTCTCCACCAGCGGCGGACGGCGTCCCAGCACCGATTCCACGGTCGCGTTTAATTCAGCACGGATTTCTTCAACTAAATTTTCTTGTCTTGTTTCCAAACGAGTTGATTCAATTTTTAAATCATTTCTTTTAGCCAAAATTTCATTTACCGAGTTTTGTTTCTTCTGCATTTTTTCTTGCAAAGCAAATGCCTGGACTAATTTTGTCTGCGAACTGGCTTCATCTCTTTTTGATTCCAATTCCAACAATTTTTCTTTGGCCAATTCGTAGCGGCCGTCCAATTCAATAATTTTTTCTTTTTCCGAGCTTATTTGCGCCTGCCTGTCCGGCAGGCAGGTCTGATATTCGGCCAAACGATCTTTGCTCCAAGACAAACGGCCGGAAAATCCCAGTCCATCTTTTTTGGCTTGCTTATATCCGCCTTTCATCACGCCGCTTTTTTCCACCAAATCGCCGGCCAAAGTTACCATGCGCGCGCGGCCAATGCCGATTTTTTGCGCCGCGGCCAAATCGCTTACTACTATTGTCTGGCCAAAAACAAATGAGAAAATATTGGCAAATTTGTTTTCGTGTTTAATAATATCTACGGCCAAACCCAATACTCCCGGCATGGCTAAAATACTGGAAATATCTTTATCGGCCGTCCGAGGAGAAATTTTGTTTAACGGCAAAAAAGTGGCAAAGCCAGAACGATTATCGCGTAAAAATTCTATGGCCTTTTTGGCCGTTTCATCGCTGTCCACCACCAAAGCCGACAAATACGACCCGGCGGCCACCTCTAGCGCCATCTGGTATTTTTCTTCCACCTCGCCCAGTTCTGCCACCAGCCCGTGCACCACACCAAACTTATCTTTATTTTCCAAAATAGCTTGGGCGGCAAATAGTCCGCTCGCGCGCCGAAAATTCTGCTCGGATTGATCTTGAAAAATTTGTTTTTCCAAAGAAAATATTTTCAGCTGGGCATTGGTTTTATCTTTGGAAATTTGTTCCAGTGATTTTCTATGTTCGGCCAAAGCTTGACCGCCGGCATTGGTGGCTTTTTCTTCTTGCTTGGCGGAATCCCGCGCCAAGGCCGATAGTTCGGTTTGCGCTTCGCTTAATTCGGCGAACGCCCGGCGGTAATTTGTTTCCACACCGGTTAAAACCGAACTGATTTTATCCAATTCAGTTTTATTTGCCAAATAAACCAAAGCAAAATACTGTTCTTGTTTTTCACGCAGTTTTAATTCCACTTCCTGGCGCTGTTCCAATTTTTTTACCTGGCGCGCCAAAATTTTTAATCTTGGTTCCACTTCCTGAACTAATCTGTCCGCCTGCGTTACATTTTCCACGGTGCGCGTTAATTTTAATTGCGCCTGATGCTGTTTGATTTGAAATTCTTTTATGCCCGACGCTTCATCCAAAAAATCTTTTCGTTCGCTGGGGCTGACGGTTAATAACCGGTCTATCATTCCCTGCCCCACCACGCTATATGAATGTTGGGCAAATTGCGCCTGCGCCAAAAGCAGATGCACGTCAATCATGCGCGCCGGATTATTATTTATTAAATATTCGCCTTCGCCGGAACGATACAGCCGGCGCGCGATAGTTATTTCCGGATAATCGGACAAGATTTTACCGCCTGCATTATCCAAAAACATGACCACTTCGGCGGCGCTTAACTGCCCTTTGGTAGTTGAACCGCTAAAAATTACGTCTTCGTTTTTTTTGCCACGCAAAGTTTTTAAACTCTGCTCCCCCATTACCCACCGCACCGCGTCGGAAATATTGGATTTGCCCGAGCCGTTTGGGCCGACAATGGCGGTAATGCTGTGGCGGTTATTTTTGTAAGGCAAAAAATCCAAAACCGTTTTTTCGGCAAAGGATTTAAAACCCTTAATTTCCAAGCGTTTTAAGTACATAGTTACGTTTGTCATCCCGAGCGTAGCCGAGGGATCTCTGTAATCCCCTCCTTTCCAAGGAGGGGCGAGCCGCAGCTCTGGGGTGGTTGCCGTTGCTTTTGACCTCGTCA
>CAYIHE010000079.1:3201-4023 GCA_964363145.1 uncultured Gammaproteobacteria bacterium | reverse complement strand
GGCCGACCAAAGATTGGGAATGTTATTGCGGCAAATATAAAAAAATCCGCTACAAAGGAATTGTTTGCGATAAATGCGGCGTGGAAGTAACGCATTCTTCGGTGCGCCGCGAACGCATGGGCCATATAGAATTGTCGGCCTCTGTGGCGCATATCTGGTTTTTGCGATCCGTGCCTTCCAAGATTGGTTTGGTTTTGGATTTGTCCGCGCAGGCCTTGGAAAAAGTTGTTTATTTCGCATCCTTTATTATTACGCGCGTAAATGAAGAAGAAAAAAAGAAAACCGGAGATCTGTTGCGCCAAGAATATAAATCCAAGAAAAAACAAATTGAAAAAGAAGCGCAAGATTTGATGAAGAGCGCTAATGATAAAAAACTTAAAGCCAAAGATTTGGAAAAAATTCAGGAAGATGCGGAAAGAAAATATAAAGCTTTGGACGCGGATTTTCAACAGGCTGACAAAGAATTGAAAGAATTGCAGGTAATGAAGATAATTTCCGAAAATAAATATCAGGAAATGTCTTTGCGCTACGGGCATTTGTTTGAAGCGTCTATTGGCGCCGAAGGCGTGCGTCATTTGCTGGCGCGCATCAATTTGGACGAAACCATTAAAAAATTATTGGAAGAACAGCAAAAAGCAAAGGGCTCCAAATTGGAAAGAATTATTCGCCGCAAAAAAGTTTTAAAGAGTTTCTTTTTGAACAATATTCGTCCGGAATGGATGGTTTTACAATCTATTCCAGTGATTCCTCCGGATTTGCGCCCCATGGTGGCGCTGGATGGCGGACGTTTTGCCACTTCGGATTTGAATGATTTATACAGAC
>CAYIHE010000079.1:0-3191 GCA_964363145.1 uncultured Gammaproteobacteria bacterium | reverse complement strand
CACGCGTTATCAACCGCAACAATCGTTTGCGCCGGCTTTTGGAATTGGACGCGCCGGAAGTTATTTGCCGCAATGAAAAACGGATGTTGCAGGAAGCCGTGGACGCGCTGATAGACAACAATGCCCGCCACGCTAAAACCGTTACCGCTTCCACTGGCCAAAAAAGACAACTCCGTTCTTTGGCTGACATTTTGAAAGGCAAGCAAGGACGTTTCCGTCAAAACTTGCTGGGCAAGCGCGTTGATTATTCCGGCCGTTCCGTTATCGTGGTTGGTCCGAATTTAAACATAGATGAATGCGGTTTGCCAAAACGGATGGCTTTGGAGCTGTTCAAGCCGTTTATCATGAGCGAAGTTATCAAACGCGAATTGGCGCATAATGTGCGCAGCGCTTCACGATTTATAGAAGCCGAGCATGTGGAAGTTTGGGATATTTTGGAAGAATTAACCAGAAAAACCCGCGTTATGTTAAACCGCGCGCCTACTTTGCACCGTTTAGGTATTCAAGCTTTTCATCCGCGTTTAATTGAAGGCAAGGCCATTCAGTTGCATCCGCTTGTTTGTACCGCTTTTAACGCCGACTTTGACGGCGACCAGATGGCGGTACATTTGCCATTGACCGCCGAAGCGCGCTGGGAAGCCGACAATCTTATGGCCGCGGAAAAAAATATTTTGAAACCGGCCACTGGTTTTCCGGTTATTACTCCAAAACAAGATATCGCTTTGGGCTGTTATTATTTAACAAGATACGATACAGGCGATATTGGCGAAGTAAAAAAATATTTCAGTTCGGAAAAAGAAGCCATCTTGGTTTATCGTTCCCGCGCTGTTTCTTTGCAGGAAAGAATCAAAGTGCGTTTTCAAGATATGAGCCGATTTCCCGAGGGGACCAAACCGCTGATGGAAACTTCCGTGGGCAGAATTTTGTTTAATAATATTTTACCGTCGCAACTGCCGTATTTTAATGAAACGATAAATGTGAAAAAATTGGGTTACATTATTCGTTTGTGTTTGGAGTTGTTAAGCGATCAACAGCAAGTGGCCTTTTTCTTGGATGAATTAAAAAATCTTGGCTATCGCTACGTGACAAAATCCGGGTATTCTTTGGGCATGGATGATTTTCCGGCCATTACGGAAAAATCGCAATTGCTGGCTGAATCCGATAAGGTGGTGGCGCTAGTGGAAGAACAATATAATGAAGGTTTACTTACTCAATCCGAACGCCATGCTAAGATTTTGGAAATTTGGACCGACACCAAAGAAAGAGTCGTGGCAAAAAATCAACAGACTTTGCGGAAAGACGGCCCGGTGTTTGCCATGATTGATTCTGGCGCGCGCGGCAGTTGGGGACAGTTGGGCCAGGTTATCGGTATGAAGGGCTTGGTGGCTTCTCCGTCCGGCGATACCATTGAATTGCCGGTAAAAGGCAATTTTAAAGAAGGTTTTGATGTGCTGGAATTCTTTATTTCTTCGCACGGCACCAGAAAAGGCTTGACTGATACGGCGCTCCGCACGGCCAATGCCGGTTATCTTACCAGACGCTTGGTGGATGTGGCGCAAGACGTGATAGTTTTTGAAGATGATTGCGGTGATACTGAAGGCGAATTATTTACCGCCACGCAATCTAAAGAAATGGGTGAAAAGTTGTCTGATCGTATTTGGGGCAGGTATGTTTTGGAAGATATTAAAGTGGGTCATAAAATGGTGGTGAAAAAAGGCGAGATTATAGATGATAAAACTGCGCGCTATATGGATGAGCATAAAATTGATTCTGTCAGAGTGCGCAGTGTTTTGCAGTGCAGAATGCAAAAAGGCATTTGCCGAAAATGCTATGGTTTTGATCTGGCCAAAAATAAACCGGTGGAATTTGGCGTGGCCGTGGGTATTATCGCCGCGCAATCTCTTGGCGAGCCGGGCACCCAGCTGACCATGAGAACTTTCCATACCGGCGGTGTGGCTGGCGGCGGCGATATCACTCAAGGTTTGCCGCGTGTTGATGAATTATTTGAAGCGCGCGCTCCTAAAAAGCAAGCTGTGCTGGCCGAAGTTGCCGGAGAAATTGAGATAGAAAAAGCCGATGGCAAAATTATTACTTCCGCCAGCGGCAAGAAAATTTTTGAAGGCCGGCGCGGACAAGAAATTATCCATATTCATTTTTCCGGCATGGATGAAATGAAAATAAAAACCAAAGCCGAAGACGAAGTGATGGTAAAAGATGGCGGCGCCGTGAATAAAGACGATGTGATGGTGGTGCGCGGTTCTTCCGGTGAAGAAATCATCGCTAAATATCCCGGAACTATCAAGATTGAAAAAAGCACCATCACTCTTACCTACGAAGGTCCGCATGTGCGCGACTATATTGTGCCGCTTGGCTACAAGATTTTGGTAAAAACTGGCGACAAGGTAGAACAGGGCGAAATTTTGACCGATGGCAGTATTAACCCGCATCAATTGTTTGAGTTAAAAGGCAGGGAAGCTGTGCAGAGATATATTTTGCAGGAAGTGCAAAATATCTATTCTTCTCAAGGTCAGAAAGTTAATGACAAGCACGTGGAACTTCTTATCCGCCAAATGTTTAGCCGTGTTTATATTGAAGACGCCGGCGAGACCGAACTGCTTCCCGGTGAAGTGGTAGAGAAATCACAGCTTGATTTTTCCAACCGTCAAGCCAAAAAAGACGGAAGCAAGCCGGCCATTGGACGTGAACTATTCTTGGGTATCAGCAAGGTGGCGCTCTCTACGCAAAGCTTCTTATCCGCCGCTTCATTCCAAGAAACAGCCCGTGTGTTGATTAACACCGCCATCACCGGCAAGATTGATTACTTGGAAGGTTTGAAGGAAAATGTTATTATCGGCAGACTCATTCCGGCTGGAACTGGGTTTAAGAAGTAACACAGATTTAGACAGATTATAAATGAATTATCCCGATTTTGCTTTGTCGCAAAATCGAGGATCCGCGATTTCATCGAAATGAAATCGGGACGCAGATTCAAAAGACGTTCCGGCTCTGGGGCGTCTTTTGTTTATCCTTGATTTTTTGATGAGTTTAAGACATTTTTGTTTGATTTTGCCTAGGTTGTTGGTGGGCTTGCATAGTTTGTACTTTTATGGTATAATAATTGCATAGGTTGATAGGTAAATTGCCTAGGTTCAAAAATTTAAGCAAATTAGCATATGAATCAAAATTACTTA
>CAYIHE010000078.1:0-4061 GCA_964363145.1 uncultured Gammaproteobacteria bacterium | reverse complement strand
GTCGGAATGACAACGCTGGCCATTTTTTTCCGCACAAAAGCCACCACATCAAAACTGGTCCAGCCCTCTGGTTTATTGATTAGTAAAAAATTTCCATTTTTCATAATCGAAATGAGTGAGCGAAGTGGCTGGCCTGTCAGCCACTTCCGAGCGAGTAAGATTATATGTGGCTGAGCCCATATAATATGTTAATTATGCGGGAGCTGGTCAAAAATGACAAGAACCGCTTTAGGCGGTTCAGGTTTTTGGGATTTTGGCTCGTGACGCCAAGTAGTTTGGCAGGAGCCGTGGAAAGAACGAGGTGGGAGTTGGCGCTAGAGGAGGCGGACTTTGCCGTTGCCGTCGGTGGACCACCGCGTCGGCGGGTTCTCCATCTTGGTTGGTGGGTTGAGCCGGACTTTCCTGCTCAACTGCGTCGGCGGGTTCTCCAAATCTTCCTTCGGACTTCGGACTCCCATGTTTTGGATCTTCTGCAGTTCTGCGTAAGAGAGCGGCATCTCGAGCACCCCTAGCCATTTGTGGCTACACCCCCGCCATTTTAGCGGGGCAATGTAGTTTGCCGGTTGGCAAATACCGGCTACTTCAGTAGTGAAGTATACTCTATTTTTATAATTTTGTCAACCCCCACCTTGATTTTTTCTTTGAATTATTATAATGTAAGTTCAACATCAACCAAGGAGGAAGGCAGATGATGATTTTTGTGGCGTTTGGGCTTTTATTCATAGCAGGAGGAGTTGCTCTTTTTATTATTGCCCCTACAAAGAAGGCCGGGTTCCTCATGGGTGGTTTGTCGCTTATGGTGGGAGTCGTTATTGTGATTTCCGGTGTGGTTAAATGGGTTAACAGCGATAGCGTTGACCTTGAGCGCAGAACTGTTTTCGTAACTACGGTGGTGGTGGAAGCTCGGGAGGTGGAGGAAGCAAAAGAGGGATGTATTCAAATCTTTACGCTTGCCAATGTGCCATACACCTTTTATGAGAGATGTTCTAATTTCGTTAAGTATTCTTCTCCATTTCCAAGAGTAGGAGATGAGGTGCAAATCTTGTTCGTCCATCCCAAAAATATGGGAGGCAAACCAAATGTGTTGGAGTTTTATAATCTGACACAAGCGCGGGAGCGGTTGCGCTCGCTTGAAGCGGAGCATGAAAAATCTCTTGAGTCTTCGCCTTCGGTGCCAGAAGTTCAACCCGCCGACTAAGCTCATATAGTCCTTTCAATTCGCAATCCAGCGCCTCGTCATCACGTCATTCCACATGACATGTTCGACAGGGCGCTTTTTTTTTATATTAAGCCAGTACATCCCCTTGACTTTTGCCCAATAATTAGAGTAGTATAAGTCCAACATCAACAAGGAGGAAACCCCATGTTGCTCGCCCTCATTCTCGTTTCCGTTTATGCCCACGTGCTCACTGGTTACTTGATCATTGAAAAAGCACGCGATCCGTATCAAGATCATTATTATAGGATTTTTTGGCTGGATGCGTTATTTGTTTTAGGGCTTTGGCCGATCATTTGTTTAATCGAGTTGGGTTGCATTGCTGTCATCAAAGCGCGAAAGGTGTGGAAACGTTTCCGGACAAAGAAGATCACCGCTAAATTAGAAACTTAAGCCGTTCATTATTTTCAGTCCGCAATCAAGCGTCCCGTCATCCGACAGGGCGCTCTTTTTTTAATAAGAAAGCCGCTTGAATGGGGCTGTCGCCGAATTGTCATTTCGAGCCATAGCGAGAAATCTCTGTCCGGTTTTTTCGCTTAACGGACAGAGATCTCTCCTGCGGTCGAGATGACAATTGTGTGATTTGGCCATTTGGCGACAGCCCTTGAATTGACTTTTAGGCGTTAATACAGTATAGTTAAGTTTAATCAATTAGAAATTAAATTTTAAAAATTTATTTAAAATTAAAAATTAAAAATTTAAAATTCCACGATGAACGTCTCCGAACTAGCCAGACAATTAAGAATTAACTCACAAAAACTTTTGCAAATTTTGCCGGAGTTTGGTTTTGATATCGGAGCCAAGGCGATAAAAATAGACGATCGGATTGCCCAGCAAATTCAGCGCCAGTGGAAACGGATTAAATTTATTCTGGATGACCGCGAGCAAAAAGAAAAAGAAAAACAAAAAGAACTGGAAAAAGAAGCGCGCCAAACCAGCGGCATTACCGTGTCCATTCCGCATAAATTAACTGTGCGCGAGTTGGCTGAATTATTGCAGGTGCCGGTAACTCGGCTGATTGCCGAATTTATGAAAAGCGGCATCTTGGCCACGCAAAATGAAAACATAGATCATGATACGGCCGTGCTGGTGGCGCAGGATTTGGGATTTGCCATTGGCGAAACCAAAGAAGAAACCGAAGCCGCTCCAACCGCGCATGTGGTTAATTTAGAAAATATTTTGTCCGGC
Organism: uncultured Gammaproteobacteria bacterium; assembly: GCA_964363145.1. Taxonomy (GTDB): domain Bacteria; phylum Patescibacteriota; class Patescibacteriia; order Magasanikbacterales; family GWA2-37-8; genus XYD2-FULL-39-9. Next base: position 1,657 of record CAYIHE010000078.1, on the reverse strand, counting down.
GACGCGGTGGTTGCTCGTCCGCCGGTGATTGTGGTAATGGGGCATGTTGATCACGGTAAAACAAAATTATTGGACGCTATCCGCAGTACCAATGTTATGGGGCAAGAAGCTGGCGGAATTACCCAGCATATCGGCGCTTACCAAGTGGTTTGGACAAACCCGAAAACAAAAGAAAAATCTCCTCTTACATTTATAGACACTCCGGGCCATGAAGCCTTTACCGTTATGCGCGGACGCGGGGCAAAAGTGGCGGATATCGCGGTGCTGGTGGTGGCGGCTGATGATAGCGTTAAACCGCAAACTGTGGAAGCTATAAATATTATCAAAGCCGTAAAATTGCCCGTGGTGGTGGCGATAAATAAAATGGATAAAGAAGGCGCGGATGCCAAACGAGTGCGCGCTGATTTGGCCCAGCATAATATTTTGGCCGAAGAATTTGGCGGGGAAGTGCCGATGGTAGAAATTTCCGCTAAACAAAATTTAAATATAGACAAACTTTTGGATATATTGTTGTTGATGGCTGATTTGCGCGCCGAAGAAATTAAAGCCAATCCGGATAGGCCCGCCGCTGGCACGGTTATTGAAGCGCACGTGGATAAAGGCGAAGGACCGGTGGCCACAATTTTGGTCCAGACCGGCACATTAAAATTAAACGATCCTTTGGTGGTAAATGGAGAAATTTACGGCAAAGTGCGCGCCATGAAAAATTATAAAGGCGAAAATTTAAAATTTGCTCCGCCAAGTTGTCCGGTAAGAATTTTGGGTTTTAAAGTTGCGCCGGCAGTTGGAGATGTGCTGGATGTGGGCGGCGCGGATGAGGCCGAAGAAATAGACATAAAAGCAAAAAGAACCAAACAATCCGGCGCAGAACGCCGCGTAGCCGCCACTTCGTCGGAAACTGAAGACGGCGAAGCCAAAAAGATTTTGAATTTGGTTATTAAAGCCGATACCCTTGGCTCTTTGGAAGCAATTATCGGTTCGTTGGAAAAAATAAAACACGATGAAGTTGGTGTGCGCGTGGTGGGCAAGGGTTTGGGAAATATTACGGCCGATGATGTTGCCAAAGCCGAAACTACGCATGGAATTATTTTTGGTTTTAACGTAACTCCGGCGTCAACGGCCCAGCGCATGATTCAAGATAAAAATATTCAGTTTTTGCCTTTTAGCATAATTTATAATTTGCTTGATTTTGTAAAAGCGGAATTGAAAAAAATGCTTAATCCGGAAAAACTTATTACCGAATTGGGCAAATTGCGCGTATCAGATATTTTCCGCACCGAAAAAAGCAGTATGGTGGTGGGCGGACGGGTGGAGTCCGGCAAGTTGCAAAAAGACGCGCGCTTGCGCGTAAAGCGCGGCGGCGAAAATATCGGCGCCGGTAAATTGGCGCAATTGCAAAGTGGGAAACAAAACGTGAACGAAGTGCCGGAAGGAAGCGAGTGCGGTTTGCAATTTGACGGAAAATTAAAATTGGAAATAGGGGATTTACTGGAGGCGTATAAGGAAGAAGAGATTGAAAAGAAATTAGTGTTGGGATAAATATTGTTGTCATTGCGAGCCCCGCTTTTGCGGGGCGCGGCAATCCCACAGTATTGGTAGTGCCAATAAGTAGATTGTCCCGATCTCGAAGATCGCGGATCCCGTTCGCTACGGGACC
>CAYIHE010000077.1:0-4127 GCA_964363145.1 uncultured Gammaproteobacteria bacterium | reverse complement strand
TGTTTGAAACTTGTGTAAAATGTACCATACAAATAATTTATGATGTTTTTGTTTATTAAAACATAAAAAGGTTTATCAGCAGAACGGAATTAAACCCCGCTCCGCGGGGTTTTTTAATGGTCCGCCTTCGTCCCTCGATTATACTCGGGACTTCGGCGAGACAAGCAAGGGGGCTCGTAGTTCAGCTGGTAGAACATTTCATTTGCAATGAAAAGGTAAGCGGTTCGAGTCCGCTCGAGTCCACCACGTATAGATTCGCTCGCAAGCAACGTTGATTTGCGTAGCAAATCTTACGTTGCTCTTTGAAAAGTGAATAGAGGTTTTTTAAATTTTAAATAAACTACTACTCATAAAGCCAACAACGGATGCCTATGGAAGATTTGGCCGATGAAGGACGCACAAGGCGCGCGATACGCCGCGGTGAGGTGCCAAAAACCGTTATTAACCGCGGATCTCCGAATGGGGAAACCCAGCCTATGAAAATAGGCTAGCCTGTAACCAAAGTAGTCGTAAGACTATACTAAATTATAGGTTGGGAACCCGCTGAACTGAAACATCTAAGTAAGCGGTGGAAAAGAAATCACCAGCCTCGCCTAGCGAGTCTAGGCGGGCAGAGATTCCCTAAGTAAGCGGCGAGCGAAAGGGGAAGAGTCCAAACCCTTCGATTCGATTTTGCTCCGCAAAATCTCACTCAGGGCTATAGCCTTGATATAGATTTAATGGGGGTTATAACCCCGAGCGAGGCGAAGCCGAGTCGAGGGGGGTTGTAGGGCTAGCGATATAGACACTTACAGTTAACAGAAAACTCCGGAATGAGTTGCCAAAGAGAGTGAAAGCCTCGTATGTGAAAATTGGAAGTGTTTTAGTTAGTACCTGAGTACCACAAGGCACGATTGAACCTGGTGGGAAACTGTGGTTCGATAGAACTCACCACACGGTGAGCGAAGTCGAACCCGTGGGGCGGCCAAGCTCCAAGACTAAATACCAAATCTTACCGATAGTGAACGAGTACCGCGAGGGAAAGGTGAAAAGCAGCCCGGAAGGGCGATGAAATAGAACCTGAAATTGTTGGCTAACAAGCAGGAGGAGCTTTGTCCTTCGGACAAGCACACGAATTAAACGAATTAGCTTTTTTGTTATTCGTTATTTTCGTGTACTTTAATAAATTAATTTGTTTAATTAGTTTATCTATAAAGTACACGAATAAAACGAAAACAGTTAGCCAATTTGTTAAATTAGTGTCCTTGCCCGCAGGGTAAGGTGACTCCGTGCCTATTGAAGAATGAACCGGCGAGTATATTATTGCTATAAATTTAAGTTACTCTGTAACGAAGATAAAGTGAAAGCAAGCCCTAATTGGGCGACTATAAATAGCAGTAACATGACCCGAAGCTAGGTGAGCTAATCTTGAGCAGGGTGAAGGCGCTTTAAACGGCGTTGGAGGCCCGAACCCGTGAGAGCTGCAAGTCTCTGGGATGACTTGAGATTAGAGGTAATATGCCTATCGAACCTAGGGATAGCTGGTTCTCCCCGAAATATATATAGGTATAGCGTCCGTCCAATTTTTTCTTGGGGGTAGAGCACTGGATGGTTATTGCGTCGCAAGATGTGATGATCAACCAAACTCCGAATACTAAGAAACTTATGGCGGGCAGTCAGAGATTGACGGCTAAGCGCCAGTCTCTAAAGGGAAACAGCCCATGACTTCTGTCTAAGGTCTCTAAATTACCGTTAAGTTGTAAAGGATGTTTGTTTTTTAAAACACCCAGGAGGTTGGCTCAGAAGCAGCCATCCTTTAAAGAAAGCGTAACAGCTCACTGGAATAAAAGATAAGCGCCGAAAATGATCGAGGATTAAACGGTATACCGAAGACGGAGAATCTTGTCTTTCGGACAAGAACACGAATTCAACTAATAAGCAATACTTGTATTCGTTTTATTAGTGTACTTTCAGGAAATTAAACTCAATAAACAAAATTATCTATGAAGTACACGAATTTAACGAATAACAAAAAAGCGTATTAGTTTTTTTAGTGTCCTTGCCCGGAGGGCAAGGTTGGTAGGGGAGCGTTCCAATTGCGGTGAAGCTTTGCTGTGAAGCAGGGTGGAGCGGTTGGAAGTGAGAATGCCGGTATGAGTAGCGTTAATTATCAGTGAGAAACTGGTATGCCAAAAACCCCAGGTTTCCGTCTCAACGTTTATCGGAGACGGGTTAGTCGGACTCTAAGGCCGTGCCAATTGGCGTAGGTCGATGTGCAAGCCGTTTATATTCGGCTACTTGAGAAAGTTCGTTATCACCTAAGGATTGACAAAGATGGAAGATTCCAGCGCGCGTTACATAAGAGTGTCGTCCAAACAGCAAGACAGTGTCAAATTGGTAAATCCGTTGATGCGTTTAATCGAGCTGCGGGATAGTTTTTGCCGCAAGGCAGAGGCAATTGGAACTCTTTCAACTTTCAAGAAAATATTCGTAGGGGGAATTTTTTTAATCCGTACCGCAAACCGACTCTGGTGGGTTGGTCGAGTAGACTAAGGCATACGTATGACTTCTGGCTAAGGAACTCGGCAATAAATCTAGACGTAAGCTATGCAAGATGTCTTCCCTGTACCCTACGTGGTACAGGGCAATGCTAAAGATTACTAAGCGACTGTTTAACTAAAACACAGGTCCGTGCAAAGCCGAAAGGCAAAATATACGGGCTGACGCCTGCCCAGTGCTGGAAGGTTAAAGCTGAGGATGAGATTATATCAAGTCTTCGGCCTAAGCCCCAGTGAACGGCAGCAGTAACTATGATTAATAGTTGTAGTTATAAAAGTTAGCTATATGCTGGAATATCCGTATCGTACAAACGGTTGAAGTATCTGACGTTACCATGTAAAATTAATGTATGGTAAAAATACGTTCAGTGCGGACAATCAGCAGGAAAGGCTTAAGAAAGAAAAATATAGGATATTTCCTTGCAGGTTTTGTAGAAGGTGAAGGAAGTTTTAATGTTTCATTACGACGAAAGGCTGACTATAAAGTTAGCTGGCAAGTCGTCTTAAGTTTTAATGTTTCACAAAAAGATATAAGCATTTTAAAATTATTAAAAAATAAGTTAAAATGTGGAATTATTAAAACTCGTAAAAAGGATGGACTTCATTCATTCGATGTTACAAAACCTCGAGATATTATCATTAAAGTAATTCCTTTTTTTCAAAAATATCCGGTTATGTCTGAATCTAAAAAAATTAATTTTTCGATTTTTTGTAAAATCGCAAAATTAATGGACAAAGGAGAACATAAAAATAATATCGGATTGCGAAAAATTCTTGTTTTACGAGAAAAAATTAATGAAGGGAAAGGTAGAACAAGAAAATATGGAATTAAAGACGTTTTTCCTTCTTGAGAATCCTCAGAGACTACACGCTAACCCCCCGCCTCAATATTCAATTTTTGGCGGGGGATGATATAGTCCGGACTCATGGGCGACCATGAGAGACGTAACCAATCGTCTTTTAATAACAACTCAAACTGTTCTATGGTAGCGAAATTCCTTGTCGGGTAAGTTCCGACCCGCACGAAAGGCAGAACGACTTAGTAACTGTCTTGGCCAGAAATACGGCGAAATTGAAATGGCCGTGAAGATGCGGCCTAATCTTCCTTGGACAAAAAGACCCCGTGAAGCTTTACTGTTTCTCAGAGACGGTGAAGTGGTTTTTAACTGTTGAGCGTAGGAGGGACCCGGAGAGCAATCGAAGGGGACAATGAAACACCTCTCTTTGAAAACCATGACACTTATTTTGAACCCGCATAAAAATCCGGGCAAAAGAAACTCTTTGATAGACAGTTTGACTGGGGAGGTCGACTCCTAAATTGTAACGGAGTTGTGCAAAGGTACCCTAACCCTGGATGGAAATCAGGGAGGTCGCGCAAACGCGCAAGGGTGCTTGACTGCGAGACACACAAGTCGAGCAGGTACGAAAGTAGGCGTTAGTGATCCCGCGCTCCTTTTTGGTATGGACGCGGCTTAACGGACAAAAGCTACTCTGGGGATAACAGGCTGATCGCCTCCAAGCGTCCACAGCGACGAGGCGGTTTGGCACCTCGATGTCGGCTCATCACATCCTGGGGGTGAAGAAGCTCCC
>CAYIHE010000076.1:0-4321 GCA_964363145.1 uncultured Gammaproteobacteria bacterium | reverse complement strand
GAGGGTTGTTTTTGTTTATCCCCCTCTTACCAAGAGGGGGTAGGGGGAGTTGCCGGAACTAAAGCATGCATTTAGTGCACCGTTTTGGCGCGCTGGGGATAACCGCCTTGCGTAAAGGCGTTGGGGGGGGGGTAAAATTAAGTAGACTTTAATTTATTTAAAATAATGATATGAAAAAATGGACGCCAGAGCAATTAACCATGCAGGCAAAGAGAGGGGAATCTGATGCAAAGCTTATTAAAGCAGGGTCAAAATATGTGCAAGATGAGAATGCGCAAGAAGCAAGATTGCATCTGCATAACGAGGCATTAGAAGAAGCTTACGATGAAAATACAAAAAATAAAATTGAAAAAGGTGAGTTAAAAGAAACCAACAAAATGTTTGTATCGGTTTACAAGCGATTTGAAGAATTGTTGGCAAAGAGAGGTCAAACATTAACCGATAAAGAGTGGACCGGATTAAGTAGAGCCATGCCAAATCAGGACGGGTATCCTTTGGAAGCGAGGGAAATAATGCAATTTTTATGGAAAAATGATGGTAAATTTTTTCCCAAAACGAGTAGTGGTAAGAATTTAATACTATGTGAATGTTGCCATGCAGACTATGGTTGTCAACAAGCACACTCTTACGAGGTAAGTGATGAAGATAAGAACGTGTTTGAAGAAGAGTTTGAAAAAAAACGGAAAAGTGATAATGGCATATACGAAAATAGAATTGAAGAGGCAGTTGAAAGAATTAGGAAAAATAAGGTTAGAATTTTGCCCTCCGAAGAGTATGATGACTTTGTCGTTAAGTTATCTGATGCGCTGCTGGTATATTTTGATGGAAGTGGGAGAGAATGGTTGGAAGTGTAATGACAAATTATGTCCGATGATGTAAGCTGTGGTTATGAAAGATCTTCAGCAACAAGCCAAAAAACTTCCTTTATCCCCCTGCGTAAATATCTGGCTGGATAAAAATAATAAGCCGCCTTATGTCGGCCGAATTTTCCAATCAAGGGGCATGAAAATTCGTTAAAATTTGGCTAACTTATGGCAATCTTCTTCATAAATTCGTGATTTATAGCCTGCCCTGCACCGCGCTTGCGCTGGTACAGGGTTGACATTTTTAGCGATTTATTGTATAGTTTTAGTCAACCATAGGAGGGAGACCATGACGAAGCGAGTCGTTGATTCGGGTGATTTTGATGAGCCGGTAGATAAAGGCCTTGATGATGGCGCATTTGATGGCCAAACCGACGACGTTCCCACTGCGGTGGGAAAGAATAAGTTGGTTCCCGGACCAATCATCCCGCTTGATCTACCGTTTTCGGACGATGACTTTGAGGACGAAGTCCCAACCCTAACCCAAGCGGCGCCCCTCTTGAAGGGCGAAGAGTAGGATTTTACCCAGAACCATGTCGGGTCTTGGCCAAGCGCGCCGGGACCCATTTTTTTATTTTTACCCTGTACCGAGCTTTGCTCTGGTACTGCGGTGCTCTGGTACAGGGCCATTGACATTTTTAGCCGTATATTATATACTTAAGCCCAGCCACCGCCACTATATAAATTATATGTGGGCGGGGTCCCGCCAAGGCGGGATAAAATTTACCATTAAATTTCTCCCAATTTAGAGGAGAAAACCCGACCCCGATTTATTCGGAAGGGATAAGAAAAATTTTTTTGTTATGACAACAGATTTTAAAACATTGATGGCAGTTCATCAAATAGTCATCCCCAAAGTGGGCGATGTTGTGAAATGTAAAATCATTTCCATAGACAAGGGCGATGTGCATGTGGATATAGAAGGAATGACTGTTGGCGTGGTGCGCGGACGCGAATTATTTGCCGAAGCCAAGGAGTATGGCAGTTTAAAAGTAGGCGCCGAAGTGGAAGCCACGGTTTTGGAAATGGAAAATGAAAACGGCGAAATGGAACTTTCTTTCCGCATTGCCGGTTATCAGCGCGCCTGGGATAATTTGAGAAAATGGATGCAAGACAGCATGACTATTAAAGCCAAAGTTTTAGCCGCCAACAAAGGCGGGGTGATGATGCAGGTGGAAGGCGTGGGCGGTTTTATGCCGGTGTCGCAATTAAATCCGGAACATTATCCGCGCGTTACCGGCGGCGACAAAAATCGCATTTTGGAAAAATTGCGCGAGTTGGTGAATCAAGAGTTGGAAGTAAAAATTATTGATGTTAATGAAAAAGAAGAAAAATTAATTGTTTCCGAAAAAGCGGTTTGGGAAGACACGCAAAAAGCGGTGTTGGAATCTTATAAAGTGGGTGAGGCCGTGGAAGGCGAAATTAGCGCTCTGACTTCATTTGGCGCTTTTGTAAAATTTGGCCAGGATTTGGAAGGTTTGGTGCATATTTCCGAAATCGCTTGGCAGAGAATTGATCATCCTAAAGATATTTTAAAAGTTGGCGACAAAGTGAAAGCTCAGATTATTCAATTGGACCGATCTAAAATTTATTTGTCCATCAAACGTTTGGTGGATGATCCATGGAAGAGCGTGAAAGAAAAATATAAAGTTGGCGACAAAGTCAGCGGCAAAATTTTGAAGATTGAACCGTTTGGCTTGATGGTCGCTTTGGATAAAGACATTCATGGCTTGGCTCATATTTCCGAATTATCCAATGAAGCGGTGGGCGACATTCAAAGCAAATTCACTCTGGGGCAAACTACTGATTTTGAAATTGTCTCTTTGGAACCGCCGGAGCATCGTTTGGGTCTGCGTTTGTTTGGGGTAAAAGGCAAAGTGAAGAAAGAAAAATCCACAGAGGCCAAAGAAGCTGATAAAGACGAAAAAGCCGCCGACGCCAAAGCTGTGCCGGCTGTTGAAGAGAAGGTTGAAGAAGAAAAGAAAAAAGAGTAAACTACACTATAATATGCGACATTTTCTAAAAAATTTCATCATCGTCTTTTTTGTGTTATTTTTGTTTGCCGCCATTGCCGGCATGATAAAAACGCAAAAGAGCAAGAGTCCGGAAGTGATTAGTATCAGTAAAATGGTGGAAGAAATAAACGCCGGACAAGTAAAAACAGTTATTATTCAAGGCAATGCGTTGCGTTTGGAATTAAACAATAAAGATGCCAAACCGCAGGAAGTTCTAAAAGAGCCGGGCGGCACTTTTGGCGAAATCGTAAAAAATTACGGCGTGACCAGTTCTTCGCTCGCGCAATTATCCGTGGAAGTAAAAGAAGACAGCTCGTGGAAATTTTGGCTGGCTAATTTACTCCCTATATTATTGCCTCTCATAATTTTTATTTTATTTTTTTATTTCATGACGCGGGGCGTGCAGGGTATGAATAATAAAGCCATGGGATTTGGCCAAAGCAATCCGCGCCAAGTTGGTCCGGATGATAAAAACAAAAAAACATTCAACGACGTGGCCGGAGCCGCCGAGTCCAAGCAAGAGCTGGTGGAAGTGGTAGATTTTTTGAAAGATCCGAAAAAATTCACGGAAATGGGCGCCAAAATTCCCAAAGGAGTTTTGTTGGTAGGCGCGCCTGGCACTGGCAAAACATTGCTTGCAAGAGCTGTTGCCGGAGAAGCGGACGTGCCGTTTTTTAATATGTCCGGTTCGGAATTTGTGGAAATGTTTGTTGGCGTTGGCGCTTCGCGCGTGCGCGATTTATTTAACAAAGCCAAAAAGGCCGCGCCGGCAATTGTGTTTATAGATGAAATAGACGCGGTTGGCAGACGCCGCGGCGCCGGACTTGGCGGCGGGCATGATGAAAGAGAACAAACTTTAAATCAGATTTTGGTGGAAATGGACGGCTTTGATCCGAATTTGGGAGTGATTGTCGTGGCGGCCACCAATCGTCCGGATGTTTTGGATCCGGCCTTGCTTCGTCCCGGCCGCTTTGATCGCCGCGTAGCTTTGGATTTGCCGGACATTAAAGACAGAGAAGAAATTTTAGTTATTCACGCGCAAAATAAATTTTTGGCGGAAGAAGTGTCTTTGCGAAAAGTGGCCGAACGCACGCCGGGATTTTCCGGAGCCGACTTGGCCAATCTTTTAAATGAAGCCGCCATTTTGGCCGTGCGCCGCGGGATGAAAAAAATCGGTGAATTGGAAATTTTGGAAAGCATTGAAAAAGTTTTGCTCGGGCCGGAAAGAAAAAGCAGGGTCATTAGCGAGACAGAAAAGAAAATGACCGCTTATCACGAAGCTGGGCACGCCGTTGTTGGACATTTTTTACCGCATTCCGATCCGGTGCGCAAAGTTTCTATTATTTCGCGCGGCCAGGCCGGCGGCTATACTTTAAAAATGCCGTCCGAAGACAAGCATTATCATACTTTGGCGCAGTTTAAGTCCGAGCTGGCCATGATGCT
>CAYIHE010000075.1:0-4338 GCA_964363145.1 uncultured Gammaproteobacteria bacterium | reverse complement strand
CGCGGCTGGCTTATTATTGCCGCGGAAATAATTTTGGGCGGGGCGGGCAGTTTTTTGGAAATAAAAGGCATTTCTTTAAGAACCCTGCTCTTGATTACCTCAATGGCTATTTTTTTATACCAACAATACCCCACCCTTTATCCCTCCCCTAAAAGGGGAGGGACGAGGAAAGGTGTTTTTATTTTTTATCTTTTTTTACTTATTTTCTTGACCGTGGCCATTTCCGTATTTCAGGGTTGGCGTTTTGGCCATGCCACCGGCGCGATTATCGCCGACACTATCCCCTATCTTTTCTTTTTATATTACTTCCCACTCAAACAATTATTATCATCGGAACAAAACCGCCAAATATTGTTTGGCATGTTGATCGCGGCCATCATTGGAAACTTTATTTTTATCTATTTTACTTTGTCCGGATTTTCCAGCGGCCTATTCACTTTGCAAGATTCGTATTATCACTGGTTTCGCGATGTGGCCGGCGGAAAAATCACCGACTACGGCACCGGATTTTTCCGCATACTACTCAATGAACAATTGTTACTAGTGCCTATATTTTTGTGGATATTTGGCAAAACCGTGTCATCCCCTCCTTTCCAAGAGCCTGTCCTGAGCCTGTCGAAGGAAGGGGCAGGGGGTGGTTTGCCGTCAATTGCCTCGGTGCCTCAAGCGACGGCAACCCCCTTTTCGCTCCCCCTTGGTAAGGGGGAGATGACAACCGCCTTCGCAATGACAGGAGCGCTACTCGCCATTCTTACCATCAATATAACCAGAATTTACCTAGTCGCTCTGGCTATCGGCATTTTATTTTTGTTTTCCGTAAAAAATTGGAAGCGCTGGCTGACTTACTCGGCCGCCGCGTTTATTTTTTTTATTACCGCTTTTACTTTAACACATCTGGCCGCCACCAAAGGAAAAAGTTTTGGTTGGGAATATTTAGGGCTACGTTTGCAAAGTATTGCCATGCCCCAAACAGAAGATAGCTCGCTTAGCCGCCTATTATTGCTACCAAAAATTTTAGAAAAAATAAAACTGCATCCCCTGCTTGGCAATGGTTTGGGCGATATGGTAACGGTTTATAGTCCGATTTTTAAACAAAATATAACCACTCCGCATTTTGATTGGGGATATTTGGAGATAATTGCCGAGATGGGAATTATCGGATTGATGGCTTGGATATTAGTTATTGGATATTTGATATTAAAAATCACCACCGCCCACGGCGGTGTCCCACATCATGGCGGGAAAAACAACAAAACCGCTCTCGCGGCTCTTATCGGTTTGTTAGTTATCAACATCACTTCCCCGGCTTTATTTCATGTCCTAGGAGTGATTTTGATTGTTTATTTGTTAAGCGCCCACATTGTTTGTTCCAACAACAATTCAAACTCCAAAAATTAAATTCTTGTCATTTTTAATTTTTTTCTTCTATTTTGATAATCAGGAATGGCCTTGGCCAGTAAAGCCCAAAATCTGCCGGAGTGGTTCATCTCTTTCAAATGGCAGAGCTCGTGCGCCACAATATACTCGGCCAACTCCGCCGGCAAATGAATAACTCTATAATTAAAATTAAGGTTGCCTTTTTTTGAACAGCTCCCCCATCGGCTTTTATGATTTTTAACGCAGACGCGGTTGAAAGAAAAATTGTAAATTTTATTCAAGTAAATAATTTTTTCTTTGATTAGTTCATGCGCCAGATGTTTTAGTTTTTTGTATTCTCCCACTCCCCCGCCAACTCGCGTGACCTGGCCAAGCTTTTGAAAATATTTCACTTTACGAAAAATCCACCTGGATTTTTCCAACAAAAATTTCTCCACTTTACTTTGTGGAAAAAAATATGGAACCGTGACCACCACGTTCGCGTCGCAACCTGCTAGTCCTGCAGGCGGACGCACGGTGATGCGGAGCCGTCTGGCGCGCCGGCTGTGTTTAAAAATATAAGGCAACACACCTTTTAATTTTTCAGTTTAAAATTATTTTTAATCAAAAACAGCTTTTCTTGGCGGGATAATTTTTTTACTTTGCTTTCCGCCTTGGCGGCCAAGGATTGATTGCGAAATTTTTTTGCGTAAATAAGTTTTACCGGCCGGCGCGCCCGCGTATATTTGGCGCCCAAATTGGAAGTATTATGCTCTTTAATCCGGCGAATCAAATCAACGGTGATGCCGGTATACAAAGTTTTATCGGCGCAACGCAAAATATACAACTGATACATACATTACAAAATTACTCCATCACGATTTTCAGAGCCAGTTTTGTTTAAAATATAAACATCATATTTATATTCATCCGCGCCAACAAACTCCGCTTCGCGATTCACAATTGCTTCCATTGGCCGGCAGGTAAAACAGCCGTCTCCTTGCGGGCACTTAAATCTGGCTAGCTGGCGCGCCAATTTTACTTGCTGGGCCACATCCAAAATCTTTTTCCGCGCGGTTTCCAAATCCGGCAATTCTTTGGGCGTTAAAATATCACTGCTGTCCAAATACCAATAACTGGCCATGCTTACTTTATACTTCTGACAGTGATGCACTAATAAATGATAAATAGATAATTGCAACGAGGCCGGATCTTCTTCGCTTTTGCCGGTTTTAAAATCTATAATATGCACGCTGTCAGTCTCTGGCAAATATTCCAGCCAATCTACTTTACCGCACAGCATAATATTGTCTTCTTCGGATAGCCAAAATTGCGGCAAATCCATTTGGATTTTAACAGCCGGGTTGACAAGATGGCCGGGATTATTCATCACGCGGCGCAACATATCTTGGCCGCGCGTTTTGTATTTATACTCCGACTCGCTATTTGTAAAACCGCCGTTCCTGCCGCTGACTTTTTGCCAGACATTTTCAAATTTGGAAATTAGCGATTCAGAAAAGCGCGTTTGTTTTGGCAATACGGATAAAGATTCTAAGACTTCATGCACGGCCGAACCAAGCGCCAGCGCCGGACTCATAAGTTTTATTTTGTGGCGAGTTTTAGGATCGCGATAAACATTTTTTAAAAAATACGCGCGCGGACAGCGCAAAAAATCACTGATGGAAGTATGCGAAACCCATGTGGCCGTGAATTTGTCTGGCATACAATGCGGAATTAAGAATTATGAAGTATGAATTATGAATTACCGACACAATTCACTGTCATCCTGAGTGAAACGAAGGATCTCTGTCTATTCTTGCGCCTTTGCCACCGCGTCTTCTTCATCATAGCCCTCGTCTTCTAGCTTCTTTACTTTGTTGGCTTCTGCTTCATCCAAATCAAATTCGTCCATAATTTCGTGGACTCCTTCGTCTAAATCATCTTTTTGTTTGTCGTCATCGTACATATAATTTAACTAAATAAATTAATTGTCATTTTTTTACTTTTATTTCTTTTTTGAAAAAATCCCTTTTATTCCATCCGTGACTCTGTCCAATAAACCTTTTTCAGGCGGTTTTAATTTAGACATATCAACAATCGCTGTTCCTTCCTTTTTTGCGTTGGCTCGATTGAAGTTTGCCTCAAACTCTTCTTTACTTTCTCCAAATGCCGCGTTCATTCCGACATAAGGCTCCCCATAATTTGCCGGCCTTTTCCCCTCTCCTACCGCCTCGCCTGCGCTAGGAAAATTTTCCCGAATTCCACTAGCTACTTCTTTCACTTTAATCCTATCTCCTTCAGCAACTCTTTCCGCATGCGCCGCTCTTTCTTCCGCAGTTCCAGGAATACGATTAAACATGGCAGCATGACCTTCTATACGATGTCCACCAAAATCAACTTGACCTCTTTCTTGTGGTGTCATTTTTCTTGTTTTATCTTCTACGCTTGCACGGGCATCATCTTCTGATGCAAATCTTCCAAATTCTCCCATATTATAAAAATTAACTAATTAAACTCCCCCTATACATTTTACCATACAAAACATTCTCTAAGCTTGTCAAGTCCGTTCCTTTGACAAATTTCACGGTTAATTTTAATGCCTGCGCTGATTTGACCGCCACTGGATCAAACGGCACATTGGCTCCCGGGTTCCACTTATCGCCGACAATTCGGCGTAGTTCCGCCCAGGTTAAATTTTCCAATTTTTTGGCTTGTGGATTTTGGCGCGGATCGCTGTCGTAAATGTAGTCTATATTGGAAAGATTGATGATTTCTTTAGCGTTATAAGTTTTGGCCAAAAGTACCGCGTCATAGTCCGTGGAACAGCCCGGCTTCCAACCGCCGGCGATTAAGATTGATTTTTTTGATTTTACTTTTTTAGTCGGATTTTCAATCAGTTTTTTATCGGACCAGCCGTTGAACAAAAGCCCGACAAATCGGGCGTTAAAATGCGTGGCGTAAATTCCCAGCCAATCCAAATCC
>CAYIHE010000074.1:0-4444 GCA_964363145.1 uncultured Gammaproteobacteria bacterium | reverse complement strand
TACAACCTACAACCTACAACCTACAACCTACAACCTACAACCTACAACCTACAACTTATAATAATCAATCGTGGTTGTTAGTTGTCTGTTGTGGGTAGTTAAGTTACATTTATGGACACTCCTATTTTTGAGAAAAAAAACGTGTTAGTTACCGGCGGCGCCGGATTTATCGGTTCCCATCTTTGCGAGCGACTTTTAAAAGAAGCCAAGGTAATTTGCATGGATGATTTTTCCAATTCTTCTCCGGCCAACATAAAACACTTATTGCAGTATCCGGATTTTGAATTTATAAAATACGATGTTAACCAGCCCATAGATTTAGACAAGTTTGACGAACTGGATAAATTTAAGGTTAAATTTCAGGGTATTCAAGAAGTCTATCATTTGGCTTGCCCCACCAGCCCGCTTGATTTTGAAAAATTAAAAATGAAATCTTTGTGGGCCAATTCTTCGTCCATGATAAATACTTTGGATTTGGCTTTAAAATATAAAGCAAAATATGTTTTTACTTCAAGTTCGGTAGTTTATGGCAATGCCACAGATGAGCGTAATGTTTTTAAAGAAACCGACCAGGGGATTGTAAATCATCTTTCGCCGCGCGCTTGCTACGATGAAGGCAAACGTTTTGCCGAAACTTGCGTGGCATCCTATCGCCAAGTCTATGCTATTGACGCCAAGGTGGCCCGTGTTTTTACAATTTACGGTCCGCACATGAAACTTTTTGAAGGCCAAATGATTCCGGATTTTATAATCAACGCTTTGGAAGGAAAAAATTTGGTTATTAACGGGGATGAGTCGTTTTCCGCGTCGCTTTGCTATGTAACAGACCTGGTAGATGGATTGGTCCGGCTGATGGCCAGCGGCCCGGAAGTGGAAATTGTTAATTTGGGTGATGACCAGATTGTAAAAATGGCGGATGTGGCCAAAACAATAATCGCCATTACCAATTCTTCTTCGGAAATTACTTTTGATAATCCATTATTATTCCTTACGCGCAAAGGAGCGCCGGATTTGTCTTATGCCAAAGACGTTTTGGGCTGGATGCCGCTGGTGCGCCTGCAAGACGGCTTGGAAAAAACAATTGATTACACTATTGCCAACAAAGAGGCGCTGATGTTTAATTCCGGATACTGATCTTAAAGCAGATTAAAGTTTGTAAAGCAGATTAAGGCAAATTAAAGCAACATTGTGCGAGCCTTACCGTGCCTTACTCTGCCTTACTTTGCTTTATTCTGCTTTATATTATGCTTTTTATTATCGTTCCCGCTCATAACGAAGAAAAAAATATTGGCCGCGTGATTGGCGAGCTTTTTGAAATACGGATACCGCAGATAGATAACGGATTGACGCGGATGACAGTGGTAGTGGTAGATGACGGCTCCACCGACAATACGGCGCAAGTGGCGCAAGCGGCTGGGGCGATTGTTTTGAAACACGAAATAAATAGAGGCCAGGGCGCGGCGCTACAAACCGGAAATGAATACGCGTTGGCAAATGGCGCCGGTTACGCGGTCCATTTTGACGCGGACGGCCAGTTTAATCCTGCGGATATTACCGAAGCTCTGGCAGTTATGAAAGATAAAAACGCGGATGTGTTGCTGGGTTCGCGTTTTTTGGACAATCGCTCGCAAATTCCCTGGACAAAAAAATATATAATTTTGCCGGTTGCCAGACTGGTAAATCGGTTTTTGACAGGCTTAAAGCTAACCGACGCGCATAATGGTTTTAGAATTTTGTCGCGCCGGGCGCTAGAAAAAATAAATATTTCTCAAGACCGCATGGCGCACAATTCGGAAATAGTCAGGCAAATTAAAAAGCACAACTTATCTTTTGCGGAACATCCGGTGCAGGTAGAATATTTTGAATACGGTCAGGGAGTGGGCGGAGGGCTAAAAATTATCCAAGAACTTTTTACCGCTAAATTATTTAAATAATTTTATGTTAATTCAAGTTTTGCTTTTAGTTTTTTTCCTTTTTGCCTTGATAAAAGTGTTTATTCGCTGGCGCGCCGGCGATTTAAGTTTGCCGGGTTTAATTGGCTGGACAATATTTTGGGTTGCGGCCGCAGTGGTCGCGCTGTTGCCAAATTCCACAGCGCAACTGGCAAAAATAGTTGGCATTGGGCGTGGCGCGGATCTGGTGGTATATGTGGCCTTGGCCGGTTTATTTTTTTTAATTTTTAAATTAATGGTCAAGATTGAACAGATGAATAAAGATATTACTAAACTTACAAGAAAAATTTCCTTAGATGAAAATGTCATTGCGAGGAGTGAAGCGACGAAGCAATCCCCTTGATTTACAGTACATCCTTGAGATTGCCGCGTCGGTCGCCTCAGGCGACCATCCTCGCAATGACAAACTAAATATATGAAAATCGCTCACATCGTTTCTACTTTTCCACCTCTGCTTGGCGGTATGGGCAGCGTCTGCGCCGATGAAGCGGCGGCGCTGGCTGCGCGCGGACACGAGGTAACGGTATTTACTTTAAAATATCCGCACCTTTTGGATTTATCGGACTACGATAAAAAATTTAATTTTAAGGTGATAAGAATAAAACCTTGGCTAAAATTTGGCGATGCCGGTTTGGCGCCGCAGCTGGCCGGCCGTTTGCGCGGATTTGATTTGGCGCATTTGCACTATCCTTTTTATGGCGGCGCCGAGTGGACGATTTTTTCCGCCGCGCCCCTGTTAATCACTTATCACATGGATGCGCAGTTGAGCGGTGTTAAATTTTTGGCGCAAAAAATTTATGATTTAATCTGGCCAAAACTTTTATTCGCTAAAGCGAAAAAAATAATCAGCGTGGACGAAAGTCATTCCCGCCATTTAAAATTTTATGGATCGGCCAAGGTCAAGCTGGTGGAAATTCCCAACGGCGTAGATACCGCTTTGTTCAAGCCCGGGCCGCCGGATTTGGCCCGCCTTAATTTGCCGGATTGGTCCGGTAAAAAAGTTATTTTATTTGTGGGTAATACTTTGCCGATAAAACGTTTGGATCTATTGCTGGCGGCATTTAAAATTTTAAATGACAAGGAAGCGGTTTTGTTGGTGGTTGGCGATGGTTATAATTTGGAAAAATATCGCAAAATTGCGCGTCATTTGGCTATAAGCGAGAGCGTTTATTTTACGGGAAATTGCGATGATAAAAACAGGGTGGCCGGTTTTTATCAATTGGCCGATTGCATGGTTATGCCATCGGATTACGAATCTTTTTCTTTGGCTATGGCCGAGGCCATGTCTTCGGGCGTGCCGGTGGTGGGCAGTAATATTGAGGTAGTTAGAAATCGCATTCAAGATGGCGAAGAAGGCTTTTTGTTTGCCAAAGGTTCGGCGGAAAGTTTGGCCGCCGGTTTAAAAAAGATTTTATCTT
Organism: uncultured Gammaproteobacteria bacterium; assembly: GCA_964363145.1. Classification (GTDB taxonomy): domain Bacteria; phylum Patescibacteriota; class Patescibacteriia; order Magasanikbacterales; family GWA2-37-8; genus XYD2-FULL-39-9. The sequence goes on along the minus strand of CAYIHE010000074.1, from coordinate 1,074 downwards.
TGTCCGCGGAACAAAGAAAAATTATGGGGCAAAAAGGCCGCGCTAAAATGGAAAATAAATATTCTTGGAAAAACCATATGGAAAAATTGGAAACATTATACGCAGAAGTAACAAATAATAAATAAATATGGCCTTTGATTACGAAAAATCTATTTGGGGAAAAGGAACGGCGCGGCTGGACTGGAAAAGCCCGACCAGCTTTCGTTTGCGCCAGGCGCTTTTGGCCATCTCCGGTTTGAAGGCTGGAGTGAAAGTTTTGGAAATCGGTTGCGGGGCAGGACAGTTTATCCGCGCCATTAAAAAAATCAGGCCGGAACTGGATTGTTACGGCTGTGATATTAGCCAGAATGCTTTAGAGGCGGCCAAACAAGCCAACGATGGCGTTATTTATAATTTAAGCGCGCAAAAGGAAATGCCGTACGCGAATAATTTTTTTGACGCCGTTCTTATTTTTGACGTGCTTGAGCATGTGGCCGATCCAAACGCAATGCTGGCGGAAATCAATCGGGTGATGAAAACCGGCGCAATATTTTATTGTTTTGTGCCGTGCGAGGGCGATTTTTTGTCTTTGTGGCATTGGATTAAAAAATTTATAAGGGAGAAAGGGCATGAGTTAACCAAGCAATATGCCGGACACATCAATTATTTTTCTCGGGCGTCGTTGTTTGATTTATTTAAGAAAAATAATTTTAATATAGCGCGCGTACGCTACAGCGAGCATATTTTGGGTCAAATTTTGGGTATTATGACTTTTGCGGCCATGGATAGGGCGGTAAGGAAAAAAAAGCTGGTGCAAATAAACAACGAAACTTATTTTGCCAAAACAAAATCATCGCCGATAATAAAATTTATAAAAGATATTGTTAACACGCTGGTTTATTTGGAATCAACAATTTTTTCTCGCCTGCCTTCGCCGAATGCGCATTTGATTGTGATTAAAAAGTAATATGCGTGTAATTCATATAATTCCCTCCGCCTTTGAATATTTTGACGACATTCGTTCGCAAGCTTTTTCTTTACTGGAAGAATTGCATAAATTGGGTGTGGAAAACGAAGCCGTTACTTTGCAATACG
>CAYIHE010000073.1:0-4478 GCA_964363145.1 uncultured Gammaproteobacteria bacterium | reverse complement strand
CAAGTAGGACATTTCTACTTTGGTATACTAGGACATTATCACTTTGGGGCGACAATCGAGCGTTTGCTATTGACAAACGCTCTTTTTTGTTGTATCATAAAACGTTCTTTATACAATTAATCCCATTCTGAACAAAGTGAAGAATCATTTAAACTACGAAGACGGATTCTTGACTACGTTCAGGATGGCAGCAAAATTGCATGAAGTAGTCCAACGACCCAACCGAGAGGAGGTCCGCCATGGTCCCGCTGAAGAGTTGTGTTCGCATGGTCGCATTGCAGTTCCGGTTCACGAATGCTAACGTGATACCGGTTTCGGTGAAGCGTCGGAATCAGGAAACCCAAAAGGAGCATGTGGAGCGCACGAGTCGCTCCAGTGGTATCATGGTCATCGAAGCGAGCGCGAAGTGTTCGTTCGCTGGGTTTCTCGATGAGCTAGAAGTGGCGGGGTACGAACTGGCTGATGCGCTCTACCAAGAGCGTCCCAACACCGACAAGACCCACGGAAGGTATACGTATCATATGGTGCGTTTCCTCTTTACCCGCAGCGAATTCGTCGAGTGTTCAGACGAGTTCAACAAGATGCGGGACACGATTCGCGCCGAGCTCCGGAGCATCTGTGAGAGCGCGGTGTGGTCATCTCAAGTGTTTTTCAATCCAGTCTTCAAGAATGGCGAGGCGACTCCCGACCAGTACGCCGTGAGCATCAACCTCACGGCGCGTCAGCCGATTCTTCAGCCCGATGGCCAACCGGTAATGGTTTGGCAGAAGGACGAGAACGGCAAGCGTGTGGGCGAAGCTCCGCTCCCGCTCAAGGCCGACTACCGCTTCTGTGTTGTGGATGATGCCATTCAACTCATGAAGTCGTGATGTCGAATCAATCTGGGGTCGATGTGCTGTATGCATGTCGACCCCCATTTTTTATGTAGGTTATTGAAAAAAAATTTATAAAATGCTAGAATGAAAGAGTTGAAAACTCTTTTTTTGTATGAAAAAAATAATTATCATGATTGGTCCGCCCGGTTCGGGCAAGGGCACACAGGCCAAGAAAATCGCCTCCAAATACGGCTATGCCCATCTTTCCACCGGCGATTTGTTGCGCGCTTTGGCCGGGAAGCCGGAGTTAAATTCTTTGGAGAAAGAAGCGGTCGCGCAAATGAAATCCGGTGAGCTTGTATCCGACAAACTTATTTATCAATTAGTGTTTGGTGAGATTGAAAAGAATATAGCCGCGGGCATAGGCGTGGTGCTGGATGGCGCTATCCGGAACTTAGAACAGGCGCAGGGTTTTCAAAAATTCTTTGAAGAAAAAAATTTAGCTACGGAAGTTTTGGCCATAGAGATTGCTTTAAGCGACAAGGAGTCTTGGAAAAGATTAACCAAACGCCGTGATTTAGAAAATAGGTCAGATGATGACCCGCAGATTATAAAAGAAAGAATTGCCAAACAGGGAAATGTTGTTTTGAAGCCAATAATCAATTTTTATAAAGATTTGGGCGCGCTTAAAAAAATAGACGGCAATCAGACCATTGAAAATGTGGAAAATGATATCGCCAAAGTTTTAGAATAATATATGAATTTATTGCGGGTTTCACGCAATTGTCATTCTGAGCAAAGCGAAGAATCTCTGTCCGGCCTGCCTGCCGGTATGCGGGTTGGACAAAATGATACTGACAGAGATCCTTCATTACATTCAGGATGACAAATAAAAAAGTGTTATGTTAATACTAAGGTATAAGCATAATTCGTTCGGAAATGTCTAAATAAATTTAGCCATTATCACTCACTCATTATGCTTATAAAAAATCCTGAAGAAATAAAATTAATAAAACAAGGTGGCCAAATTATGGGCCGTATTTTGGATGATTTGGCTAAAATGTGCCGTCCGGGAATTTCCACTTGGGAAATAGATTCTGCCGCGGAAAAAATGATTATTGAAGTCGGCGGCCGGCCGGCGTTTAAAGGATACAAAAACAGACCGTCGGATAATCCTTTTCCAAGCACGATTTGCGCTTCCATCAACGAAGAATTGGTGCACGGCATTGCCAAAAAAGATCGTATTTTAAAAAATGGCGATATTTTTTCTATTGACATTGGCATGGAATGGAGCGGTTTATATACCGACACGGCGGTGACCGTGGCGATTGGCAAGATTCCGGCTAAGACGCGCGAGCTAATGCGAATAACGCAAGAATCACTTGAGCGCGCCATAGAGGTAATCAAGCCGGGCAACACTGTGGCTGATATCGGCAAAGCAGTGGAAGATTATGTGAAGTCACAGGGGAAATACGGCATTGTCCGAGATTTGGTAGGACATGGCGTGGGTCATGCCGTGCACGAAGAGCCGCGTATTCCTAATTATTATGATCGAAATTTGGATTATATTGTTTTAAAACCGGGCATGGTGGTGGCTGTTGAACCCATGATTTCTTTGGGTGGCTGGCGCGTAAATACAGCCAGTGATGGCTGGACAATTGTCATGTCGGATGGTTCTTTGTCCGCGCATTTTGAACATACTGTTATTATCACTAAGTCAGGAAATATTGTGGCAACGCGTAGGCCATCAGAATTATAAATTAAATTTTTCAAACACCAACTGTCATTCCGAATCCCCGTCGCAGAGGGTGAGGAATCTCTGTCTGGTTGTCATTCCCGCCCGAGAGCGGGAATCCAGACAATTCGGTTGGACGATGGATTCCCAATCAAGTTGGGAATGACAGATAGAGATCCCTCGTCAGCCGCAGTTGCGGCTTCGCTCCCGCCAGAGGAGGGCGGGCGTGGTAACAAATACTTTGAATATATGAATATTCTAGCGATTGACTATGGCACAAAAAATATCGGTTTAGCGCGCGCATCCACTAGTCTGGATGTGGTGCTGCCTTTTGGCACGGTAGAAAATACAGACAAAAATTTAGGGGCGCAAAAATTAATTAAACTGATAAAAAAAGAAAAAATAGACAAGATAATCGTGGGTTTGCCGTTAGGACTAGACGGCAGTGAAAATAAAAATACCGAGCGAGTCAGAAAGTTTGTGGATGAAATAAAAAAAGAAATTAATATCTCCGTTGAATTTATAACGGAAATTTTTTCCTCGCAGGCTGCGGACAGAATGCGCGCGGGCGTAAGCCGTGATGAAAAATCCGCCATGGTAATTTTACAAAGTTATTTGGCCACCGCCAGCGGGCGGGGTGCCGCCTCGGGGCGGCAATAAAAAATAGTTTTTTTATGCATTTTTTAGCATATGCTAGCCATTGTTTTAAGTAGAAAAAATTGGCGCGAGTTTGATCAGATGATTTCTTTATATATGCGTGAGCGTGGGAAAGTGGATGTTTTGGCCAAAGGCATTAAAAAAATTACCAGCAAAAATTCTCCTAATTTGGAAATTTTATCTGTTGTGGAAGCGGAAACCGCGCAGGGCAAAGAAGTGGAACATTTAACCAAAGTCCAGCCGGTGAAAATTTTTAAAAATATTTATTCTGATTTTGATAAGATTTGGCTGGCGCAATACGCCGTCAAATTAGCCGACCAAAATATTTTATCTGAGGAACGGGATGAAAAGATTTTTAATCTGTTGTTAAGCTTTTTAGAATTTTTAAATTCGGCCGAAAAAATTAATTCCTTAAATTTGGCCACCGGTTTTATTTTTAAGCTTTGGCATTGCATGGGGTTTAGTTCACAAGAAGAAAAACACCGCCTGTGGCTGGAAGGAAATTGGCCGGCCATTAATGATTTAAATTTAGTGAGAAATGAGCAGGAGAAAATGTATGCCTCAAGTGTAAAATTTGCCGAACGACACTCGTGTAAACACCTTGCTAATTTTGTAAAAAGTGATAATATGTATAAGCAATAAAGGTAAAATTATGCAAACATTTATCAAAAACTTATCGTCATTGGTCGGCCAGGAAGTAGAAATTAAAGGCTGGCTATATAACAAACGTTCCTCCGGGCCGATTGGGTTTTTGGAATTGCGCGATGGGACGGGGTGGATTCAGGCGGTGGCGGTAAAATCGGATTTGAGCGCGGAGGTTTGGGAAGTGGTAGAAAAGGCAACCCAGGAATCGTCGGTTGTAGTTTTGGGCACGGTAAGTAAGCATCCAAAAAAAGCCAATGTTTTTGAATTACAGGTAAAAGATTTTAAAATTATTCAGTTGGCGCAGGATTACCCGATTGCCCACAAAGAACACGGGCCGGATTTCCTTATGGAAAACCGTCATTTGTGGTTGCGCAGTAAAAAGCAGTGGGCGATACTTCGCGTGCGTGACGCCATCATTACGTCTATCAACGAATATTTGCACCAGGAAAATTTTATCAGAACTGATTCTCCGGTTTTCACGCCCAACGCCTGCGAAGGCACCAGCACGCTTTTTCCGGTTCCTTATTTTGATTTGGGCACTGCTTATCTTTCTCAATCCGGACAATTATACATAGAAGCGGCCATTGCTTCGGTGGGACGCTGTTATGATTTTGGTCCGGTGTTCC
>CAYIHE010000072.1:0-4666 GCA_964363145.1 uncultured Gammaproteobacteria bacterium | reverse complement strand
CCCCCGCCCCCCCCCCCCCCCGCCGCCCCCCCCCCCCCCCCCCCCACGGCCCCTCCTTGGAAAGGAGGGGATAAAATCCGTAAAAAAACATAGCCAACAAAAATAGCGCCAAAACCGCATCCAAACGCCGAGCGAGCAAATGCGAACCCGTTAAAAAATACATAGAAATTACATAACCACCAAGCAGGCCCGCGCCCATAATGGCGAACCAGCGCGCGGCTGTTTCCTCGCGGCGCCATGCCCGTATTAATCCATAAACAAAAACCGCAAAAAAACCAACAGAAAAAATCACCAGCCACCAGCGCCACTGCGTAAATAAATTTGACACAAACGCGTAGGATGGAGTTTGATTGAAAATAATATTACCGGCGTCAATGTCGTGGCCGCGCGGACCGGAAGCTAAAAAATATCCGGAAAAATTTCCCAGCCATTGCCGGATTTGGCCAAGCCAGTTTATTTTTACGTTCCACTGACTATAACCGGCGAATAATTCCACGGCTGGAATTATGGCCGCCGCCGCCACTGTCATTGCGAGTACCCCTCTGGCTATAAACTCCGCGAAGCAATCCCATAGTTTGGTAGTGCTTCCAGCTGGATTGCCGCGTCGCTTCTCTCCTCGCAATGACAAACGCGCTAACATCTCCATAACGCCCCACCCAAGCGCAAACAAAATAAAATAAAGCGCGTAGCCAAACACCGAGCCCAAGCCAACAAAAATCAAAGCCGGCAATTGTTCTTTTTTTGGCGCTTTAAGCCGCTTCAAAACCAAAAGCGTCAAAAATAACCAGGCCAAAAATCCCCAATTTACAGGCAAAGTAAACGAACCAGCGGTCTGAAAGGCAAACGGCAAAAGCCCCAGCCAGCAAAATAGCAAAGAATTTCTTCTCGTCCAGCGCAAAAGCAACCCGATTTCAAACAAAAGCAATGGAAAAATAATTGACCACAAAATCGGCATCAGCCATTTGTTGACAGCGATTAAATCGTTGGCAAAAAATTTCGCGAACAAAACATTTACGCTCCAAAAACTGCCATAGGACAACTCGCCGACTTTGGACTTTAGACTTTGGACTTTAGACTTTTGATTATTTGTATCGGTAGAAAGTTTTGCTTCTAAAAACGGTTTTCCTTCCATCAACCTCTGCTCATTAGCCATGTGCCTCCACTGGTCCGCGCCGTAAAATAATTTATGAGTAAGCGGCAAATAACTATGCAGTAAAAAAGTCTGTAAAATCAAAAAGAAAAGTAGGGTTTTTACGCGCAAATGCGAAAAAATCAACAGCCCTAAGATGGTGGTAGTCAAAAAGAAAATAAAAATATAGGCCGGATCAATAATTTGCCAAGGAGAAAAAATCGCTCCGCCAGTTTGCGAAGCGCGCAACAAATAAAATCCGTATCCGATCAAAATTAAAAATGCCAGCGCGCCGAATTTGGCGCCGGGCGCTTCCTCGGCAATCGGCTCGTCATTATATATATCATCCTGTTTTTCTTCCGGCTGAACAATTTTATGCGATAAAAAAATAAAAATCGCGCCGTTTACAAAAAACGCGCCAGCCAAAACAAGCGACGTAAACAGAAAAAATAAAGTTAACGCGCCCGCCACCCACGACCATCCAATCAAAACAAAGAAGATTCCCAAAATTTTGGTCAAACTGTTGCGGACAAAAGCAAACCGCTCCGTTAAAATAAGGGTTGATTTTTTACCTATCCACCAAAAATAAATTAATAAAAATAATACGCCAAAAAACGCGCTATGCCAGCGAGCGTCGTTAACATAAATCAAACCGGACAATGCGGCCACGAATAGCAAACTTTTAACGATTTTACCGTAATCCATAACAATCTAATTATATCCAACGCCTACTAAAATATCAACCCTGCCTCGCTCCTTTGTAACTATACCCGTGCAAACTATCTTACCCACATTTCATCCACATTCTACCAACAGGTTGGTCTTGATTTTTTCTTGCCAAAAGAATGTTGCTAGACTAAAATAGACGAACCGTAATACACAACAAATTTCCGCAATTGTCATTCTGAATGAAATGAAGAATCTCTGTCCCAACCAACAAACTGACAGAGATCCTTCGCCATGCTCAGGATGACAATGTGGTGTTTATGTCGACAGACAAAATCACATAAATCTTAAATCATAAATCAAAAATCTTAAATTATTTTGTGCCCCCCGACATCACTCAACTGGAAAAAATTCCGCCTCAAAGCATAGAAGCCGAGATGTCTCTTTTGGGTTCTGTTTTGCTTGACAAAGACGCGATGCTAAAAATCGCGGACATTGTTCAGCCGGAAGATTTTTATAAAAACGCTCACGCGCAAATTTTTTCTGCGATTGTGGAACTTTACCAAAAAAACGAACCAATAGATTTGCTTACTCTAAGCAACCGCCTGACCGAAAAAGGGCAATTGGAACAAATGGGCGGGCACAGCTACTTGGCCTCGCTTACCAGCGCCGTGCCAACGGCTTCGCACGTTGTAAATTACGCCAACATTGTACACAAAAAAGCCACCAGACGCAGACTACTTACAGCCGCGCACGAAATTTCCAAAATGGGATATGAAGAAGCAGAAGAACTTGATTCTCTGCTGGATAACGCGCAAAGACAATTATTTGGCGTTTCTCAAAATTTTATGCGCCAGACTTTTATTCCCATTCGTGGAATATTAAATGACGCATTTGAAAGAATTGATGAACTGCACAAAAACAAAGGACAACTGCGCGGCATTCCAACGGGCTTTCCTGATCTGGATAATTTGCTGGCCGGATTGCAAAAATCAGATCTGATTATTTTGGGAGCGCGCCCCAGCGTCGGTAAAAGTTCTTTGGCTTTGGATATTGTGCGTCATATCGGCGTAAAAGGAAAAATACCAGTAGGATTATTTTCTTTGGAAATGAGCAAGGAACAACTGATTGACCGCCTGCTGTGTTCCGAAGCCAATGTAGATTCGTGGAAAATGAGAACCGGCAGATTGGGCGAACGTCCGGAAGACGATGATTTCTCCCGCATTGGCCATGCCATGGGCGTGCTTTCCGAAGCGCCAATTTTTATTGATGACGCGCCCAACAATAATATTATGCAAATCCGCACTAAAGCGCGCCGCTTGCAAATGGAACATGGGCTAGGCCTGATAGTGATAGATTATTTACAGTTAATGGAATCTCGCGGCAACAAAGAAAACAGGGTGCAGGAAGTGGCGGAAATTACCCGCGGACTAAAAGGCATTGCCCGCGAACTAAATATTCCGGTATTGGCGCTGTCTCAATTAGCGCGCGCCGTAGAAATGAGCAAGCCGGCCATTCCAAAACTATCTCATTTGCGCGAATCCGGCTCCATCGAGCAGGACGCGGATGTCGTGTTATTTATTTATCGAAAATCCGCGGACCGCAGTTACCAGCCGGAAGAAATTTCGCCGGATGAAAAAAATATCGCGGAAATTCATATCGCCAAACATCGCAATGGCCCGACTGGCATAGCTCGCCTGATTTTTGACGAAAAATACGCCTCTTTCCGCAGTATGACCGCGCGCTACGCGGATCGCGCCCCGGCCCCATTCCCCGCCCTTAAACCAAAATCGGCCTTTACGCAAAATAATAATTTGGCATCCTTGCCGCCGATGTAGGCGGCCTGTCATTACGACCCACAAATTGTCATTCCGACGACGAAGGAGGGATCTCTGTCTGGTTTGTACGAACGGACAGAGATCCCTCGTCGTCCCGACTTAGTCGGGACTCGCTCGGGATGACAATCTACAGCCACAATTCTTAATTCTTAAATCTTAATTCATAAATTCATATGTCCGTATTTTCCAAACTAAAACAATTCAAAGACATGCGGGATCAAGGGAAAAAACTGCAAGGCGCTTTGGCCGGCGAATCCATCACCGCCCATAATAGCGGCGTGGCTTTAACCATGGATGGAAATTTACAGCTAACCGGCGTGGCCATTGACGAAGAAATGTTAAGCCATGCTAAAAAAGAAAAACTGCAAAGCGCCATCAAAGACGCGCATAGCGAAGTTTTGAAAAAAATGCAGCGCGTTATGGCCAGCAAAATGCAGGCGATGGGAGGATTTGACGGAATGCTTAAGAAGTAATTGTCATTGCGAGTCCCGACTTTTTCGGGACGCGGCAATCCCACGGTATGGAAGTGCTAACGAAGAGATTGTCCCGATCTCGAAGATCGCGGATCCCGTTCGCTACGGGACCACGTCGCTACGCTCCTCGCAATGACAGAGAACACCTATGCCATACTCAAAAAGTATTCAAAATTTAATTGACGCTTTTCGCAGACTTCCCAGCGTGGGGCAAAGAACCGCCGAGCGGTTTGTTTTTTATTTATTAAAATCCGGAAAAAAAGAAGTTGGTGAAATTACTCTGGCTTTAAAAGAATTAATTGATAATGTGAAAAGCTGTGAATTGTGCTGGGATTTTGCCGACACCAATCCCTGCGATATTTGCGCCGACAAAAGCCGAGACCAAAACTTGCTCTGCGTGGTCAGCGATCCGCAAGATATTCCGGTTATAGAACGCACTGGCGCGTATAACGGACTATATTTTGTTTTGCGCGGCGCAGTAGAAACGGCAGATGAAGAAATTTTAGAAAAATTAAAAATAAAAGAACTTTTTGCTAAACTGGAAAAGCCAAACAAAATTA
>CAYIHE010000071.1:0-4673 GCA_964363145.1 uncultured Gammaproteobacteria bacterium | reverse complement strand
GAGGATGATTAGCTCAGCTGGTTAGAGCGTTGCATTCACATTGCAAAGGCCACTGGTTCAAATCCAGTATCATCCACTAGCGAGTAAAATCTGGTATTTGAATTTAATCTAAAATTTTATGCCGATAAATTTAAACAACGAACAGACAAGCGTGGGAAATGCGGTTTTTGCCTGGGAGGTAAATGAATACGAAAAACACGCCAGGTCAAAGCGCTGGTATGTCATCGCCGGTTTGCTGGGAACGGCGCTCTTGCTTTATTCCGTAATTTCCGGTAATTATTTATTTACCTTGGTAGTAGTGCTGGTGGGTATTATTCTTTTTCTGCAAGATGTGCAAGCGCCAATGGCGGTGGAATTTATTGTCACCGAATCCGGCGTCATTGTGGGCAGTAAGTTTTATCCTTTTAGCGAGTTTAGAAATTATTGGATTATTTACAATCCGCCGGAAGTGAAAAATATTTATTTTGCCACCAACAGCCTGGTAAAACATCGCTTGCAGATTCCCTTGCTGGACAATGACCCTCGCCCCATCCGAGAATTTCTCAACCAATTTATCGTTGAAGATTTGGATCAAGAACAAGAACCGTTAAGTGATCGGGTGGCAAGGATGTTTAAAATAAATTAAGTTACGTCCTCATCGTTCAATGGATAGGACACTGGCCTGCGAAGCCGGAAATTTAGGTTCGACTCCTAATGAGGACACAAAACTGGAAACACTGGCCTGCTGCGCCAAAGGCGCATCCGCCTCTGGCGGGGAAGCTTATCGGAAATTTAGGTTCGACTCCTAATGAGCGCACATAAAAAGTATGGATGAACAGCAAATAAACTTTCTTAAACCACCACCGCCACAGCGAGGCCCCGCCTCAGGGCGGTGGCAAAATTATCCTCTGGATCCTCCGCCCCAAAGCCCAAAAATAAAAAGGTGGGCGTTTTTAATAATTGGTCTGGCAATTTTTGGGCTGCTGATTTTCCGCAACTATACCATGACCAAATGGCCCACCAACCCGTCCGCGTACGACCCAATTACCCTGAAACCAAAAAAAATCGGTTTTTTGGAAACGGTCAGAAATTTTATTTTCAGTTCCGACAAAGTACTGGCCGGACAAAATGAAGATCGCATAAACATTTTACTGCTAGGCATTGGCGGCCCGGGGCATGAAGGCCCATACCTAAGCGACACCAATATTATTTTAAGCATCAGGCCAAGTGTTAATCAGGTGGCCATGATATCGGTGCCGCGCGACTTGGCCGCCAAAATAAACGGCCATGGCTTAAAAAAAATAAATAACGCCAATGCTTTTGGCGAAGCGGAAAAATCCGGCAATGGCGGAGAATACGCCAGAAAAATTTTTGAAGAAACTTTCAATATCAATATCCCATATTACGCGCGCGTGGACTTTTCTGCTTTTAAAGAATTAATAGACAATGTTGGTGAAATAATTGTAAACGTTGAACGGCCTTTTACCGACACCTCATTCCCCGACAACAACGATGCCTTGCGGACTGTTTCCTTTGATGCCGGACCGCAACAAATGAACGGCGAGCGCGCCTTAACCTTTGCCCGATCCCGCCACGGCAACAATGGCGAGGGTTCGGATTTTGCCCGCACCAAACGCCAGCAGCTGGTCTTGGCATCCTTCAAGAAAAAATTATTATCCGCAGGCACTTTTTTAAATCCGATTACTTTGCAAAAAGTTATTTCCTCGCTTTCCAAACACATCAACACCAATCTTGATTTTGGCCAAATAATGTTTTTGATCAATATGGCCAAAACAATAGACAGCCGTGAAATGAAAACTTTGGTGCTAGATGACGCGCCAAACGGACTTTTAAAACCCCTAATCGGCCAGGACGGCGCCTATTTACTGGCGCCAAAAAATAATAGCTACGCGGAAATAAATTCCGCCATCCAAAATATTTTTAACGCCACCAACACTCCTGCCGTGTCCGCGCCGGACCAAAACAAAGCCGCGCCAATTTCTATGTCAATACCAACCGCCAAAATAGAGATTCAAAATGGCACCTGGCGCGTCGGACTGGCGGCAATCAAAAAACAGGAATTGGAAAAAGACGGACTTTATGTTTCAGCGGTTGGCAACAGCGTCAAACGCCCGATTGCCACTACCATTATTTATATAATAAACACCAACACACCCAAAAATATTACTACTGCCGTGATGGCAAAACTTAATGCCTCTTCCACTCCACACTTGCCAGAATGGCTACAATCAGCGTATAATGCTTCCGGATCGTCTAGCGACATCATTATAATTTTTGGTGAAGACGCAAACACAGCAAAGTAAGCCATAAGCAGAGTAAGCAGATTAAGTAACAAACCGCTGTGCTTATTCTGCTTAATCTGCTTACCTTGCTTAATCTGCTACACCTATGTCTACCCCCGCAAAAATCATCGACCAAAACTTGCCTACCATTGCCTTGGTGGGCCGGGTTAATGTTGGTAAATCAACCTTATTCAACAAAATTCTGGAACAAAACAAAGCCATTGTTTCTTCAATTGCCGGCACCACAAGAACCAGAAACATCGGCATAGTCAGCTGGAGAGGAAAACAATTCACTTTGGTAGATACGGGCGGGCTTACATTTTCCGATGAAATCCCTCTGGAAAAAGAGATTATTGAACAAACAGAAATCGCCATCAAAGAAGCCGATTTGATTGTTTTTGTGGTGGATATACAAGCCGGATTATTGCCGCAAGAACGCGAACTGGCCAAACGTTTAATGAAAAAAAAGGCCGAAATAATTTTTGTGGCCAACAAAGCCGACAATGAAAAACTGCGTATGAATGCCCATGAAGCCGATTGGCGCAAACTTGCTTTGGGAGAACCATTCCCGGTGTCCGCGGCCAATGGCTCCAATGTGGGCAATTTGCTGGACGAAGTTTTTAAACGGCTAAGATCCGCCCACCGCCAAAGCGGGACAAGCAAACGACCAAAAGCATTAAAAGAATTAAAAGCTATTAAAATAGCTTTGATCGGAAAACCCAATGTGGGCAAATCGTCTATTTTTAATGATTTGGTCGGCAAAAAAGAAGTTATTGTCAGCGACCTGCCTCACACCACCCGTGAACCGCACGACACTCTCGTAGAAGTTAATGGCCAGCCTTTAATATTTGTGGACACCGCCGGCATCCGTAGAAAAGCGAATGTTTCCGGAGAGCTGGAAAAAGCCGGCATCGGCAAAAGCATAGACGCCATAAAAAGAGCCGACATTGTGCTTTTGGTTTTAGACGCCAGCGAACCAATTAGCGTTCAAGATCAACAACTAGGCGGATTTTTGCGGGAAAATACCAAAAGCACTATTATCGTTTTAAACAAATGGGATTTGGTTGAAGATCGCCAAAAGAGAGTCTCCCGGCTGGGTCAGGAGAAAAACAAAGTCAGTCTGATCAGCAAAGATACCGACGCCTATAAAAATGATTTTAAACAAAACATTTACGCGTCTTTTCCTCATTTAGATTTCGCGCCCATTATTTTTACCAGCGCCAAAACACAATATAAGCTACACCAAATTTTTCCTTTAATCTTCCGCGCCTGGACAGAACGGCACACTATTGTTCCGGAAGCTGAATTAAAAGAATTTTTTAAAAAAGTTACCAAAGAACACCGGCCTTCCCGCGGCAAGGGCACCAAACATCCGGAAATTTTATCTTTTCACCAACTGCACAACAACCCGCCAATGTTTGAAATGATGATTAAATTCCAAACTTCCATTCACTTTTCTTACGTGCGTTATATAGAAAACCGTTTGCGAGAAAAATTTGGTTTTTTTGCGTCGCCGATTGTGATAAAATTAACTAAATTGAAGAGAAAAATTACGATATAATCCTATGCATCTCATCGTTGGCCTAGGCAATCCGGAAAAAGAGTATGATGACACCCGCCACAACACCGGGTTTTTGATAGTTGATAAAATACTTGCCAACTGTGAGGCCGAAACTTCCTTTGATAAAAAAAGTAACGCGGTTGTGGCCAAAACAATGATAAATAAAAAAAGAGTTGTCATTGCAAAACCGCAAACACACATGAATAATTCCGGAATTGCCGTGCGAGCCATGCTTGATTTTTATAAACTCAAACTGGAAAATTTAATCGTGATTCATGATGATAAAGATATTCCTCTGGGCGAAACACGCGTGCAAACCAATCGCGGACCGGCGGGGCATAATGGCATACGATCAATTATCGAACATCTTGGCACGCAAAATTTTACACGCATTCGCGTGGGCGTGGCTCCGACCAATCCGAGCAAAATCAAAGATACGGCCGGATTTGTGTTGGGTAAATTTTCCCCCGAAGAAAAAAAGGTTTTAAAAAAAGTTATTGAAAATGTGATTAAAGAGATCAAGGCTCTGATCTAAATTGTCATTGCGAGGAGCCGTAGCGACGCGGCAATCCCATAGTTAGTACTACCATACAATGGGATCGCCACGCTGCGCTCGCGATGACAAACTACTCCTCACCCTCACCTAATAAGCTAAAAAGCTACAAGCTAATCAGCTGGCCTATGTCCTACCATGCCGCCTTGGCGCACTTCCCCAAAATTTCCTACAACCGCTACCAAAAACTGGCGGCTTATTTTTCTAACCTGCCTGCCGGCAGGCAGGATTTAAAAAATCTTTGGGACGCGGAAATAAACGAACTGATTAACGCCGG
>CAYIHE010000070.1:2725-4722 GCA_964363145.1 uncultured Gammaproteobacteria bacterium | reverse complement strand
GCCGCGGCAATTTTAAATCCGGAGGGCTTGGCGGCCACTTTTTTCTCCATAACGGCTATGCGTTCGCGTGTTTTTAGCACCGTGTCAGGATTAAGCGAAATGCTGTCTATCCCCTCTTGCACCAAAAATTCGGCAAATTCCGGATAATCGCTGGGCGCTTGACCGCAAATTCCCACTTTGCGTTTATTTTCGTGCGCCACTTTTATCACCTGCCGAATTAAAATTTTCACGGCCTCATTTTTTTCATCATAGACATGGCTGACCAACGCCGAATCCCTGTCTACGCCCAAAGTTAATTGGGTAAGATCATTGGAACCAATGCTAAACCCATCAAAAATCTGGGAAAATTCTTTTGCTAAAATAACATTGGAAGGAATTTCGCACATTACATAAACCTGCAAACCATTTTTTCCGCGTTCCAAACCAAACTCTTTCATTACCGCCAAAACTTTTTTGCCTTCAGCCACGGTGCGACAAAACGGCACCATTACCACCACATTTTTTAAACCCCATTCCTCGCGGACTTTTTTTAAAGCCGCGCATTCCAGTTTGAATCCTGGTTTGTATTTTGGGTCATAATATCGCGAAGCTCCGCGCCAGCCCATCATAGGATTTTCTTCTTTGGGTTCGTATGCTTGGCCGCCGATAAGCGTGGCGTATTCGTTGGTTTTGAAATCGGATAAACGAACAATAACATCATGGGGATAAAAAGCCGAAGCAATAAAAGCAATGCCTTCGGCCAATTTGTCCACGCAAAATTGTGATTTGTCTTTGTAGCCCACGGTAAGCTCGTCTATTTTTTCTTTTACTTCGCCGTGCTGATCTTTATAATTTACTAATGCCAACGGATGGATTTTTACAAAATTAGTAAAGATAAATTCCTCGCGCGCCAAACCAACGCCATCATTGGGAATTGCCGCCAGCGAAAAAGCGCTGTTCGGATCGCCTACGTTCATCATAATTTTGGTGCGGGTTTTTGCAACTGTTTTAATTTCTGTTTTATGCACTTCAAACGGCAATAAGCCCTTGTAAACATAACCCACTTCGCCTTCGGCGCAAGAAGCTGTAATATCTTCGCCGTTTTTAATAATTTGCCTGGCCTTTGCCGCGCCTACAATGCAGGGTGTGCCAAGTTCGCGGCTGACAATGGCCGCGTGCGAAGTTTTTCCGCCCTGTTCGGTAACAATGGCGCTGGCAATGCGCATAATTGGCTCCCAATCCGGATCCGTAATGCGCGTAACCAAAACTTCTCCAGCTTTGAAATGCTTCATCTGTTTGGGCGAATCTATAATTCTGGCTTTCCCCTGCCCGATTTTTTGGCCGATACTCATGCCAGTTACCAAAATTTTTCCTTTTTGTTTTAATTGATATTGTTCAATGACATTTATTTTAGCGCGCGAACGCACGGTTTCGGAACGCGCCTGCACAATATATAATTTGCCGTTGATGCCGTCTTTGGCCCATTCTATATCCATTGGGTGGCCATAATGTTCTTCAATAATTACTCCCCATTTAGCCAACTGCAAAACTTCGGCATCCGTGAGGCAGTATCTTTTTTGATCGGCCATCTTTACTTTTTCTTGCTTGGTGCCGGTTTTTTTATATATTAATTTTACTTCTTTACTGCCCAATTTGCGGCTGATGATAGATTTTAAACCTTTTTTTAATCCTTCTTTAAAAACATAATACTGGTCTGGAATTACCTGTCCTTTGACTACGTATTCGCCCAAACCATAAGCCGCGTTGATAAGCACAACGCCTTTGAAACCGGATTCCGTGTCTAAAGTAAACATCACACCGCTTTGACCCATATCTGAACGCGCCATTTCTTGCACGCCAACCGATAACGCGATGGCCATATGATCAAAACCTTTGTCTTCGCGGTAAGAAATGGCCCGGTCCGTAAAAAGCGAAGCCACGCATTTTTTGCAAGCCAGCAAAAGTTCCGGCACGCCGCGCACGTTTAAATATGTTTCTTGTTGGCCGGCAAAACTGGC
>CAYIHE010000070.1:0-2625 GCA_964363145.1 uncultured Gammaproteobacteria bacterium | reverse complement strand
TCTTTTATGCGCTTGTCCAATTTATTGGCGCGCAAAAAAAACCAATAAGCTTCGGCCGTAAGCGCGAAACCATTTGGCACTGGCACGCCTTTTGATTTTAACTTGGCGTACATTTCTCCCAACGAAGCATTTTTCCCGCCTACCGAAGGGATGTCTTTGATTGTCAGGTCTTTAAACCAGCGAATGTACATGTAATTTTAGTTATTCTTTATCAACTACTTTATTTTTCATTCCCAACAAAATATACAGCGCAAGCGGCGCGCCCCAGTTTGTCCAACGTTCCACAAAGTCCCAAATCGGATCAGGTCCAAACGGCCAGCGGATCATGGCTGTCCACAATCCCCAAACAGCCATCCACAAAAGCGCGATGCGAACAGGTTTTATTAAAACGAGAAGCGCGAGAGCAACATCCATAATTCCGACTAGCAAAAGCATTGTTCCAATTGTGTCGGGATTAGTAATGCCGAAAGCGTTAAAATACTTAAACCAGCCGGCCTTTTGTTGAAGCGCAAAAACTCCGTGCCCAAGAAATTCGCCGGCCACGGCTACGCGCAAAACCCACTCCATATGTTTTTGATTCATATATGCGAATAAAATTAATTAAACATAAGACGCGACGTTATGTTTATTATAGCACAAATTACACTCCGCCGGTACGATCGGCCAAATTGGTAATAATCATATCTATGGGAGATCCGACAGAAAATCCTTCCCAATATGAAGCGTCGGTAATAGTTCTCACAAACGAAGTTTTAAATCTGTTTGCTACCATACCGGCTTCGCTTACTTCTCTTAAACTGTTATTTTCCACATACCAATTTTTGCCGTCTTTTTTAACCAGCATACCGGTGTGGGCTTGGCCGGCAATATCCGCGCCGCGATTGACATAATTTGGCCAGAAGACATTGGTGATGGTAAAAGTTTTGAAATTATTTCCATAAAGAGCCGTGGCAGATGCCAAAGAAATTTTTGCCAAAGTATTATTCGGCAAGACCGCGTAAAGCTGACTGTTGCCTTCTTTTTTTAGAATATAAGAACCAGGCCGGAAATTTATGCCTCCGGGCAAGGCCGTAGGAGCTGGCAAAGAATCAAAACATTCTGCGGTAATGGAAGTGTAGAGTCCTGCGTAAGCGTCGGTTTGATTCCAGCTTTTGAATTCATCACCGGAAGGGAAATACATTATTTTGTTGGTGAAATTAACCGCATAAATTGCCGGTTTGCCGCTTACTTTTACCATTAAACCGGCGGAAAGAGTTGGGCATGACGAAGAAACGGGAGTGGAGCCGGATGAACTGCCGCTACCAGAACCCGAACCCGAACCGGAGCCAGAGCCAGAGCCGGAATCACCGGTTGGAGGAACAGGTTCTCCGCCTTCCACGCCCGGCTCGGAAGGCGGTGGCGGAGTCGGCGTATCATTATCTGAAATAGTATGGGTTTTGGTAGTCTTTGGGCCGAGAACGGCTCCGCCGGCATCAAAAATATTTATTGAAATAGTTTCGTCAGATTCAATGTCGGCATCATCCCAAATTGTCACAGGAATATCTGCCGTCAAAGTGTCTGCCGGAATAGTTAAAAGTCCAGGCGAAGTCATAGAAAAATCCGCGCCCAAAGAGGCGGAAGTCCCTGCCGGCTGTAAACTATATTCCAAAGTAACCGGACTGGCGCTGGCGGCGGAAAGCACGACTGTAAAAGTCGGCTGTTGACTTTCCGACCCAGAACTAGTGATGTCCGCAAATTGCACAACCGGCGCTCCGGCCGGTGGCGGCATGGACGGAGGAGGGGTAGAGGGCGGCGGGGTATCATTGTCAATAATAGTATAAGTAATAGTGTAAGGAGAAGTTAGAACACCATCGCTAGGATTGGACAAAGTTAAAGTAAAAACTTCGTCAGGTTCCAACAACGTATCGTTTTTAACCCCCAAATATAAAGTGCTGCTACGCATACCCACGCCGATTGTCTTGGTGCCGGAAGCAACATAGGTTGGATCGCCTGGAAAAATTACAGTAGCCGGATTTATCATGGTAAAATCATTTCCAATGGTGGCATTGCCAATGCCTTTTACTGTGCTTACCGTCCAATCTATAGTAATGCTTTCGGGCGCGGCGCCGGAAACTAAAACAATATCCACAATACCAGACACTGATTCAATGCCAGAAATGGAAGCGGCGCTATCAAACTTCCACCTTAGATCATCATCAACTAGCGTAAGAACGTGGCTGGATGGACTGCCCACAGTGAATGAGGCCGATGGTGAAAAAGTAAAAGTAACTGTCTTATTTCGTTCCACGGTAAAATTGCTAATAGGCGTCAAAGTTAAATATTTGGTAGTTTCTCCTGGACTAAAAGTAACGCTGGTGGCGGGTGGAGCAAAATCGTAAGTAGGCCCCACGCCAAAAGTGGCCGTGCCGGAACGCAATACCCCCACAGTTATGCTGGAGGCGGCGGCGGAAGATAAATGTATGGGAATAGAATAAGCTGGAGAATTTTCCTGCATGGAAGCGGTGGCCGAACCAAAACGAACTTGGGGCACGGCGGCCATTGCTGTGTTTTTGGGAAGAAAAGACAATAATAAAGATACAACCGCAATTTTAGCAACTACTTTGATGATAAATTTTTGCATAATTA
>CAYIHE010000069.1:0-4786 GCA_964363145.1 uncultured Gammaproteobacteria bacterium | reverse complement strand
CGCCCCCCCGACCGGGGGTGGTTTGACCCTATTCTCTATAATCGGGACAACTCCCTCCCGCTCCCTCTTGGTAAGAGGGAGATGACAACGGACAGAGATTCTTCGTTTCACTCAGAATGACAATTAAAAATATATGCTAAATATTAGTTGAAGCCATAATGGTCGCGGACTGGCTGCGCGCGCCAACCGAAGTGCTCAAAGACATGCCGGCTTTAAAAGTTAAAACTGTTTGCGCTCCCACTACCGGCGTGCTGGATGAGGCCAAAACTCGGCCGGCAATTACGGATCTGTCGTCGCTAAACGCCCGATCAGCCCCGCTTACGGCCACGCCATATTCTTCTGCCCCGGCCGACACCGCGCCATCGGAAACGGCAGCCAAACTTGATCCACTTACACTGACCACCGACAAAACATAACCCGAAGAAGCTTCGGCTGTTACTGCCACCGTAGTCTCGCTGGCAACAACTTGAGACAAGCTATTAAGCGTTCCCAAACCAACGGAAGTGGTAGTAATATTTATGGCCAAAATACTCCAATCCATGGCCTGATAACCGCCAATGACTTGGTAAGTACTGCTGGTAGACGAACCAACCGGCGACTCGCCGGCAGTGTCTTGTAAACTATAAGTGCCGCCAGTACTCAATACGCCTCCGGAATCTATGCTATCGGCAAAAATCGTGTAATTGCTGGAAGACATTACACCAAAAGAAACAGAAGGGAAAAACAAAATTCCAAAAAAGGCGGCAAGAATAAATAATTTTGATCTAAACATAAAATCGTTTGCCGTCTTTAAAGACTGCCGCCGGAAACCAAAGATTTTATTTTTTCAGTGATATCTTTATTGTCCGGATTTATATCTTTGACTTTATAATAATACTGCAAAGCTTTGTTGCGATCGCCGCGCAATTCATAAAGCAACCCCAAACTATACAATGCATTGGAATATCCGGGCTGTATACGCACGGCCTCCAGCCATAATTTTTCCGCGTCGTTTCGGTCTTCTTTTCCGGCGCGATTATAAAGTAAACGCCCAAAATTAAATAATACTTCGGAATTATTGGATGCAAGAGGGAACAATACTTTGTATGTTTCAACGGCTTTATCAATTTCTTTTTGCGCTTCATAAGCATTAGCCAACCCAGCGTACGCGCCCAAATAATCTTTTTTTAAATCAATCGCTTTTTGAAAAAATTCCGCGGCTTTGGGGAAATTTTTCGCGATCATATAATTATTTGCCAAACGCCACATCAAAACCGCGTTGGTCGGTTCCAGCTCGCTGGCTGTGATCAAAGATTTTGTGGCCCACTCGCCGGCTGTTGGAATAAGCGCGGCCGCGTTCTCGTACATGGTCGCCAAATTTTCCCAAATAGCCACTGCGTTAGGAGAAATTTCCGTGGCAATTCTTGCTTCATTTACCGCTCGCGCCAGCAAATCCGCCACTTCTGGCACATTGGGCTGAGCAGTTTGCGAAATCTGTCCGGCTCGGAGCAAATAAGCCCGCGCCATAGCCACATGATAAATATCCGCGCTCTTGCGCAAAGAAATTGTTTTTTGCAGTTTAACTTCGGCCTCGGCAAAATCCGCGCTGCGCAAAGCCGCCACATAAATTTTATCCGCCAAGTAAAATCTGGCGCCCAATATCCCAAGCATCACCACCACTGCCATCACCACAATCACGCTAAAAGAAAAAGCCAAATTGTATTGCGGTGTGTCTTCCAAAGTAAAATGTTTTTCTTTTACCACATTATGCCCCAGCAAAGACAAGCCGGAAATTATCATGCCCAACAACAGCCACCAAAAAACCCACAATGCCACATTATAAAAACTTATGGCCAGACCCATCCAAACCACTACCCAAGCGACCACTGCCAAAAATATGTCCAAACGTAGATTGCTTTTGCTTAAATTAAGGCTAAGAGAAATGGCTTGGCTGGCGCCTCTGGATTTAAACCAAGTGGTCAGCACATGCCCCATCACGAACAAAAACAGAAACACAAAGGCCAAAACCAACAGCGCTCCACCTTCGGCCAAAATAGCAAAAAATGAAGTGGCTGGCTGGTTAAATCTTAAAGACCACGCCACCTTATCATAATTAAAATCCACTGTTCTAAATTTGGAAAAATCCGCCGCGAATGTCCCCAGACCACTGCCAAACAAAAAGTTTTTGGCGCCGGCAAACATCGTGTCTTTGGTTATTGACCAAGACGGCTTTAAATCCAAAGAGATTTCCGCCGGCAAAGCAGACTGAAACGAACGCGGACTGCCAAAAATTATAAACACGCAAACGCCGATAAGCATAACAAATAAAACAGACAGCCAGCTTAATCGGGCGTCGCGCAAAAAACTCGCTCCCAACAATAAAAGCAAAATTAAGCCAACCAACAGCACCCACCAAAACAAACCAAAGCCCATCACCAGCAAAGGAACCAGCGCCAGAATCATAATAAAAAAATACCATAACGCGCGGCTTACGCTAATCTCTTTTTTAATCAGCGAACCGGCAGCCAAAATAAATACCGGGATCAGCCACAAACCCAGCGCGCTGTTGGAACCGTCTATCACATTCCAAACCGATCCCAGCCAAGGCAAATTTAAATTAAAAGCTGTCTTTAAAATAAATAAAAGCGCCACTACTCCGCCCACAGCCAGTATGGCGTCAAAAGCTCCACGCCAACGTTCCGGGGTATGCAAAAAATTTACCAGAATAAAATAAAACAAAACGCAAAAAACCAAAAAAATAAAATTCATCACAAAATACTCGCTTCTGCCCAAAAAACTGTCGTATAAATTGCTGGAAAATAAAGCCGAAATTAATGATACTGACAAAAATATCAGCAATGGCGTGTCTAAAACCGATTGCCGATAATGAATTTTTTTTGACAAAATAATTTTAACGGAAAAGAAAAGAAGAATAAAAAGCAAAAATCCTATAAATACATACTGTTTTGGTATGACAAAGAAATTAAATAAATTTTTGTCAATAAAGAGCGGGACAAAAATAATGCTTAACAAGATAAAGACATAGGAAATCTTATCAAAAAAATTAACTAGGGTCTGATTTTGATTTGTCATATGATGTAAATAGATAATTTTAAATATGCTTATTTAAATTGTAGCACAATTACTAAAAAAAAGTAAGTTGTGAATTAAATAGAGATCGTTATTCTGATCATCATATAGGCATTACTTGTCATTCCGAGAACACATTCACTTCGTTCAGTGCAGGCTCCGGAGGAATCTCTGTCATCCCCTCCTTTCCAAGGAGGGGCGAGCCTTTAGGGTCAAGGGGTGGTTGTCCCGATAGTGAATCGCGGATCCTCGACCCGCGGTCGGGACCGCTGCTTTTGACCCACGTCATTCGCGTCGCAATCATCGGCAACCACCCCCGCCCGCTTCGCTCTGCAAAGCAGAGCGGGCAGGCCTACCCCTCCTTGGAAAGGAGGGGATACAAAATTTGACAACCAATTTACGGTTTGTTATAATGAGTATGTTTCCCAGAGAAACAGAATGTTCCACAAGAAACATATGCGAGAAGTCACTCCCCAAAACACAGTTTTACCATCTTACGACTTTATTGCCGGTCTTTTGTCAGCCACCGGATCATTTTTGTGGGTAAAACAAAAGAATTCAGAAATTCCAGTTTTCCAACTTAAAATGGCTAAAAATGAAGAAATCTTGTTAAATCTCGTAAAGGAAAAGCTAGGATTGAGAGAGGTTACCCACAGTTACACCCACAAAAATCATAGCTATGGCCTGCTTCTTATTAGAAGCCGGCGAACTATTGAAAACATGCTTATTCCACTGATTGATGGGCGATTGTTTGGACAAAAAGCGATCGAATTTGAGCTGTGGAAGAAGAAATACTACGAGAAACGGCTGGAGTTTATATATAAAAAACACTTATAAGTTCCATGTGGAACAATTTCGCTTCCCCGCCTTACCAAGGAGGGGTGAGGCCTGCCCGCTCTGCTTTGCAGAGCGAAGCGGGCGGGGGTGGTTGCCGAGGCCAATTGGCTAATTTACAATCATCTGTGCACTCATTTGTATACACTAGTCTATACAATTATCCCCATATACACATACTTATCCACAGAGTTATCCACAAAAAAAGAGCGCCGTAGCGCTCTAAAACTCTAAAATACACAATAATGAACTACTCTTTACTTTTCGCTTCAACTTGCCGCTGTGATGCGCGCAACTTCTTCATTTGCTTAAAGCTTACTACACTAAGAAATATAAAGAATACTATCCACACACCATCAGTCCAGCCGCCGCTTTGCCTAAAAACCAGCAAAGCAAAGGTCTTGAATGCCGCAAACCAAGCATTAGATACTCCAAAAACCAAATAAACTCTCCAGTCTTTGCGCGCCTTATCGCTAAACATGATTCTCATCAACATCACTGCAGAAGTCAGCACGGCTAGTAAAGTAATTGCTAAAAGGAAAAGCATTGCAGTGCGCATGGCTTCCTCTCTCTCTTTGTTTTGGCCTATCTTTTCTCCAAATCCGACACCGCGTGCGCCGTAATCAATTCTTGCATGGCTCTTTGAGCGGTTTGTAGCTCCAGCTCGCTTGGTTCGCGAGTAGTAATGTATTTCTGAAAAACACGCGAGACCTGCGCCGACACTGGAATCTTGTGCCAGCCAATCAGCGTGTCAACCCACAATATCACTTCATACGCCACCAAAAAGGTGGCCAGCTCATTCAGATTGAATTTGGCAACCAGCCAAGTGGCAAGCCCGCCAACAATAATGGAAGGGAAGAACAAGCGGCCTCCGCAATGACTA
>CAYIHE010000068.1:0-4799 GCA_964363145.1 uncultured Gammaproteobacteria bacterium | reverse complement strand
TGTTTGCCGCACATGCTAAAAGAGAAGCGCGGTACGATTTGCCTAATTTCCAGTATGGCTGGTTTGAAGGGCTATTCGCACAGCGCGGCTTATACGGCTTCCAAACACGCATTGGTCGGTTTGGCAAAGTCATTGGCGGTGGAACATGGCAAAAACGGTATTGTTTCGGTCGCCATTTGTCCCGGCTTTGTGGAAAGCGATATGACCACGCGGTCAATCAAGAGTTTGGCCGCGAGACGCAAGTGTACCGAAGCCGAAGCGCGCGAGCGTATTGCCTTCGTGAGTCCGCAAAGGCGAATAATGCCGCCGGAGGAAGTGGCTGAAATGGTCGCGTTCGTCTGTTCCGGCAAGGTGCCGTCGCTTTCAGGAAGTCCAATCGTGCTAGGCGGAGGTGAGTAATGGACCAGCATCGTCGCATTGTTGGATTGATTAACTGGATTAGTCACACATCATTTGAAGCAAATGAATTGCTTGTGCCGGTTTCCGGCGGTTCGGATTCGGCTTTGAATTTCTGGTTTTGCTGTCAGACGTTTGGAAAAAAAATAGGAATAGGAGGAGGAAAAGTTGTCGGCGTTCATGCTGGTAAAAATTTGCGGGCCCGCGAGTGGTTTGAGTCAGTCGGGCCCATCAAGTATGTGGAAACGCCGGGCGAATACGCCGAGCGCGAGGAGATGCGGTGGGCGCGTTTTCTGGCCATGAGCTTGGAACGCCGCTCTTGGCTGGTTGGCAGTCGCAATCGCACCGAAGACATGCTTGGCACATACAGCTTGGCCAGCCGGCTGGCTACTTATCTGCCGTTAGTAAATGTCTGGAAAACAGAAGTCATGGAACTTTGCCGGCTCATCGGTGTTCCAACAGAGATTTTGGAATCAAGTTCGCGGGCTGATCCGGACTGCGGGCGTCCGCCGGAGCTGGCTGAAATCTCTCCGGGCAAGATAGAACTATTTTTGGGATTTACTGTCGGTGAAATAAAACAGGAGGTACTAAACGATCTTTTGTCTGCCAAAGAAATTAGTTATTTGGCAAGTTTGATTAAACGCAATTCCTTCAAAAGGATTTTGCCGATTCGCGGCATTGGGTTTTAAAGTAAATTTCCGCGGTTCTTGCTTTGGGGGACCGCTTTTTTTAAAAATTTTATGGTTGACAAATGCGAATTCGTAAGTTCGGGGGCTTTTTTTAATATCTTTATTTATGCTATAATTACTAAGGCTGAGTCAAGTATGTGCTTGCATACACTTGAGAGGCCTGACGTAATTTCAAGCTTCGCTTATAATATATTATAGTCAATTTTTATGTATATCCTTATTTTACAACGTTTATTTTTGGAAGCCATTCTTGATATTTTTTATTTTCCAGTTTGGTGGTACACACGCGGCGCCGGACACGCCGGCAAATGGTGCTGGGAAATGTTTAAACATGGCAATAACAATTTGGCGCCCGGGTTGTGGCTGGCCAATTTATTTGTTCCCATGTTCGGGCAATATGATTTTCAAGGACGTTTGGTCAGTTTTTTTATGCGCCTTGTGCAAATTATCGCGCGCGCTTTTGCTTTGCTCGTGTGGTTTGGAGTTTGTCTGGCTTTTTTCTCGGTGTGGCTGATATTGCCGATTTTAATAATTCGCGGTATGATTTTGGCGTTTTAATCTCTGTCCGGTCGGCCTCCCCTCCTTACCAAGGAGGGGGATGACAATTGACTAGCTTGGAAGTTGAAATTTATATAAATATGCAATTTAAAAAATCCCCGCCATTAAATATAATATTTTGCGATAATTGCCAAGCCACCGGTTTGGCCGGTTTTGGCAAATGCGCGTCGTGCAAAGGCATGGCCGCGGGTTTGGCCGCGCGGGGTAAGTGGCTGTTTTGGAATTATCCGCTGACGCGTTATCATTTAGCTTTGCAAAAAGGACGTCGTATTTTAAATTTCATCCGTTTGATTACGGCTTTGGTTTTATGGTTTAACTGCTGGCTTTGGGCCGGATTTTCTGTTTACAAACAAGGAACATTAAAACTTTTGGCGGATTTTAAACAATGGGATGATTTTTTTGCGGGCTTTAACAAGCAATCGGTTTTTTTATTTTGGCTTGGCGCGGCGAGTTTGCTGTATTTATGGTATCGCGTTATCAGGCAGAAAAAAATTGTGGGCGCGGTGGAGTCTTTTAGTTATGATAAAAACAAGCAAAAAAATAACAGTATAACAGTTGATTCTTGGGCCGCTGCGAAAAAATTACCTAGACGTAAGAAGCATAATATCGCGCATGCTTTTACCGATGAAGTATTGTCCGCTTTGGCCAAAGCTTATAGTTTGGCAGATCAAAATGACGCCAAAGAAGTCGGCGTCCAGCATTTATTTTATACACTGCTCTCTTTTAACCGCATCGGCAATATTTTTACCAGACTAGGAATTCCAGCAAGCGCTTTACAAAAAGAATTGCAACCGCTATCTAAAGTTAATCAAAAATCAATCAAAAGCGCAGTGCCGTTGGTGTCAAAAGATTTTTATCAGGTGATATTTCAAGCTTATGAAGAAGCTCATCAAGCCCATTTGGATTATGTTGGTCTGACAGAGCTGTTGGTAGTGGCGTTAAGAGAAGCGCCGGCTATTGCCGAAATTTTATTTAATTTTGACATCAGCGAACGCCAATTGGCCAATGTAATAGAATGGGCCAGAATGCGGGAAAAATTATATCGTCAGTATAAAAATTTTCGCCGCGCGGCCAGTCATCATTCTAAATATGGCATGGACAAAGCCATGACCGCGCTGGCTACCCCGTATTTAAACAGTTTCAGTTCTGACATGACAATGCTGGCTCATTTTGGGCATCTGAACCAATGCGTGGCGCGCAACGAAGAAATTTCTGAAATTTATCGTGTTATTGACGGCGGGCAAAACAATGTAATTTTGGTTGGCGAGCGGGGAGTTGGCAAAAGAAGCGTGGTGGAAGGTTTGGCGCAAAGCATGATTATCGGCGATGTGCCGGATCGGCTAAAAGACAAGCGTTTGATAAGTTTGAGCGTATCCGCGCTTTTGGCCGGAACCAGTCCCACCGGCGCCATAGAAAGATTGCGCCAGATTATGCAAGAAATATCCCGCGCGCGCAATGTCATTTTATTTATCAACGATATCCACGAATTAATTGGCGTATCAGCCGGAGCCAGCGGCAGTTTGGATGTGGCTGACACTTTATCGGAATTTTTAAGCAATGGCCGGTTTCTTACTTTGGCCACCACCACGATTGAATCTTATGACGAGCATATTTTAAATTCCGGCATTAAAAATGTTTTTGCCAAAGTGGCAATTTCCGAAATGAGCGAAGATCAGGCGATTCAAGTTTTGGAATCTCGCGCCGGCGCGTTGGAATACAAACAAAACGTGTTCTTTTCTTATGAAGCCGTGGAAAAATCCGTGGAGTACGCGGTTAAATTTATTCATGACGCGGTTTTGCCAGGCAAGGCCTTGGAAATTATGACCGAAGCCGCCAGTTTTACGCACAGCAAAAAAGGCGCCAATTCCATTGTAACCAAAGAAGAAGTGGCCGCCATTGTCACGGAAAAAACAAAAATTCCTTTGTCCGCCATTTCCAGCGATGAATCCGGCAAGCTTTTGCTTTTGGAAGAGGAAATGCATAAGCGTGTTGTTGGCCAAGAGGAAGCTGTTAGCGCTGTGGCCAATGCTTTGCGCCGCGCGCGCGCTGAAATTCGTTCTACCAAACGCCCCATTGCCAACTTTTTGTTTCTTGGCCCCACCGGTGTTGGCAAAACCGAACTGGCCAAAACTATCGCGGATGTGTATTTTGGCGGAGAAGACAAAATTATCCGTTTGGACATGAGCGAGTATCAGGAAAGAAACAGCATTGACCGTTTAATCGGTTTGCCCGGAGATAAAAGCGGTGGATTTCTTACCAATGCCGCGCGCCATCATCCATTTTCGCTTTTGCTTTTGGATGAAATAGAAAAAGCCGATCCAAATATACTGAATTTATTTTTGCAAGTGATGGATGACGGGAGATTAAGCGACGCCTCGGGGCATGTGTTTGATTTTACCAACGTAATTATTATTGCCACTTCCAACGCCGGCACGGCTTATGTGCAAGAACAGAACAGCCGCGGCGCCACGCACGAAGCAATTTTGGGAGAATTACTGCACCGGGAACTTAAACAATATTTCCGTCCGGAATTTTTAAATCGTTTTGACGGAATTATTTTGTTTAACGCCCTTACCCGCGCCGACATTAAAACAATTGCCGGTTTAATGTTCGCGCGCATTGCCAAAGATATGGAACAAAAAGCCATTCGCTTGCAAATTTCCGATCCGGCTTTGGATTTTTTGGCTGATGTTGGTTTTGATCCGGAATTTGGCGCACGGCCCATGCGCCGCGCTTTGCAGGAAAAGGTAGAAAATAAACTGGCCGAACTGCTTTTGCAAGGCAAATTAAAAAGAGGCAGTACAGCCACGGTCGGCGCGGGAGGGGAGATAAGTATACAGTGAAATTTAAAATTGTTTGTCATCCTGAATGAAATGAAGGATCTCTGTCAGTGTTGTTTGGGTAATTGAACAGAGATCCTTCGCTCTGCTCAGGATGACAATTAACATTTATTCCATGTCATATTTCCTAATTACCTTTTTTTTATCAGCAGTGTTGACATGGCTGATGAAAAAAGCGGCGCAAAGCTTGCGGGTGGTGGATCGCCCGGATCAGCCCAGAAAATTGCACTCGCGCCCCACGCCGCTACTGGGCGGAGTTGGGATTTTTTTGTCAGTTTGGGCAATAGGTTTGGTTTTGATTTTTAATCCGGTTTTT
>CAYIHE010000067.1:0-4905 GCA_964363145.1 uncultured Gammaproteobacteria bacterium | reverse complement strand
ACAGCCGAACAATCGGTTTTGGGCCGGATGGACGTTTGTATGTGTCTATTGGCTCCAGTTGTAATGTTTGTCGTGAATCAGACGAGCATCGCGCTTCTATTTGGTCTCTAAAAAAAGACGGAACGGATTTTAAACAAGTGGCCAAAGGTTTGCGCAATAGTGTTTTCTTTGTTTGGAATAAAAATGACGGAAAAATGTGGGCCACGGAAATGGGGCGTGATTTATTAGGCGATGACACACCCCCGGACGAGGTTAATATAATCGATACCAGCGCCGATAAAATTTCAAATTACGGTTGGCCGATTTGTTATGGTAATAATATTCATGATGGTGTTTTTGATACAAATGTTTATATCCGTAATCCGTGCATGGAACCATTTGAATTACCGAGTCACATAGACATCCCGGCGCATTCCGCTCCGCTGGGTTTGGCTTTTGTGCCTTCAGCGGCTGGTTGGCCGGCAGATTACAAAAATGATTTGTTTGTGGCTTATCACGGGTCTTGGAACCGAACCGTGCCGACCGGATACAAAGTGGTACGTTATGATTTGGATGATGCCGGAAATGTTTTAAATGTTATTGATTTTATTTTTGGCTGGATAAGCGGTAAGCAAGCCACCGGCCGTCCGGTGGATATTATTTTTGATCAGAATGGAAAAATGTATCTTTCTGATGACAAGGCGGGAGTGATTTATAAAATTGAATACATTAAGTAATTTTTTAATTGTCATTTCGACCGAAGTGGAGAAATCCCTCTCGTTTGGGTGTAAGGGATCCCTCGACTACGCTCGGGATGACAAACAGATGGTATGCATATTCCCGAAAGCGAATTTATTATAACTTTTGCCCGATCATCGGGCGCGGGCGGGCAAAATGTAAATAAAACTTCTACCAAAGTTATTATTCATTGGCCGGTGGGGAAGTCGGCGGTTTTGTCATGGGAAGAAAAAGAAAGAATCCGCGTGAAATTGGCGAATAGAATAAATAATGAAGATGAGTTGGTGGTGATGTCTGAAGAGGAGCGATCCCAACCGCAGAATAGGGAAATAGCGATTGCGCGATTGCAAGAGTTGGTTACGGGCGCATTGCATGTTCCAAAAAAACGCTATGCCACGCGACCCACCAAAGGTTCCAAACTCCGTCGGATTGAGGGGAAGAAACAGAGATCGGAAATTAAATCTGGGAGGAAATCAATGGAAGGGTAGGGGCACAATATTTTGTGCCCTATTTTTATGAGAGCAGAACATCATCGCCGTTCAATTCGTTTACGCGAAACCGATTATAGTGTGCCGGGATTTTATTTTATTACCATTTGTGTTAAGAACCGCAGCTGTTTGTTTGGTGGAATTAGCGACGGTGTTTTAAAATTGAATGAATTAGGGAATATCGCCAAACGATGTTGGGGTGATATCCCGAATCATTACCAGAATGTCATTGTGGACGAATATATCATCATGCCAAATCATATACATGGAATATTGTTGATTACCGACCAAAACAATACCGGGGTTCAAAATATTGAACCCCTACGACAATCGTCGAATGGTAATGTAGGGGCACAATATTTTGTGCCCACAACGCCCGGTCTAAATCAATTTCAACATACCGTGTCCGGTTCAATTGGCGCTATTATCCGCGGATTTAAAATTGGTGTTACAAAATGGTGGCGTGAAAATGGGTACGAAGGGGGATTGTGGCAACGCAATTATTATGAACATATTATTCGTAATGAGAAATCGTTAAATCAAATCCGCCAATATATCCATGATAATCCGTTTAATTGGAGTATTGACGAAAATAACCCCGCGTGTTGCGCGCCAAATAAAAGAGCTGTATAATGTAGGCGTGTTGTGTGGGTTCAAAATATTGAACCCCTACGACAATCGTCGAATGGTAATGTAGGGGCACAATATTTTGTGCCCACAATCACATGTAATTAATTTTAATATCCACGTTATGCGGAGCGTTTCTAAAAAAATATTATATGTTGTTTTGGGCCTGGTAGGCGCCTTTGTTCTTTGGATGGTGATTGATTCCGCGTATGTGGCGTGGGGCGGATACAAATGGCAAAAACAAACAGATGCTTTTCAGGCCGCATTAAGCAAGCCATACAGAGAAGATACATATGGCGGAAAAACCCCCGAGGAAACCTGGGAAATGTTTTTGGATGCGTTGAAGAAAGGGGACGTAGAGTTGGCGAGTAAGTATGTCGTGCCGGAAAAGAGAGAGAAAAGGCTGGGGGATATGATAAAAGCAAAGGAGGAGAATCGTTTACCTGGCATATTAGAAAAGTATTCTTTAAAATTAGAAAAGGAGGCAGATCAAGATCCCACAACAGAAACGGCGTACTATTTTTTAGTGATAAAAAATAGCGACAATGAAAACGAGACTTACCCAGTAGTATTAATTTTAAATCCTTATACTAAAGTTTGGAAGATATCCTTGTTATGATATTCCATGTTCTTCTATTGTTATTATTCGCAAGTCCAGCAATTGCTTACGACCAACATTCCACCCACCCATCTCTAACTTATGAAATGACGGAGTTTTTTAATATTAAAAATAATAATCAAGAATACGAACTATCAAGTCAGGAGACAAAATGGTTAATGCAAGGGGCGGTGGAAGAAGATGAACCGGCGCGCTGGATAAATCATTTCTATGATCCTGTTCATGGCAATGGCTGGTCCGGCAAGCATTTTGGCAATCTAAGCCAAGAAGAAGGATATAAAACAGGCGCGGATATTGCGCCTCGTGAATCTATCCCCTCATATCAGTGGGTCACAAATCAAGAATATCAATCAGCTTATGGCCGTCAATATGGCAATCAAACATGGCAAAAAGCCATAAAATCGTATGTTGACGGTGATAAACAATCTGCATTTGTCGCGCTTGGCCACGTGTTGCATGTATTAGAGGATGCGACCGTTCCGGATCATGTCCGTGATGATTCACATCCTGGAATTGAAGGCGACCCAGGGTCGCCTTATGAGGGATTTGCAAAAACAGAAACAGATAAAGGAGAATTGCAGGTGGCGGAAAATTTAAAAAGCGATTTATTGAAATTGGATTTAATCGGCGCAACTATCCAGGATTTGGCAAGATATACAAATGCAAATTTTTTTTCTGAAGATACAATTAGTAATTTAGAGTTTAATGAGCCATATAACACTAGCGAAAATATTATTATTAAAACTGGGGACAATATATCCAAATATAAATTTAAAAATGGAATATATTTAGCAAGAATTGTAAGCCAGGATACTTTTACAGGAGAATCAATTTATACAACTCGAGACAAAACATTCGTCCTCCCATCCTACCGCGACCACATCTTCCCCAAAGCCGTATTAACCGGTGCCAGCGTCATCAAATTATTTTTTGAAGAAGTAGAAAAAGCCAAGCAAAATCCAAGTATTTTAGAACCAATCGTACAAGACAAGTATGATCCGTTTTTGGTTGCATTACAACAATTTCCCAAAAGAAATATTATAAAAACCTGCGGATATATTGATTCAACATGCGTGGATATAGCAAATTTTGCTTACGATTCAAAAATAAGCGCGCAAAATTTTTTTCAATCTCTCGCTTCGGCAGTTACCAATATATATGATGCCACAATAGTAAAACTAGGATTTTCTAGCCCTGCAAATACCCAATCTAACACCGAACTTTCCACTCCGCCAGTAACTCAAACCCCATCACCAACACCGGTTAAACCTCCAATAACAATCGCCGCTGTCCAAATTCCAAAACCTCCAGCCCCAGCCCTAAAACCAGCCCAGCCGCCAGCAATTATAAAAACTGTTGCGCCACCACCACCGCCGGTTGTGATGGAACCGATATCGTCCAACCTACCCCTACTCGTAGACCGCCTCCCGACGGCGAGTCGGGATCCGCGATTCTCGAGAATCGGGACAAGCGGGGAATTGCCCAAGCCAAGCTATATTCTTGCTGTTGGGTATGTTCCGCCACCCGCGCCTGCGCCAAGTGAGCCGGCCGAGATAAGCCCAATTCCAGATTCGGCCGCCACCAGCACGACTTCTACTTTAGAAGTAGCCACCTCGACCGAAGATGTTGTTACTTCTACCGAACCTGTCGCCACTTCCACGCTTGCGGTTACAACCACAATTGACGTTTCCACCACAACGACTACTACCACTACTCCGGAAACCACCACTTCCACAATTTCCGTTACTACTACTATTGATACTGCCACCACCACCACCTCAACTCCGGCCGTGGAACCAGCGCCTCCGCAAGTGGTAATAAACGAAGTGGCTTGGGCCGGCACGGTGCCCACCAGAGCTAATGATGAATGGTTTGAATTGTATAATAACACCGATCAGGATATTGATTTAACCGGTTGGAAAATTATGTTGTCCGGCAATCAGCTAAATTTAAAAAAAATAAATAATAAAATAATTTACGCCCGCAGTTTTTATTTGTTTGAGCGCTCTGAAGATTTTGTAATTCGCGATATTGCGGCTGATGTTATTTTTACCGGGAGTTTAAATAATAGCGGCGAAAAATTGGAGTTATTTAATCCTGACAACGTCAAAGTCGATGAAGTGGATGCGTCCGGCGGTTGGTTTGCCGGCACTACCACAGTAAAATATCGTTCAATGGAACGGATAGATCCAACTAAAAATGGTAGCGACCCCGCCAACTGGCAAAGTAATCAGGGTCCCAGACTAGCCGGAATAAGTTTTAAGTACGGCCCTGTTTACGGCTCTCCTCGCCAGCCAAATTTTGGTTTTGTGATTTTAGAATCACCGCAACAAGAAGATGTTAGAACTCTTGATATAAAAAACAGCCCTTATATAGTGCAGTATTATATGGTTCCTGCGGGAAAAACTTTAAATATTGACCCGGATGTTAATATATTTTTTCCAACCACCGGCT
>CAYIHE010000066.1:0-4949 GCA_964363145.1 uncultured Gammaproteobacteria bacterium | reverse complement strand
CCACCCCCATTCAGCATCAATGCATTCCGCACGCTTTGCAGGGCAAAGACATAGTTGGCATTGCTCAAACCGGTACCGGCAAAACTCTGGCTTTTGGCATTCCAATGATTCAGCTTTTGACGCAGCAAACCGGACAAGGGCTGATTATGTTGCCTACGCGCGAGCTGGCTTTGCAGGTAGACCAGGTTTTACAGCAAGTCGGCAGGGCGCTGGGATTGCGAACAGCCATTCTTATCGGCGGGGCGTCTTCGCATCAGCAAAAACAAATGTTGCGCCGCAATCCGCATATTATTGTTTCCACTCCGGGCCGGTTGGTGGATCATCTGGAACAAAAAAATATTTCTTTAAATAACATAAAAATCGTGGTGCTGGACGAAGCGGATCGCATGCTGGATATCGGTTTTATGCCTCAAATAAAAAAAGTTCTCAATGCCATTCCCCGCGACCATCAAACTTTGATGTTTTCCGCCACCATGCCTTCGGCCATCGCCGAAATCGCGGCCCGTCACATGAAAATACCTTTACGCATAGAAGTGGCGCCATCCGGCACAACCGTAAAAAATGTGGAACAGGAAATATTTATTATAAATAAAGACGCCAAGATGCAGTTGTTGGACAAAGTTTTGGCCGATAATCCGGGTTCGGTTCTTGTCTTCTCCCGCACCAAGCATGGCGCCAAAAAAATTACTATGGGCGTGCGCCACATGGGGCATATGGCCGCGGAAATTCATTCCAATAAATCTCTTGCCCAGCGCAAGGCGGCTTTGGAAGGTTTTAAAACCGGCAAGTGGCGCGTGTTGGTCGCCACAGACATTGCTTCCAGAGGGATAGACGTAATCGGCATATCGCTTGTAATAAATTACGATTTGCCGGACAACAGCGAAGACTATGTGCATCGCATTGGCCGAACTGGCCGGGCGGAAAGTTTTGGCAAAGCAATTTCTTTTGCCACGCCGGACGAAAGAAATGACATACGGCAAATTGAAAGATTGATCAAAAAAACTATTCCTATTTTGGCTTTGCCTATTTTGCCTCCGCGCCGGGCAAATATTGCTTCAAATTATGAAGAGACTTCAGGTTATCAGGGTGGAGGCAGAGGCAGAAGTGGTGGCAGAGGAGGTTACCAAGGAGGAAGAAAACCGCAGGGAGGTTCTTCCGGAGGAAACAGAAATTTCCGCAGACGATACTAATATTAAACTCGAAATTCGAAGCACCGATTGTCATCCTGACAGAGGCCGTAGCCGACGAAGGATCTAGTCCGATAAAAGAAAATTTTTTTTAGTAGTATAGATCCCTCGGTCGCTACGGCTTCGCTCCCGCCAACGACAGGGCGGGCAGGCGGGATGACAATAAAAAATGATTGTCCGAAAGACAGTCGTTTTTATTTGACATAAATTCATCCACAGTTTATGCTGGATATAGGTTTGGTGGGCAAATAGATGGAGGCAGTCATGAGGCGCGACGTGAGCAGAAGTTTGGCAATTTGTTTGTTTGTGTTTCTGGCGAATTTTTCTCTGGCTTTTGCCAAGGAACCGCCAGGTAAAAAGCAGACAAAAAAGGATTATTTTGGCCAGTTTAGCGGTTGTTCTGGCCGGCTTCGTCTTGAAATGCTGGAAGGGCATTTTGAGTCAGGTGACGCCGAAGATGGGTTCACGAACTCTGAAGCCGGATTTGGCTTGGAATGCGCTTACCAGTACAAGCGCCTCAAACTGTTTAGCGGTATGGAGTTTGCTATCGGCAATCTTAATATCAATCACGAAGATAATGCCTTGGATATCAGGCTTTACGCTTTACAGCGCAGTTGGAAGGGGTGGCTGGGAGTTGGAATTTCCGCCACCAGTAAACTTAATTTCTCGGCGCATTTCGGGTATCGGTGGTTGCCGGAAACCGACGTTGAGATTCAGCGGCTGTTGTACGTTTATAGCTCAATCAACGATTGGGACCTGACCAACATTTCCCGCAAGCACATTGACATGTTTGGCTCGGTGGGCGTGTGGGAAGCCGGCGTCAAGGCTTCTTATGACCCAGTCAGGCCGCTCACCCTATCTTTGGGAGTGATGTGGCAAAGGTATAGCATGGAACTCGATGCTATCCTGGATGAGTATGCCCGGGAGAAGCTGGAGATTTTTGGCGACTATCTGGAAAAAAACATTAGTCTTGATAGTAAAGCGGACGTCCTTATTTTTGTGCCGGAAGTTAAAGTTTGTCCGTCCAAGCGCGCCTGTACCTCTGTTAGTTTTCCTATTACCGTAAGCGGCGAGAAGGATGTATGGATTCGGGGAGCCACACTCCTCTTTACCCTGCCGCTTTTCTAAGTGGTAAAAAAGCATAGTCGGCCGTCTCGCGTGTCAAGCGAACGGCCTTTTTTTTGTTAACGACCAAAATTTATAAGCTCAAGCGAAATAAATTTTGTGTCAGTTAACAATCCGCCGAGTTTTATGGTACCCGGAGCCGAATGGTTGTGCGGCGGTGCGAGAGGCGGATAACTTTTTGACAATTTTTTGATTTAATAAAAACATGGTATACTATGGTTGAAAATTCTAATTTTAGCATTTCTTATTTGTTTCGAATTTCGATATTCGGATTTCGAATTTATTTAATTTATTATGGACCTAACCTTAATCCTCGGGCCGATGAAAAGCGGGAAGTCTTTTGATTTAATAAGTTATTTTTCTCCTTTAAAATATACTGACATTTCTCACGTTCTTTATCAGTCCGCGCGCAATGTTCGCGACGAGCATATTTGTTCGCGAAATGGCATTGTTTTAGAAGCAAAAAAAGTAAGTTCTTTGGCCGAAGCTCTGGAGCAGAATTTTTCAGTTATTGGCATAGATGAATTGCACATGTTTAATCCAACCGAGGTGGAGGTGGTGGAGGAGTTATTAAA
The DNA here is from genome assembly GCA_964363145.1 of uncultured Gammaproteobacteria bacterium. Lineage (GTDB taxonomy): Bacteria > Patescibacteriota > Patescibacteriia > Magasanikbacterales > GWA2-37-8 > XYD2-FULL-39-9. The sequence continues at coordinate 2,062 of CAYIHE010000066.1, read as the reverse complement.
TCGGGGGATAAAAATTATTGCCGCCGGTCTGGATCTTGATTATCGTGGAAAAATGTTTGATATAGTTAAAGGACTTTTAGAGCTTGGTCCAAAAGAAGTCAGGTATAAGCGGGCAGTCTGCGAGCTTTGCCGCAAGCCAAACGCGGTTTGTTCACAGGTCTTTGCCAAAGGCGCGCCGCTTACCCAAGGCATGCCCTCGGTTATTCCCGATGACGGCACCTTTACCTACCAGCCAGTTTGCCGCAAGTGTTTTGTCACCCACGACCAAGTCGGGGTGACCCCGCCTCATGGCGGTGGTTAGAAGTTGAAGTTGTCATTCCGACTGATTTTTCATTGTCATCCCGAGCGAGTCCGCCTAGGCGGGCGACGAGGGATCTATACCTATAAACTAAATTAAAATTTTTATTATTTGGACTAGATCCCTCGTCGGCTACGGCCTCGCTCGGGATGACAAAAAGCCAACATATCCACAGTGTTATCTATTGTCAGATGTGATATAATTTATGTGTCATCCTGAATCTATTTCAGGATCTCTGTCCATAAATTGTCATTCCCGCAGAAAGCGGGAATCCAGTCGACGATTGTCTGGATTCCCAATCAAGTTGGGAATGACAGATGCAGATGCTGAAACGAGTTCAGCATGACAACTAAAAAATCTTGAACCCTTATGTTTTCATGGGGGAAAATTTGTAAGTTTGCATTGTTAATATTAGCAACACTTTTTTTAGTGAAGCCTGTTTTTGCGTCCACCACCGATGGCACATTTAGTTCCGGCAATGCTTGGAGCGCAAAAATCGGTTGGATAAATTTTGCCGCCACCAATGGCAACGCGCATGTAACCGACTCGGCTTTAACAGGACATGTTTGGAGCAGTCTTTATGGCTGGATAAAACTTAATCCCACGACCAGCGGCGTTACCAATAATAGCGAGGGTGTTTTGTCAGGCAATGCTTGGGGAGAAAACATCGGCTGGATAGATTTTTCCGGCGTAATCATAAATGCCAGCGGTGTTTTTACCGGCACAGCCAGCGGGACTAATACCGGCGCGATTAGTTTTGGTTGTACAAATTGTTCGGTAGTCACCTGATTATGTAGAAGTTGGTTCAACATCCGATTTTAATATTACAGGAAATGTAACTATGGCGGCATGGATTAAAGTGCCTTCGACAGCGACTTGGAAAGCCATCATGTCTAAGGCTTCGAATTTCGACAATACTCCAATTTTGTATTCGGTAGATATAAGTGATACAGACAAGCTTAGATTTTATATAAGACATAATCAGGGAGCCAATGACGCGGCTCCATCTGTGACTTCAAACAGAACGGTTGCGGACAATCGTTGGCACCATATTGCTGTTTCTTATAATCCAACAACGGGTTATTCAGCAATATATATAGACGGTCTTTATGACAATTCAGGAACTTTAACTACTGGAAATATAGTGAGTTCGGACAGAACGCTTCAGCTTGGAAATATTTACTATACTTCAAGAATATTCTATTTAACCGGCGCTTTAGACGATGTCCGCGTTTATAATCGCGCTTTATCCCAGATAGAAGTAACTCAATTATACAAAATGGGCGGAGGCAAAATAAACAAAACCAATTTAACGGCGCCAGCATTGAAAAACGGCTTGCTTGGCCACTGGACATTTGATGGGCCGGATGTGACGGCTAATACGACAACGGATAAGAGTGGCAGTGGCAATGACGGCACCAGAAACGGCACGACCAAAATCAGAGGCAAAATCGGCCAGGGCATGACGTTTAATGGCACGTCAGATTTTATTGATGTTTCAGATACTCCTTTTGACATCACCAGTAATTTAACTTTAAGCACATGGATTAAAATAGCCAGCACATCGCAAACTCAAATCCTGATTTGGAAAACTAACGCTTATGGATTAATATACAATTATAATGGCATAACAGGCTGTAATTTAAGCCAATTTTGTTTTGCTGCCACCAATGGAACCGCATGGTCTGCAATTTCTAATGGCAGTTCAGTAAATCTAAATACTTGGTACCATGTCGTTGGTGTGTTTGATGATGCCGCCAACAC
>CAYIHE010000065.1:0-5078 GCA_964363145.1 uncultured Gammaproteobacteria bacterium | reverse complement strand
AGCTCTACGCCAGCTCTCCGCCGCGCACTCAAGCCGCGCATTGCATGATCATGATTAAGCCAGGTGATTATGCCGAAAAAACTTTGCCGGCGGCGTACCTCCGGCAGATTGGCCATAAGCGTAAGCTCCAGTTTACCGAAGGCGAAATCGCTGCGGCTAAGAAGAAGTAATTTGGAAGTTCTTTATTAAATTCAGTCGACTCCCCAAAGTATCGGGGGGTCGTTTTTTTTTAACACCACTCTTTTTTCAATTCCAAAAATCTATCTGCCAAAATCGCCTCGCGGGCTTGGCGCATTAAATTAATCATAAAATGCAAATTGTGAATAGTGGCCAAACGCATAGCGCTCATTTCTTGCGCGTTGAAAAGATGATGAAGATATGCGCGAGAATAATTTTGGCATGTGGAGCACGCGCAATTTTTATCAATTGGCGAAAAATCTTTGGTAAATTGGGCGTTGGTGATGTTAATTCGGAAGCTCCCACCACCCCCCGCCCCTCCTCGGGCAGGAGGGGATGACAACGGACCGACAAACAACATGCCGTGTCTGGCTAGACGTGTGGGCGCCACGCAATCAAACATATCAACGCCGTGTTCAATGGCTACCAGCAAATCCGCCGGTGAAAGTCCGATGCCCATGGCATAGTGCGGTTTATTTTCCGGAATAATGGGGTACACCCAGTCTAAAATTTCTTTTGTTGCAGACATATTATAACCAATGGATTCCCCTCCAACGGCAATACCGTCAAAATCCAAATTGGAAATATATTTGGCGCTGGCTTCGCGCAGGTGTTTATAATTTGAGCCTTGAATAATGCCGAATAAAAATTGACGATAGTTTTTTCGTTTGTCATTGCGAGGAGTTGTAGACGACGAAGCAATCCCATTGTCTTGGGGATCGCCGCGTCGCTTCTCTCCTCGCGATGACAATCGTTTGTGTTCGGCCAAAGAACGCTCGGCCCAGCGGTGTGTGCGTTCCATGGCCTCGGTTACATATTTTTCGGTCGCGGTGTCCGGTGTGCATTCATCAAAAGCCATAATAATATCTGCGCCCAATTTGTGTTGAATATCAATGGCCGATTCGGGGGTAAATCGGTGCGAACTGCCGTCTATATGTGAACGGAACGTGACGCCGTCTTCGTCAATGGAGACGAGTTGTCCCTGTTTGTCATTGCGAGGAGGTGTGGCCGACGAAGCAATCTCATTGTCTTGGGGTTCGCCACGTCGCTTCGCTCCTCGCGATGACAATTGGCCAAGTGAAAAAACCTGAAATCCGCCGCTATCGGTTAAAATCGGTTTTGGCCAGTTCATAAATTTATGCAATCCGCCAAAATCATTTATCAAATCCTCGCCCGGGCGCAAATGCAAATGATAAGTATTACCTAAAATAATTTGCGCGCCTAAATTCTCCAGATCAGTTTGATCTAGAGTTTTTACCGATGCTTGCGTTCCCACGGGCATAAAAACCGGTGTTGCAATATCTCCATGATCGGTATGCATTATGCCGGCGCGGGCCCGTGAGTTTTTATCTTTATGTTGTAGTTCAAAAAACATATTCGGATAAAGCTTAGTTCATTTTGCATAAAAAATCAAGGTGTGATAGCATATTTTTAACATGACCAGCCGACCAGCTCCAAACCAACGTTTCATTTCGGATTTCCTACACGAGGTAGGAAAGGAGTGCGACTATTGGAAGAAGTTCGGCGAGTATGCTCATCAACAAGCCACCGAAGAAGGATGGCTCGACGCGCATGGAAAACTTACGCCACCCGGTTTACAGGCAATTGTTTCCGAACAAGAGAGTAGTCAGCACAGAGGGGAGTTGACGAAGCTTTTAAAGCCCAGGGCAAGCAATTCAAAAGACAGATTCAAAATAAACGGACTGCACATTAAAACCCCATCTTCGCCTAGGCGAAGCATGAAAACTCCACCTTCACTTAGGACGAAAAAAGGTGTTAGGTCGGCGTTTGTTGTTGAAGTAAAGACGCTCCTTTCTAAGACCGAAATCGGTTTTGTGCATTTTCAGCCAGCCGAAGAAAATAGCCAGTTGAAGGTGCGGGTTCCAACCGAAAGAGGAGGCACAACTTCCCGTACGTTTGTGGGGACTATGTCCGAAATTCGGCAGGGATTGTATGCTTTGACCAAGGAAGTGGAAGAAAAAAAATAAATAAAAAGCTCCAATATGATTGATTATCAAAATGAGCTTAACAAGGAACAATTGGATGTAGTTTGGCACGGCGATGGGCCGTGCCTTGTTTTAGCTGGCGCCGGTAGCGGCAAAACCAGAGTGATTACTTATAGGGTCGCTTATCTTTTGGAACAGGGAATTGATCCGCAAAATATTTTATTGGTCACTTTTACCAACAAAGCGGCGGATGAGATGAAGCGAAGGGTGGCGTCTCTTGTTTTGTCATCCCGAATGCGTGATTGTCATCCTGAATACAATGAAGGATCTCTGTCCAAATCGTTTGGACGACAAGACAGAGATTCTTCGCATGCTCAGAATGACAAACAAAATGCCGATCTTCCGTGGTCGGGAACTTTTCACCATATCGCCTACAGAATTTTGCGCCAGTACGCGCCGTTGTTGGGTTTTAAAAATAATTTTTCTGTTTTAGACAGCGATGACAGCGAAACCTTGATAAAATTATGCGCCAAACCATTCAAGTCTGACGTGGACAGGCGAAAATTTCCTTCGGCTAAAGTTTTGCAATCCATAATCAGTTACGCTCGTAATTCCGAAACCACGATTTATGATGTTTTAGAATTAAAATATCCGCAATGGCTGATTATCGGCGATCAGATAAAAAGCATTGCCGACGATTATCGTCTTAAAAAAAAGGAAGCCAACGCCATGGACTTTGATGATTTGTTGGTAAATTTTTTGTTGTTGTTAAATAATGAAAATGTTTTGCAAAAGTTCGCTAATCAATTTAAATATATTTTGGTGGATGAATATCAGGACACTAATAAAATTCAAGCGTCTATAATAAAAAAATTGGCTTCAGTTCATAAAAATTTATTGGTGGTGGGAGATGACGCGCAGAGCATTTATTCTTTCCGCGCGGCGGATGTAAAAAATATTTTGCAGTTTGAAAAGGATTATCCAAGCGCAAAAATTTTTAAATTAGAAACCAATTATCGTTCCAGCCACGAAATTTTACAGGTGGCCAATGATGTAATTGCCAACAATGTTAAACAATATAAAAAAGAATTAAAAACCGTTACCAAAAGCGGGCTCAAACCGTCTTTGCATCCGCAAATGGATCAGTCCGGCGAAGCGGAATTTGTGACCGGTAAAATTGTGGAATTAATTGATAACGGGACGCCGGAAAACGAAATTGCCGTGCTGTTCCGCGCCGCATTTCATTCGCAAATGTTGGAAATGGAACTGGTTAAAGCCGGCATTGCCTACGATTACCGGGGTGGCCTGCGTTTTTTTGAACGCGCGCATGTTAAAGACACTTTGGCCTATTTGCGCATATTAAATAATTTTGCTGACACGTCTGCGTGGATGCGCGTTTTAATGCACGAAGAGGGTATTGGCCCGGGCGCGGCGGGGAAAATTGTGGAGGCGCTAAAAAACGTCACTAATATAGAAGAGGTAAAAGTTATCGGCCAGCAGGTTTTGGGGGAAAAAGCCAAAAACGGCTGGTATAATTTTGTGCGGATTTGGGAGGCGATGCTCGCTAATTCCCCGCTTGGGCGGGGTAGGGGTGGGTTGGCCGACGGGTCTGGCGCGGCGAATGACACCAACCAACCCACCCCTGGCCTTGACGGCCTCCCCGCCCAAGCGGGGAATAACAATCCGTCCGCTTTAATAGACGCGATTGTAAATTCTCCCTACAAAGATTATTTGGAAGCGGAATATATAGATAGCAAAGACCGTTTGGAAGACATTGCCCAACTGCAAATTTTTGCTAAAAAATACAATGAACTGGAACAATTTTTAGCCGAAGCCAGTTTGCAGGAATCTTTTAACATCAAAAATAATCAAAATAAAAATAATTCCGGCCCCAAAGTAGTTTTATCAACTATTCACCAAGCCAAAGGTTTGGAATGGTCAGCCGTATTTATTATCAATCTGGCCTCTGGCGCTTTTCCCGGCGACCGCGCCTTCCACGAGCCAAATGGTTTGGAAGAAGAACGCCGTTTGTTTTATGTGGCCATCACCCGCGCCAAAAAATATTTGCATTTAACGTATCCTATGAGTGGTGGGGGCTGGGGTGATTCCGCGCCTGGTCCAAGTATTTTTTTAGGCGAAATCAGTTCGGATTTATTGGATGATCATTCTTTGCTGTCTATGGGTAACGGATTGGTGTTAAATGATGAAGAAGCGGGTGTTACATATGAAGCGGAAGACAAGCCTTTGCGCATTAAACCGGGGAGTTTTTTACGGAGTTTGGAGGATTTGTAGGGATTGACAAAACTCTATATTAAGAGTAAAAGAAAGGTTAGGAGGTGTGTCATGGCGGAGAAATTTTCATCAGGCGACAAGATTGATTGGCGAGAAGGTATGAATGAGCAGGCCCTGAAGCTTGTTGGTCAAGGTCCATTTATTGTGGGGGGTGTTGAGGATTACGAGCCAGATGGGGAGCATTGTCAGTACATCTCCATCTTCAAAGAAGACAATGGGAAAATGCTGGCATGGGTGGAGCATAAACAAGCGTGGGTGGAGTATCGCAAAGGTCCGATGTATGTGGCTGTGCCTCCAGTTTTCTCAAATACGAACTTCAGGAAGGTGTAGCCTATATTTGGCAGGTAATAATATTCACGGTCTTCGGCCCCAGAGCGTTCGCTCCAGGGCCGTTTTTTTATCTCTTGACAGTGTATTACAACTGTATTACAATTACCATGTAATCAATTTAATATTTCGTATGCGTCAAGTTCTTAGCTTATCTCTCCCTACCACCGATGTCCGGCAAGTAAAAACTCTCGCCAAAAAACGCGGTTATAGTTCGGTTAGCTCCTATGTGAAATATTTGCTTAAGGCCGATGAAGATTTAATTTCTGAAACTGATTTGTTAAAAATGGTTCGCAAGGCCGACAAAGAATACCAAACGGGGAAATCTATCAAAGC
>CAYIHE010000064.1:0-5150 GCA_964363145.1 uncultured Gammaproteobacteria bacterium | reverse complement strand
TTATTGCGCGAATAACACGTCGCCCGGATGTTCCATATTAGCATCAATGGAACAAAATGTTATTTTGTTTAGCCAAACCAGTAGTTTCGCGACCTCAACTTTTTATACGCTAGTAATTACCGAAGGCGTAAAGAGCGGTACTGGTCAGGCAGTTTCTGGCAATCGCGCCGGCGGGGGGCACTTAATCAGATTTACTACTATCGGAAATGATTTTAGCGCTGGAGGATTTACTTTGGGAAGCGGCGGTGGAACTATGCCGCCATATGTAAAATCAATGATTCCCGGGCCAGGCATGACTGCGGCGCCAAATATAAAAATCTTGTTGGAATTTAATCAAGCCATGGACAGCGCTTCTTTTACCAGCAATGTTTTGCTGAAACAAACATCTGATAATTCCACAATCGGTTCCAGTTTTTCACTTGATTCCACTGAAAAAAGATTTTTAACAATTACTCCGGCAAGTTCTTTGGTTGCCGGCGAATATGAGGTAAGGGTGTTGGGTGGCGCAAAAAGCAGCAGCGGTATTACCATGAGAATGACGCCGACTGATATTGCGTTCAGTTCAAAATTTCTTGTTTCCGGATCAAATGATGCCGCGGCTCCGACAATCTATCCGCTGACGGCTTCTGGCACCACCGGGGTGGCGGTCAACAATGTGTTTGAATTTGGTTTTAATGAACAGCTTTCATTTGCAAGTTTGAATACAACGAATGTGGCGATGTCTAGAGGCGGCACAGCCGTTTCTATAGATGTAAAATATGACGCCGGTAAAAATAATGTTTATATTGCTCCAAATTCCGTTTTGGCTCCAAACACGGTTTATAACTTAACTTTTTATTCCGCAGTAACAGATTTAGCCGGAAACCCAATTACTACAAGCACATTTATCTACACAACAGGATCTTCAGATACAACCAGACCAGCTATTAAAGATAGTCGTTGTGACGATTATAGTTGCAGGGTATTTTTTACCGAGCCGATGAATCATGACAGTCAAGTGGATTCAAATTATGCCAGTAGCACGCGCAATCATTTGAGGTTTACTTTAACACAGGGCGGTGGCGACAAGGTTGTTACCAGCACCATTATTACACATAACGTTATTGATAATTCGGTAACTATGGAAAATGTTGGTTTGGTTTTTGGCGGCGCTGATTATTCATTGGTTATAGCCGGTGTAGCCGATTTGTCCGGAAATGTTCCTACCAGCACAACTAGAACAGGTAATGTGGAAAGTAGCGCGCTAACTTTTGGAAGTTTCGGTGATGCCGGCATGTTTGCTCCGCCGACCTCGGACTTGTCTGGCGGCGGCGGCATTGGTGGCGGAACATTTACACCAATGGGCTTTGGTTCATTTACCGCGGATCAGTTCGCGTTTGGCGCGGCCGCTATGGCTTTTCCTTTCAATTCAACGGCCAGTCAGGATTCCAATGTATTCCAAGTAATGTTCACTCCTGGAGTGGCGGTGGAAGCCGGAGATCAGATAGTTTTAACATTTCCCAATGGCACCGGGCTGGCGAGCGCGGCCTTGGATACTCTCTCACCTTTTTATTCCGACTTTAATCAATTTTTCAGTGGCGTGGTAACGGGAACTTCAGTTGTCGCTGATGCCGCAGCGCTTAAAGTTACCGTAAATCTTGGAGTATCCGGAACTATTTCACCAAATGACAGTCTAACGTTAGACCTGCGCAAAATAACAAACCCAGCGATTCCAAAGGATCCTTCATCCGGCGGTTATACAATTAGCATTCAAGTGATGCGCGCCGGCGCCGCGCTGGCGACAAAAACCTCAATGCCGTACTTTATTAAAACTGCCGGCACCAGAAGAATTCACGTGGCGATTGTTGCAGGCACAGCCACCACTTCTCCGACTGCCGGAGCGAATGGCACGGTTTATCTGTTTGGAGGCGGTCCTTCCGGTCCGATGAACAAAAAAGTTACTTTAGCAGATGGTATTATTACGGAAGTTGATGACGTGGCGGCGACCGTGATAGAATTTCCGAGTTTGAGCGATGGCTGTTATTTCCTTGGCACTGATTCAATGGCGACTTTGGGAAGCAACGATTATATCGGACAGTTTGCTCCCGAGCCGATTTGCGTAAACAGCGTCACCGCTTCCACTACAAAATATATTCTATTATCGCGAGCCAGTAGCGGCGGATCAATAACTACTACTATAAAGATGACCGGTGTTACATTTACCGGCAATGATATTGATATTTTTGCCGGCGGGCCGGGTAAATTTGTTACCAAGAGTTTAACCGGAGTTACCACTACTTTAGCTGCCGGATATGATATCCAGCTTACCGCCAACGGCACCTGGTTTGTTGGTGTTGGTCCGGCTATGCCCAAAGGTTCTTCTGGCGCCAAGCCGACTCCATTACCGGTTGTTCCGCCTCCGCCAATAGAATTAATTGTGAGCGGAGTTGGCACCGGCAATAGTTCGGTGACAGTAAATACAGCCAGGCCTTTGCCCGCAGGCGTAACCTTTAATGATGCCACAGATGTTATTACCTTTGCTTTTGCGACCGCGGATAAAACCGTATCCGGTACTGTTAAAGATGGTTCCGGTAACGCATTAGCAAGTGTTGAGGTATTTATGCACAAACAGGGCTTCAGTTCTCCGGCATTTGGGTCTACTAACGCTTCCGGCACTTTTAGTTTATTGGTTTCCGATTTTGGCACCTACGAAATTGGCGCCTGGAAAGAAGGTTTGCCGCCGGTAATGAAGAGCGTAGACGTTAGACCGGATGGAGCTGATGCAGGCACCGCAATTGATATCTTCTTTGATGGCAAACAAGTTACCGGGGCAAATCCACTAGTTTTGTCAATGAAAAAAGCCGCGTATTCAATTTCGGGGAAGATTCTTGATTCTAGCGGCAACAGCATCGCCAATGCGCCGGTCTTTGCCCGGGACGCGAATGGGAATTCTATTTTTGGCATGAGCGGTTCAGATGGCAGTTATACATTGTTTGTTGATGCCGGCACTTGGACAGTAAAAAGCGAATTGCCGCCGGATAAAACCGACACTTGCGGCACATTCTCTAAAACTGTAACCGTCACAACCGCCAGTCAATCATCACAAAATATCAGTCCATCCACCGCGACTTGTTATACCTTAACCGGCAATGTAAGCGTGGGGGGCGGTAATTTAGCCAATGCTCCGTTGTTTATAGAAGAATGGGATAGCGCCAATAGTCGTCCGGTTATCGGCGGAGCCAGACGCGGAGCTTCAACTGACAGCAGTGGAAATTATTCAGTGAAATTGGTTGCCGGCACTTACCGCGTTGGTTCTTGGCACCCAGACTATGGAGAATTAAGCGCGCTGAAGACAGTTTCAGCGGATACATCCCAAAATCTTTCGGTGGCCACTACCAGCACAGTGACGTTTGCTTTCACCGGCGGCACAGCTAACATGAACGCCATAATTGAGTTGCAAAACTTAAGCAATTCAAACAAAAGAATAAGCAAGCAGGTGAACGGCCTTGTTTCTTCTACTGTTTTAACAGTTGAATCAGCATCAACATTTAATTATTTTGTTGATGTGCCCGGTTATGCTAAATTTAGCGGCACTGTCGCTTCGGCCGCCACCGCCACGATCAATGTTTCCGCCACCAGCTTCATTACTGTAACCGGAACAATCTATCAAAATTCTGCGACATCAACTTTGGCCGGCACGCTCGTCACCTTTACTAATACAAGTACGGGCATTTCGCAGACCGCAACAGCCAACGCGAGCGGAACTTATAGCATAAATATAAAGGCAGGGGACTATGAAGTTTCGGCCAGTATGTCCGGGTATTTACCAAATGATAGTGATCAGATTGCTAGTTTCACAACCACTACTCAAGCGTATGATTTTGGCGGCGTCAGTCCGGACAGAGCTTTGTTAGCGCCGGCGGATAGAGTTATTGAAGGCACGGCGTACAGTTCAGATGGGACAACAGCCATGACTGATGGTTATGTCTGGGGTACAAACGCTTCCGGAACTGTGGTATCCGCGGCCATTGATTCATCTGATGGGAGCTACGCTTTACCGGTAACGGATGGCGCCTGGACAATCACAGCTGTTGGATCCAACAGCGCGGAAACTACCAGAAGCGGTACGGTTACGGTTTCAGGTTCAAACGAAACCGCAAAAAATATTACCTTAACAGCCGATTCCACCAAAGTGGCCACTTCCACATCCGGATCGGTTACAGCCAGCACCGGCGGTTCGATCAACGATACTTCCGGAACTGGCATTAAATTAACGGCTGGCGCTGGCGTGCTCGAGACCGGTTCCGGCAATGTTACTCTGAATATGGAAAAGAGTTATACGGCCCCTGATTCGGAAAATTATAATGCTCTTTCCAATGCCACATTTTCTATCTCCGCAACCGGAAATTCTACGATTAAGGATTTGAACGGCAACGCGGACATACAGATTGATTACACCAGCATGCTGGCTCAACTGCCATCCGGAGTGGCGGAGGGCGATTTGAAATTAATGTATTATTCTTCGGAAAAAGACGAGTACGTGCCGGTTGAAGGCGGATATACCATTAATTCAGACACAAACGTGATTTCCGGCCAGGTGAATCACTTAACTGATTTCGTTTTGGCTTATGTGCCCCCGATTGTTTCTGTGGCCGCCGCCGCGGCGGCCAGTGTAGCTACCGTTAGCGGTATTGCTATTCCGGTCACAACCCATGTTTCCACTTCCACCGCTTTGCTTCAGCTTGTGCCGGTTATTTCACTTTCCGACACAACTCCGGTTGCAGCCACCAGCCCTAGTTTGGCGGAAGTATTGGTAGTCAATTTGGATTCAAAGATTGTGATAAAAGGTATCGTGGCCGCGTCATTTCAGCCGGCCGCCACTCTTAAATTTGCCTATCAATACAAGAATACCGGCGCGACTGTAAAAATAAAAGTTGTCAGAGAGCTGGTCAATAATAAAGGCAAAGTAGTGGCCGTGGCGTCAGCCATTAGAAAATTAAAATCCGGTAAAAGTTTCAATGGTAAAGTCGCGCAAAAATTGAACGTCAGATGGCCGGCCGGACAATATGTGGAGCGAATCAGAATTTACGATGTGTCGGCGAAAAAAGCAAAACTGCTGGAAGAAAACAGCTTCCGACTCACAATAGAAAAACTGAAAAAGAAAACTTTTG
>CAYIHE010000063.1:0-5187 GCA_964363145.1 uncultured Gammaproteobacteria bacterium | reverse complement strand
TGGCGCATGGAATCTTTGACGCTTAAATAATCCAGATAAATCCCCTGGCAAGTTTCGCCGCGCAGATACGCTTCTTCTTTTTGGCCTTCCACCGCGCCCAATTCGGTTTTCATCAATAAATTAAAATTTTTCGGTTCGCTAAGAGCACCGCCGCAATCAGGGCAAGGAATTTGGGCAATTTCCACCGGCTGTTCTTTTATATAACCCGGCTCGGCCTGTTTGGCTTCCAGCAAATGATCCGCGCGAAAACGATGGTGGCAATTTTTACATTCTACCAGTGGGTCGTGAAAACTTTGCAAATGTCCGCTGGCTTCCCAGACAATTTTTGGAGTTAAAATGGAAGAATCCAAACCAACCACGTCATTGCGTTTTTGCACCATTGCTTTCCACCAGGCTTTTTTAATGTTGTTTTTTAATTCCACGCCAAGCGGACCGTAGTCGTATGTGGAAGACAGGCCGCCGTAAATTTCCGAGGCCTGAAAAACAAACCCGCGCCGCTTGGCCAGAGATACGATTTTGTCTATGTCTTTTTGCATATTGATATGAATTATTTTTTCACCGCGTCGTTTGCCGTTTCTATCCAAGCATACTTGTTTTTATCCCATAAAAAAATTTTCTCAATTTTAACACTGTCCGCCTTTATTTCATAAGCATTCCTTAAATACTCCAAATACCGCTCTTCTTTTTCACAAACTATTTCCTTCGTTCCACTCAATATTAAATCCGAAATACCATCTTTATTTATATCTTTATACTCACTTACTAATTTGTCGCCGGAAAAAATCTCTCCGCAATTCCAATATCCGTATTTTTTATAATTTTCTGGCGCCCATCTAATGTCAGGATTGGAATCTACGGCCACCGTTTCAAATAACAAATTTAGAGAGTCATTTTTTATTTCATAAATGTATAAATAACCATGGCCCGCATGAGTTAATCCATAAACATCCACCAATGGATTGTTAAACCCCTTTAAATCAATAAATTTTGCCGATAAAATAGCTTGTTCGTGGGGCGGTTTATCTATTGGAAACCAAATTATATTTTGGTTTTTAATTCGGCCAACTTTAAAATCCTCCCACCAGTCCTTTTCCCATTCTATCTGCGCCAAAAAATAATTTTTATCGGTCGGATTATATTTAATTTCTACATCTTCCACGACTTCATACTGATTTATATTAAATTCATTTTTTATGCGATCTTTAAGCGAGCCAGCCATGCTGGTACCAAAAAACATCGTAGACGCTAGCGCTAATAGAGCTACCGACCAAAGCTTAATTGTCCCATTTTTCTCTTTTTTTATCCCTTTTTTATATATATTCCAAACACTAATCTCATAGCCTGCTGACGGTGGCCCAAATCCTACAACAGCCTCTTTCCATGATTTCCAATACCTTTTATTTTCCTTAGTTATGCCTTGCGCTTTATGATATAGCCACCGGACGCCCCAATTAATACTATCTTGTGCGCTTTCTACTTTTGCATTATATTTTAAAAGTATTTTTTCATCATTATGAATCCAGTATTCCTTAAACTCACCCCGCAATGTTTTTATTGAAGGATCGCCAACATTACCAACCTGCATTATATTTTTATCAACCCCTCCATAATACCCCACTCTGCTTTCTTGGTAGATGATGGCTTTTACCAAATTAGGATCGAGAGGTTCGTTTGGAGGATTGGTGTCGTTGAAAAACTCTTTATTCCAAAAAGCAACTACTTCTGCTATTATTAAATCATACTGATTATAGTCTTCGTTGCCAAAAATACCTCTATACGCATAAGGTTTAATCGTTTCTTCATTATAGTCATTACTGTTGTCAGACAAAATAGAAACTTCGATTTTATTTAAAAACGGACTTCCGTCTGAAAATAATTCAACTGTATGCTTGCCATTTTTTAAATTTACTTCCTTTTTAAATACTGCTTCATTTCCCTTCAATATTTTTCCGCACCAATACCAATCTTTGTGCGAATTTTTATTTTCATTCTCCTCTATTTTACCGTCAATAATTAATTTGATATCTTCATCGTCTCTTCCGTGTTTATTCGCGCTGGCTGAAACACCAAGTTCTTTAATAGCTAAATTTTGTAAAACATAATTTATCCATGGTCTTCTATCTCCTTTTTCTGGCGGATTATTACCTACCGAAAAATAAACTATCGTATTATGATCAACTTCTTCTAATTCCAATATATTGATACTTTCTAAACTTGGACTTTGATTGGGTTTTAAACGAAGAACATGCCCGCCTTTCTTTAAATTAATAGCAACTAATACCGTTTTTGACAATCCTTTTAATTCGTTTCCGTTCCAAATCGCTTTAACGTCATTACTTTTGCTGGTTGAGGTAAAAATTTCAGTATTATCTATGCTTAAACTTATGTCATCATCTTTGAAAAGAGACTTTAAGCTTTTAAAATTTTGCCACCAACTTTTTGCTTTGGCTATCACCTCAATCAAATAAATCCCCTTGTTTGTTTCAAAAGAATAAAAAAAATCTTCTTTTATTTCCTTATTTATTTTTTGACTATAGAGTGTTTTCATGTTTTTGTAACTATCAAAATGCGACGTTGCTATATTAGCGTGACAGTGGACAAAACGATTTTGTCCATGTCTTTTGGCATATGTTTGGTTGTCATTTCGACGACGAAGGAGGAATCTCTGTCATCCCCTCCTTTCCAAGGAGGGGCGACCCTTTAGGGTCGGGGGTGGTTGCCGTCCTTTGCGTCACGATATTTATTTAATTATATCAAAAATTTAGTAAATAAAAAAGACCTAAACAGGCCTTAATTGTATCTTATTTAGACCATTTACGTCAACTATTGACAAAACCGTCGTTTTGGAGTATAATGTTGGCATGATAACCCTCGTTCTTGGCACGATTGCTGTGGCCATCACCTTCGGCCTCGTTGCCGGAGTCACCCTCTTGGCCCACGCCATCATCGCCCCCCTGAACCTCCTGTTGTTCGCGGGGACCTCGCTCTACAGACAGAAGCATCGCTAAACTTCTCGGGCCAACCTTCCTCGGCCCAATTCCCATAATAGTAAACCCCGGCACTAGAGCACCGCAGTACCAGAGCAAAGCTCGGTACACGGCAAAGAGCTCGGTGCGGGGCAAGAAATTTACTACTGCGGGAAGCCGAGGAATTTTAGCCAGTGTTCGGATTATTAATCTGACTACTGGCCAGCTCTTGACCATGGGGGTCGAGCGCATGGGAGGAGGAAGCTATGAAACCACCATTTTCAATCTTCTTGCTTTTTCTGTTGGTATCAATCACCAGCATTCTCTCATATAGGATCGAAAAGAGGCACGACGAGATAAGGAAGCAAGCCAAACAGATCGAGGTGTTGGAACAGAAGCTGGACAAGCTCGAGAAGCTATGCCAGCCGCTGGTCACCCCAGAAGTGCCAGCCGAAGATGCCGACGAATAATCCAATGCGATAACACCCGCAACTGCGGGGAAAATCGCTGACGCCACAAGGCCCACGCAGTGCGTGGGCCTTTATAATTATAAAAAATAGAAAAAATTATTAATCTACTCTAATCCAAACAATTCAACGGCATTACCTGAATATAATTTAACAAAATCTTCTCCAAAAATAGCTTGGATAGTTTGCACATAGGATGCCTGCTCGCCTATTGGCCAATCGGTGCCAAAAATAATACGGTCCCTGGCGTTGGAAATGCGTTCAAATTCTTTTATTATATCGCGAAAATGCGCTTGCTGATCAACTGTAAATGTTCCATAAACAAATCCTGAACAATCCACATATACATTTTTATTTTTATAGCACACTTCCGCGGCTTCTGTTACCCACGGATAGCCAAAATGAGCAATAACTATTTTAAGTTCCGGCAATTCCGTAGCCAAGTCATCAATATGAATGGCTTGAGCATACTTTAGTTTGGCCTTGGAAACTCCGCTATAGGTGTCACCGCTATGAAAAATAGCCGGGCGATTATATTTTACTAAAAGTTCAAGATAAGGACGAAGCGAGGCATCGCCTGGATAAAAATATTCATAACCCGGATAAAATTTCAGGCCGTGAATTTGTTTGGTTGCCAGCCAATCCTCAACCTGTTGTAAAGGCGGACGCTTCAAAGAAAGCGGAGACACGGAACCGATTGCATACAACTGTCCTTTATGCGGCGCTATGTCTTGCAAAAGTTGTTCTGTGGAATAATTATTAATCTCTCCGCAAAAAACCAAGGCTTTATCAATTTTTGCTTTTTGCATTGAGGCAAGCAGTTCGCCAACCTTTGCGTCTGCCAGTCCAAGATGAGTGTGCGCGTCAATGATCATAAATATAATAATTTAAATCGTATTAATCTCCGCTTATTTATATATTCAATCCTTACTGGATGATCTGCGTCATTATTATAGTAGACGGATAAGCTTTGTGTTTAATCATTTCCTCTATAAAATAGAAATCCAAAACGGCAGAGAAATCACAGACAAAATAGTGCTTAAAACAATAGAGCGGGCGATAAATGTTTTATCTAAATTATATTTGTCCGCTAAAGCAAATGGGGTGATGGCTAGTGGCATGGCTGCTTCTATTATAGAGCTGGAAAATTGCGATGGCAAAAAGCCAAAAAATTTCACGCCGAAATAAAAAATGGCCGGCAAAATCATAAGCGTTAAAATTGAAAACGCCAGCACCGGAATCCATTCGGTAATTTTTCCAATTTTTGATTTGCCGATAAAAAGCCCTATAACCACCAGCACGGTGGGAGTTACAGACGCGTTAATCATCTCTAAAGATTTTAACAAAACAGCCGGAATAGCAATGTTGGCGGTTCCCGCGATTATTCCCAAAACCACGGCCAGCAAAAGCGGATTTTTTAGCAAATTACCAAGCATGTCCTTTGAAACGCGGCGTTTATCCAAAGCATATTCAATGTAGCCTGTGCCAAATGTAAATTGCCAAATTAAATAAACCGCTACTATTAAACTAGCGGTAGGAATTATTTTCTCGCCCATTATTTGAGTAAGCACCGGAATGCCCAAATAAGCGATATTGCTAAAACCAAAACAAATAAATAAAGTCAAAAACATTTGTTTGTTAAGACGCAAAATTTTTCCCACAATAATGGCCAGCAAAAATCCCAGCAATAAAAATATGGAGTTAGCCGCTATAAGCGGCGCCTCGGACTTGAAAGAAAAAGGAATTTTTGCCAA
>CAYIHE010000062.1:0-5196 GCA_964363145.1 uncultured Gammaproteobacteria bacterium | reverse complement strand
TCCAAATTATCGGCAAAGCCATCAGCACCTTGCTGGGACTGGCGGCTGTGGCCATAATGACACGTCATCTGGGCGTGGAACAGTTCGGCTGGTATGTTACTGCCACCGGTTTTTTGCAATTTGTGGGTATTTTTAGCGACTTTGGATTTACTATTATTACCGCCAAAATGCTAGCCGAACCGAATTTTGACCAGCAAAAACTATTAAATAATTTATTTACTTGGAGATTTATCACGGCATTTATTTTCCAGGCGTTGGCGCCGATAATTTTTCTTTTCTTCCCATATCCGTTGGAAATAAAAATAGCCGTGGCCATCACTTCGTTTTCGTTTTTTGCTATTTCCATCAACAATATTTTTATCGGTTATTATCAAGCCAAACTGCAAATGTTCACACAAATGTCCGGCGAAGTGCTTGGCCGGATATTTTTGGTGGGTGGATTGCTTTTTACGGCTTTGGCCAACCGTGGTTTTATTTTTGCCATGGGCGTTATTACTCTGGCTTCAATTGTTTACGCTTTTTATTTATGGTTAAAAGGTCCGGCAATAAAATTTGCCATTGACAAAGAAATTTCCAAGGTTATTTTCCAAAAAATCTGGCCCACGGCCATTACGGTAATTTTAAACGCGTTTTATTTGCAAGGCGACCGCGTAATATTACCTCTCTATGTATCTCAAACGGATGTCGGCCTTTATGGCGCGGCTTATAGAATTATAGATCTTGCGGCGCAAGTAACGGCCATGCTAATGGGTATTATGATGCCCTTGGTGGCTTTTGCCTGGTCGCGCAATTTGCAAGACGAATTTAAAAAAAGACTGCAAAATAGTTTTGATCTGGTAATGATGATTTTGATGCCGATGATGGCCGGAATTGTTGTGCTGGCAAAACCAATAATCGCCCTTATTGCCGGACACGAATTTGCCGGCTCGGCCAATATCTTGCGCCTGCTGTCGCTGGCAATTTTTGGTTTGGTATTTGGCAATGTTTTTGGCTATATTGCCTTAGCCATAAACAGACAAAAACAGGCGGTTGCGGTTTATCTTTTCACAGCCATCTTTACCACCGCGGCCTATTTTTATTTTATTCCCAAATATGGCATTTGGGGAGCGGCCGGCGCGGCTATTGGCGCGGAAATATTTGCCGGTTTGGGACTGTTGGTTCTGGTCGGCCACTACGGCAAATTTTTTCCCAAAATTTTCACGGCTCTAAAAATACTTTTAGCCAGCGCGGTGATGGGTTTGGTGGTTTACAAAATCCAGCTGATGAATATTTTTATTTCCATAATTATTGGCGCAATTATTTATGCCGTTATGATTTTATTATTTAAAGTGATTTCAAAAGAGACACTGAAAGAAATTGTCTAATTCCGCTGTTTCTGGTAAAATATACGCAGTTGTCCTCCTGTCCAACGATAATTGTCATTCTGAACGAAGTGAAGAATCTCTGTCTGGCTGGCAGGTTGGCCAAACAATGACGGACAGAGATCCTTCATTACATTCAGGATGACAGTAAACGACAGAAATGATGGCGCAAATAATCATTTTCATCATTAATCATTTTTATCAAAATCGAATATGAACTTCTCCAAATTTAAAAACCTGACTTTCTTTACTTTTCTTATCCTGATTACCCTCGCCTTTTTATACCTCATCAAACCATTTTTTTATCCCATTTTCTGGGCGGCGATAATCGCCGGCATTTTTTATCCGGTTTTTAAATGGATAAAATCAAAAATCAAATACGCGAATTTAAGCTCTCTGGTTACAATAGTTATTGTTTTGGTTATCATAATTATTCCGGTGGCCTTATTAAGCAGTTTAATTCTAAAAGAATCACTCTCTATTTATACTTCTCTGGCGAATAATCAAGGTCCCATTGTCAGCACCGTCAAAAACGTAATTAGCTGGGTGCAAAATAATCCAATCACCGATAAACTTAACATTGATGAACAGCAGGTAACAGCCAAACTTACCGAAGTCGCCAAAACAATTACCGACCTAATATTTACGGCCGCCAAAAACTTAACCCAAAACTCGCTCACCTTCCTGATCATGTTTGTTATTATGATTTACGCGCTATTTTTCTTTTTGAAAGACGGAGAAAAGATGCTTAAAAAACTGGCGCATATTTCTCCGCTGGGAGAAACACACGAAGAAATAATGTATAAAAAATTTACTTCTACCGTGCGCGCGGTTTTAAAGGGCACCCTGATTGTGGGTGCGATTCAAGGTTTTTTGGGCGGTGTTTTATTTTATATTACCGGCGTTGAAGGCGCTTTGGTTTTGGGAATAATTATGATGCTGTTTTCCATCGTGCCCGGGTTTGGCTCATACGTAGTATGGTTGCCCGCGGCTATTACTATGTTTATCTTGGGAAATATTTGGCAGGGAGTTCTGATAGTTATTATAGGGGCGCTGGTAATTTCCACTATAGATAATTTTTTGCGGCCTGTGCTGGTTGGCAAAGACACGCAAATGCATCCTCTGCTTATTTTGTTTTCCACGCTGGGCGGTTTGATCCTGTTTGGCGTTTCCGGTTTTGTCATTGGCCCAATCATCGTCGCGCTTTTGCTGTCTTTGTGGGAAATGTATGAACAGTATTATCGGGAGGAATTGAGTAATGATTAAAAAATAAATTTTATTTTAGTCTTTTTTTATCTTCTGATTTTGACAGATAATTTTCTTTTGATACGATTGGTCTGCCTAATTCTTTCTCTGTTTGTTTTCTGGCATTTCCAGCAACGCTTCCGCCCCTCTCCGCTACTTTTTTATTTTTTATAAATGTATCCGGCTTTTCTTGCTGAGAAATTTCGGTTGTTACTCGTTCGCCAAGCATATTAAAAATCAATTCTAAATCATTCATATGGTCGCGTAAATTCTGTCGCTTCAATCCTTTCAGTTTTTTATATTCACTCGGTGTCACGCCAAAAGTGGCTTTAGAAATTTCAGCCGTCAAAATTTCATATTCTTTTTGTTCTTTTATGCCTCGTTTTTGCCATTCATCTGTCAATTCTTCGCGAATGGCAATTCCGCGCATCCGTTTTTCTATCCAATTTTCAGAATACCCTTTAAGTTTATAAAGCATCTTGGTTCTTTTGGTTGCTAATTCCGGATCTTCGATTTCTTGCACGCGCTCATAGCCAACTTTTGCTAGCCAGCGTTTTAAAGGTTCAGTTTTAGGAGAAGGGATTGATTGTATAATTCTGAACATTCCTTCGATATTGGCACAATCAGTTTCATATTTTTTGCCATCTGAACTTTCTAATTTCAGTTGTAAACAAATTGTTAACAACTGAGTTTCTCGGCCTTTTAGTACTCCCCAATATTGTCGTGGCGCAGGACTGTCAGTTAATGCCTCTACCACATCAACAACCGAAAAATACCATTCATTATTATGAATAACTTTGCGTATTTCTTTTTTTTGAAAAATCGCTATTTCTGTTGTAGTTTCTTGAGTCATATTAGTGAACTAATTGTGAACGCTCGGCTATTTCAGCGCCATGTTTCAACCAAATAACCGCCTTTATAGTACCAAAAATACCCCCTCTTGGCAAAGACGGCTTTTTTACTATCCTTGGTAGTCATTTCAAGCAGGGGACAATTTGTCCCCCAGTTGATAAAAGTGGTTTTTTTATTGACAAACAATCGGGTCAAAAGGACGGCAACCACCCCCGGTCGCCTAAGGCGACTGCCCCTCCTTGGTAAGGAGGGGATGCCGAATGATACCTATTTTTTCCTAAAATAAAATATTTGCCACTAGCCAAACATTTAGGCCGGCAATAATCAACGCTACAACCCATGATAAAATCTTAAGCACTCTGCTATTGGCAAAAACACCCATGACTTTTTTACTGCCGGTAAAAATTATCAGCGGGAAGACAGCAAAGGAAAGTTGAATACTCAAAACGACTTGGCTTAAAATAAGTAAGCTGGTTAAGCCGGAAGAACCATAAATCGCTATTACCGCCACCGCCGGCACAATGGCCATTAATCTCGTTATAATTCTTCTTACCCATGGTTTAACCCTCAAGTTTATAAACCCTTCCATAATTACCTGTCCGGCCAAAGTGCCGGTTAAAGTGGAGTTCTGCCCCGAAGCCAGCAAAGCCACGGCAAACAAAATACTGGCCGCGCCGGTTCCCAGCAGTGGGGCAAAAAGTTTGTACGCATCCTCAATTTCAGCCACGCCGGTATGTCCGCTAAAATGAAAAGTAGCGGCGGAAACAATCAGGATGGCGGCATTGACAAAGAGAGCCAAAGATAAAGCCACGGTAGAATCAATGGTGGCAAATTTTACCGCCTCGCGTTTGCCTTCTTCGGTTTCTTCATAATTTCTGGTTTGGACAACGGCGGAATGCAAATACAAATTGTGCGGCATAACCGTAGCGCCCAAAATGCCGATGCCTATATACAACATCTCCGGATTAAGAAATAAATTAGCGCCGGGAAGAAAACCTTGCAGAAGAGGAATCGCGGCCGGACCGGACAAAAATAGTTCGACGATAAAACTTAAAGTAATAGTGGCAATTAAAGTAATAACCACCGCTTCTATATAACGGAATCCTTTGCGCTGTAAAAGAAGAATAATCAAAACATCAGCGGCAGTAATTATCACGCCGGCCAAAATGGGAATGCCGAATAATAATTTTAAGGCGATGGCCGAACCGATTACTTCGGCCAAATCACAGGCGATAATCATAATTTCGGCCATTAACCACAAAAATATGGCGGTTGGCTTGGAATATTTATCGCGGCAAATCTGCGCCAAATCTCTGCCCGTAACAATTCCCAGCTTGAGAGCCAGATGCTGAAGAATCATGGCAAAACAATTGGACAACAAAATAACAAACAATAAATCATAACCAAATTTTGACCCGCCGGCCAAATCCGTGGCCCAATTTCCCGGATCCATATAGCCAACAGCCACCATAAACCCGGGTCCTGCAAAAACCAGCAATTTTCTAAAAAAAGAATAATGCTTTGGAATTGCGATGGATTTGTGCACCTCCGGCAAACTGCTCCGTGCCTCTTGTTCTCCCGCGCCTTTTTTCCAGCCTAGGGCCTCAAATAGATTGGTGTGTGTCATAACATTTAAGATTTAAGATTTTTGATTTAAGATTTTATAATTTTAAAACTCTTAATTGTCATCCCGAGCGAGCCACCGATAGCGACGAGGGATCTATACCGAAAAAAAGAA
>CAYIHE010000061.1:0-5291 GCA_964363145.1 uncultured Gammaproteobacteria bacterium | reverse complement strand
CAAACGGAAAAATCGTAAAATAAATAACTTCCACGAATGTGTAAATAACAAATTCAACCGGATAAATCAGCTGTTGTTGAACGGAAGTTTTGAACACAAACCAGTATTTTTTCATAATTATTGATAAACATCATGATCGCCAACGGAATGAAAATAGGCTGTTTTTTTGTCTTTAGAAAATTCAAAAATTATTCTGTACTTGTAACCAATCGAGAAAGACAAGAATTCATTAAATTTCCCATTAAGTTTGTGAGTTTTGAGTCTTTGGTCAAAGGGATTGTCGCGAAATATTTTTTCTTGCTGTTCGGCCGTATTTTTTATATACTGGGTTAGTTTTTTATATTTACGCGAGAATTTCGGACTGTAAACAATCTCCATAAAATATCACTTATCTTAAATCCTTTAAAGATTTTAAGATTTTGCCTTTTCCAGACCGGATTTCTTCACGGCTTTGGTTTAATTCATTTAGTAATTGGTTGTCTTGCCAACCGCGTAATAAAGTACGAAAAAATTCACTGGTGCTTATGTAGCCGCCGTCTTTTACAGCTTTTTTTACGGTTTTAACCATTGTTGATGGAAGTGATAGGTTGATAATTTCGCGCATAATTTTAAATTTAAATTGTAATACAATGTATTACAATCATATCAGAAGCAAAATTTATTGTCAAGTTAATCCACCTTTGCCCGAAATTGCAAAGCCTCGGCAACCCCAGTAGTAGAAGCCTATGGGCTTCACTACGGGGCTGGTATGATCAATCTACTTTAGCCCTAAACTGTAACGCTTCAGCAATATGGTCTAGTTTGATGCTTTCACTTTTTCCTAAATCCGCAATCGTACGTGCGAGTTTGAGAATACGATTATAGGCGCGAGCGGATAAATGCATTTGGGTCACGGCGGCGCGGAGTAGATCTATTGACTGGTCGTCTAGCTTGCAGAATTTTCTAATTTCCGCGTTGCGCATTTCGCTATTGCAATGAATGTTTGTATCTTTAAAACGGCTAGTTTGAATATTTCTAGCTGATTCCACTCTTTGGCGGATATTTTCGGATGACTCACCAAGAGCGTCAGAAGTAAGCTTGTCAAATTTTACGCGTGGCACTTCCACATGCAAATCAATGCGGTCCAGCAGAGGCCCGCTGATTTTTTTCTGATAGCGAAGTATTTGGCTTTGGCCGCAGGCGCATCGGCGTTCCGGATCGCTGGCAAATCCGCATGGACAGGGATTTTGGCTGGCCATTAAAATAAAACGCGCCGGAAAAGTCAGAACTCCTTGAGCGCGTGAAATCGTTACCACACCATCTTCCAATGGCTGGCGCAAACTTTCCAAAACCGTACGTGGAAATTCGGGAAATTCATCCAGAAACAAAACTCCCCGATGCGCCAAAGATATTTCTCCAGGGCGGGGATATTTTCCTCCACCCACTAGCGCCACTCCCGAAGCAGTGTGATGCGGGGCGCGGAAAGGGCGTTCTTTTATAAATCCGCCGGAAAGCAGTCCGGCCACGGAATATATTTTGGTCACTTCCAAAGCCTCATCCGCGGTGAGGCGCGGCAAAATAGAAGGGAAACTGCGGGCCAGCAAAGTTTTGCCAGAGCCGGGCGGTCCGCTCATCAAAATATTGTGGGCTCCGCTGGCGGCAATTTCCAAAGCGCGCTTAACAAATTCTTGGCCTTTGATAAAAGCCAAATCCAGTTCATATTGCGGCGCGTTGTATTCGTTCCAGTTTTCCGGCTGGGCGAATTTGGTTATTTGGGCGCCGCCGGTTAGATGTTCCACTATTTGTTTTAAATTTTTTACCGGATAAATTTCTATGCCGCTTACCAGAGCTGCTTCGGGCGCGTCTATTTCCGGCACAAACACTTTTTTTAGCCCTTGCTGTTTGGCAAAAATTGCCACTGGCAAAACACCATTGGTGTGGCGCAAAGCGCCGTCCAGAGCCAGTTCGCCCACAAAAATAGCGTCATTTAAATTTATTTGCAAATCATTACTGATGATAATAATACCCAGCGCCATAGGCAAATCATATGCAGGGCCTTCTTTATGCAAATCCGCCGGCGCCAGGTTTACCAAAATACGAAAATTAAACGGATAGCTAAAATCGGAATTTTTTAAAGCCGAATGAATGCGATCTTTGGCTTCTTGGATGGAAGTGTCGGGCAAGCCCACAATATTAAAAGCGCTTTGTCCTTTGTTTATATCCACTTCCACGTCTACTAGCCGGCAGTCTAGGCCAATGGTCGCGGCCGAGTTTAGTTTTAGGAACATACATCGAGAATTACTAATTACTAATTTCTAAATCATTTGTCATCCCGAGCGAGTCCGCCTAGGCGGACGACGAGGGATCTCTGTCTGTCATTCCCAACTTGCCTGCCCGCCTTTGGAGGGATTGGGAATCCAGTGTCCAATTGAATTGTCTGGATTCCCGCTTGCGGCGGGAATGATAATTAACGGACAGAGATTCCTCCTTTGTCGTCGGAATGACAACTAATATTCAACAAGCATATCACCAATCCTCCGGCAATCATTATATCACTTATATTTATAATGGCCATGTTGATTAAAAAATAGTCAATCACTTGGCGGTAAATAATCCGGTCCAGCAGATTGGAAATCCCGCCGGCTAAAATCAGGCTCCACGCCAGCAGTAAAATTCGGGAAAAATTTTCTTTGGTTAATTCTTTTAAAAAAATATAGCCGATAAGCAGAACAATTGGAATAGAAAGAGCGATAATTAAGGCATTATTTAAAGATATGCCAAAAGCCGCGCCTTTGTTTAAAAAAACTTGCCAGCCAAAGCGCGGCCAAATAAGTCGAGAGTCGGCCCAGGCGCGCATGGCCTGCCATTTGAGAAATTGATCCAATAATAAAAAAAACCCGCTGGAAAAAATTATTATCAAACGGGTCTTTTTTTTATTCATATTATTTTCGCGCTTTCGCATCCCCCATCTATGTTAATTACACTTCTTGAGTAATTGTTTTTTTACAGCTCATGCAAGAGCTGGAAGTTGGCCGGGCGAGCAAGCGCTTTTCTTCAATTGGCTTGTGGCAGTATTTGCAAATTCCATATTCGCCTTTGTCCAGTCTGTCCAAAGCCTGATTGGCGTCGCGCAGTGATTTTTCCAGATTTTCTTCTAAAGACAAATTTACCACATAGTCGGCTACTTCGGCGGCATTTTCATCTTCTTTGTCTCCATAATCAGGAAAAGCGGCATCATAGTCGCCTTCTTGGCCGGATTTTTTCTTGGAAAATTTAGCCAACTCTCTTTCCAGTTTGTCTTTTTCCGCCAAAAGCACCACTTCTATTTTTTTTAGTAAATCCGGAGAAAATTGCGATTTTGTTTTGGCCATATAAATTGAGTTTAATACACTAATTATACAATATAATAAGGAAATATAAAAGCAGTCATAATGACTGGCTTTGGATTGCTTGTGCCGGGTAGTGTAGCACACAGGTTGGGGTTGTCAATAAAAATGGTGTTAATAAAAAAAGGCGATCACCCTCTACATCAATTGCGAATTGGTACAGAGGCGGATCGCCTTTATGTATATACTACTAAGCGGAGGTACTTTCCCCCTTGGGGGAACTTGTACGCTACCAAACCTAGGTAGTAAGTTTCAAAAACCCTAACCGCTTGTGGGCAGAGCCCCAGTGTTAAAGAGGCCGTTAGGCATTTAACTAATTAGGAGTTACCCGAGAAGAAGTTGGGCATGCCATTGCCGGTCTACTTATGTAGATGGCAGTTGTTTGCCCAATCTTATATTACAGTTTAAGGGTTTGTGGCCCGCATGAAGCGGAACCATAAGTTGTAGAATGAACTACATATATAGTATAGCATATTTTTAAGGTTCTGTCAAGTGTTTGTATAGACTAGTATATACAAATATGATTTTGGCTAATTATAGCCAAAATTACTAAAAACTATCCACGATTCATTAACTTTATACACAGACTTATCCACAGTTGTATACACTAGTGTATACAAATAGTTGTAATCTCCCTCTTTCCAAGAGGGAGTGCGAGGGAGTTGCCGGAGGTTGCCCTGTAACTATTGATAAATGTCGCGTGTATATGTATAATGTCTAGTTCCTTTACGTCAATTCAACCCTTCTCAAGGAGGACGCCGATGGTGCTTATCATTGAGGAAAGACTGGACTGTTTGGCCAAAATCAGAGAGGAGCTTGGTGATAAGAAAGACATTGTGTTAGTTACTACGCGCATCGCCGGCTTTGTTCGGATGATTGAGCCCGGTAAGGACTATCAGGTCGTTATCTGCAACGGCCAGCAGGTGGTTGGTGAAAAGGCCAGAATGGAATTGATCGATAAGAACTACTGGATCAGCTAAGGGGCTGGTTCGGAATCAGCTGGTCGTTTTTTCCGTAGATAAGTCAGTCAAGGAACAGTGCGCGAGGGTTGTCCGCAATGGCACCCTCTTTTTATTGCGACTATTGACAAAACCTTATTTTTTCTTTAGTATAAAGGCTCCATCAACCTAGGAGGACCAGATGACGAAATGGAAACGACTCCTTCCTTTCACGACGCTCTTTGCCGTTATTACTCTTGCTGTTTTAATGAGCCAGTCATGGCTAAATTTCTTCTCCGTGCTCGTCGGCTTTGCCTTGGCGGCAATTGGCTTGGCAATCTGGGTCCCGCTTAATCTTCGCAAGAAGATGCGAACTCGGCGTCCACAGCTTGAGCAGTTTCTTGATGAGATGATTAGGCTAGTCGAGCATCCGGCGCGACCACTGGAGGAGACTGTCATCTATAATGCTTCTTATCATGGTGCTAATGGCGAAATCAGGTATAATCTCCAAGTTAATGGAGATGTACAGAATTATTTCCTGAACACCTGGATTACCACGCCCGGTCGTCATGCTGGTCGGATAAATGTACATGCCAAAAGATTTGCTGGTAAAGCATATAATTTGGACATCAAATATCCCGATCTCGCCAGTTTTGTACGACAAGAACCGTGGCTGTTTGAACGTTTGGTCAGATTGCGCGCTCTGGTAGGTAATGTCAGCTGGTATGAAACTCGGCGTCAACTCTTGAAGCAGCACGGCATCACCATTGGGGAAGACACCGACACGGACCCGCCGGCCAAACTCTAGTTTTCCATAGGCTTAACCCCCATCTCAACTTTGCTCAAAAAGTGAATATCGAGGCGGGGGTGATTTTTATTATCCCGATTTTGCCTTTGGTGGCGAAATCGCGGATCCTCGATTTTACTCGAAGTAAAATCGGGATTGACAATTTAAGTTTGATTTCTATGTTGGTGGTGATATAATTCA
>CAYIHE010000060.1:0-5339 GCA_964363145.1 uncultured Gammaproteobacteria bacterium | reverse complement strand
AAAATAGGACAAGGCGGTTCTTTTAACGGCTCAACTTCAAGAGTAAGTATGGGGACTATTTCCAGTTTGAATGGGGCAACGAGCCTGACCTTATCGACCTGGGTGAAACAATCTAGTTTTACAGCCAATCAACGGATTTTTAGCAAAGGGGCGGCAAATGATTTTCTGTTCCAAACAATTACTCCTAATAATTTTAGGTTTTTCTTAAACAACATCGTATCCTCATCTACCGCCTCTGGATTAGTCGCGAATAAATGGAACCATATAGCTGTAACCTGGACTGCAGGCACGACGAACAATGTTAAATTTTATTTGAACGGTAATCTGGTTTTAACTACCAATAATTATATTCCTTCAGTTAATCCTGTCGGAGGAGTTTTGGTTTTAGGCAATTTCACCGGAAGTGACAATTCTGTATTAAACGGAACGATGGATGACGCCAGAGTCTGGACACGCGCCCTCTCCGCCAAAGAAATTTTACAGTTGTATCAGATGGGAAAATGAGGGCTAGGATTTCACAAATGCGGCTTGAGCCTTGCCTACCGGCAGGCAGGCGCCACGAATTACACGAATACACCGGAAGTTGACAAACTTACCCAAATCATATATAATTAGGTAAGTAGAGTTTCCTAAATTAGCATTATGTCTATAAAAAGAAGTATTCAAGACACAGTAGAAAAAGGGTTGTTTAAGGGGAAAATATCCATTATTTACGGCGCGCGGCAAGTTGGCAAGACAACAATGGTCAAGGAAATCCAGAAGAAGTATCCTGAAAATTCATCTTATTTCAATTGCGACGAGCCGGATATTAGAGATGCTTTGACGAACAAGACATCAACCGAAATCAAAGCGTTTATCGGCGGGAAACGGCTGGTAATTATTGACGAAGCGCAAAGGGTGGAGAACATCGGATTAACGTTAAAGTTAATTGCCGACAATTTCACGGAGATTCAAATAATCGCGACCGGTTCTTCGTCTTTTGATCTATCAAACAAAATCGCCGAGCCGCTGACCGGAAGAAAAAATGAATATTATCTTTACCCTTTTTCTTTGGTAGAACTGCGCGGCGCGCATTCCGAACTGGAGATTGACCGTTTGCTGGAAAGAAGAATGATTTATGGGATGTATCCGGAAATCACGCAAGGCGGGGAAGAAAGTGAAAAGAAGTTAAAAAGTTTGGCGCTTAGTTACGCTTATAAAGACATATTGCAATATCAATATATAAAGAATCCCGAAGTGCTGGAAAAATTATTAAAGGCTTTGGCTCTGCAAATCGGCTCCGAGGTTTCGTATAACGAATTGGCCGGTCTGGTGGGGGTAAGCAAGCAAACAGTGGAAAATTATGTGCAACTCTTGGAAAAAGCTTTTATTATTTTTCGTATCAGCCCATTTAGCAGGAATTTGAGAAATGAACTGAAAAAATTGAGAAAAATTTATTTTTACGATACCGGAATCCGCAACGCTTTAATAAATAATTTTAACGCCTTTGATCTTAGGTCGGACGTGGGAAATTTATGGGAGAATTTTATGATTAGTGAACGGATAAAATACAACAACAACCGGAGCATTGAGGTAAATTCGTTTTTTTGGCGGACAGCGCAAAAACAAGAAATAGATTATGTGGAAGAGGGAGGAAGCGCCCTGTCGGCATTTGAATTTAAATGGAAAAGAGATTCGTTCAAAAAACCAAAAGTTTTTCTGGATGCTTATCCCGGTAGCGCCATTGAGCTGGTGAATAGGGATTCTTATAAAAAATTTGTTGGGATAAATTAATGTGGTGGCGTCATCCGCGTCTACAACCGCGCCCTCTCCGCCAAAGAGGTGTTGCAGTTGTATATGATGGGGAAGTAGCGCGATAATGATCAATGATCAATTTTTCCCAAGGGATCCTTTCGGGACAATTTCCAATTAAATCCAAATGACAAATGTTCACATATGGTCTTGTCATCCTGAGCAGGGCGAAGGATCCCTCTCGTTCGTGAAAAGGGATTCTTCGTTTCACTCAGAATGACAATTGGACATTTGGATTTGAGGCTTTGACATTGATTTGACATTGGATATTGGAAATTTGACATTTCAAAACATATGTCCAAAACAATCATTTTATCCGGTCCGGCGAAAGATTTTGAAAGTATAAAAAAATTAACGGAAGATGGCGTGGAGTACTGGGAGGCGCGCGAGTTGATGCCGCTTTTGGGGTATGCTGAATGGCGTAAGTTTAACGGTTCTATCGAACGCGCAAAACAGGCCTGCGAGGCAAGTGATCAAAATATTAAGGATCATTTTGTCGGCGTCGACAAAATGATAATTTTGGAAAGTTCAACAACGCCATAACACTTACAATCCGAAAAGCATTTCCCTCCCCCTACATTAGGGGGAGGACGGAGGAGGGGGTTTCGTTCAACGTATACGGCGACGAAACCCCTCTCTCTGTCTCTCCCCTGATGTAGGGGAGAGAGTAACCGCCCCCCACTGATGAGAAGTTAAAGATTGATAATGTTGACGATGAGGACTCGGCAACTTATACGCATCGGGCGGTAGGTGAAAAAGTTCGCGAGACGATACGCCATATTGGTGGTATAATGCCTGAGCATCTACCAACCGAAAAGCATATTAAGGAAATTAAAAAAGGTGTGAAGAGGTTAAAGAAATAAAAAAATGTCAAATATCCAATGCCAAATTTCCAATCAAATCCAAATGACAAATGTCAAATAACAAATCGTGTTTTGACATTCGTCATTTGAGGCTTTGACATTGATTTGACATTGGAAATTGGATATTTGACATTTTTGTTCTCTGCTATGAAAAAACTCCTTTACATCTTAATCACCTTCGGTCTGCTTACCTCAGCCGGTTTTGTGTTAGCGGGCAACATCACCAACAAAACACCTTCCAACACCAACTCCCTCAACTCCGCCCTCGTCGGCTGGTGGACAAAGCGCTGTTTTTATGCTAAAATATCAGTGTATAAACTCGTATGACTCTGGCTAGTTTTATCAAAAAGAAACCCTATCTCGCATGGTACGTTTCTCACCCGGAGCGGCTTTCCGCTTCGGCCGTTGTCGAGGCAATTTTAAATAATGGCGATTGGACTGACGTTCAGCGGCTGTTCAAAATACTCGGGCTCAAAGAAACGGCTCGTATTTTTCGCGGGCAAATTCGCGCGTCGCGTCAGAATTATCATCCCAAAATCACCAATTATTTTACCCTTTATTTTAATCGGTATGCCCGCTAAATCACGACTGCATTCAGAAATACTTTCTTCGGCACAACGCGATCTTTTGCCTCTCGTGAAACAATTTTTCCGGCACTTTGGCCTGGTCGGCGGTACGGCGATTGCTTTGCACTTCGGACACCGTCAGTCTATTGATTTTGATCTGTTTAGTAATAGAGCTTTTGACAACGGTGATATTAGAAAGATTATCACGAAGACAGAGCATATCGAGCAGGTGGCGCTCGACGAACGCGGGCAGTACACCGTCATCGCGCGCGGCGTGCGATTCACTTTTATCGAGTATCCGTTTAAGCTCTCCTTTCCTTATTCTTTCGACGGTTTTATCAAATTGCCCGATATCCTAACGCTGGCCGCCATGAAAGCATACGCGCTTGGCCGGCGCGCCAAGTGGAAGGATTACGTGGATATGTATTTTATCATCAAGCGCTATGGTTCTCTCGCGCGCGTAACGGCGCGCGCCCATAAGATTTTCGGCGCGGAATTTAATGAGAAATTATTTCGTACTCAGTTAGCCTATTTTGAAGACATTGATTTTTCCGAAGAGATAATGTATCTACCAGGGTTTGAAACAAGTCAAGAGGAAATAAAAAGCGCTTTGACCAAATTTAGTCTAGAGTGAGATCCGCGTCAAATCGTCAAATTGTCACACTGTCACATTGTCACACTGTTATGCTACACGCGAAAAAACACCTGCGACACAACAACATTGTAACAATGTAACAATTTAGCAATGTACCAATTTAGCAATGTACCAATGTACCAATGTACCAATGTAACAATGTAACAATGTAACAGTGTAGCAATGTAACATCAATATGAAAAAATTATTTTTATTCTGCCTCTCCCTCGCCCTCCTCACCTCGGCCGGTTTTGCTGTCGCCGCCACTCTTAACAAAACTCCCGCTAACACACCCACTTTGAATAACGGACTCGTCGGCTGGTGGACGTTTGATGGGGCGGATCAGGCGACGACGGTGACTTCGACGGATAAGAGTGGGAATGGGAATAATGGTGGAAAAAGCAGTGGCGCGACATTGGCGGTGGGGAAGATTGGGCAGGCGATGAAGTTTAATGGGAGTAGTGGCACTATAAACAGTGGTCAAGCTGGCGCAACTTTAACTAATAATTTTACATTGTCGGCGTGGATTAAAATGACAGGTTCTAATGTTAGAATAATAAGTAGGAGACCGAGCGGAACACAGTTTGATTTTTATGTAGTTGGTCCTAGACTAGGTTTTTATGATGGAACGTCAGTTTTTAGTAATGTGGCTTCCAAAACAGTCAATGATAATAAATGGCATCTCGCAACGGTCGTGATAAATGGGTCAAGCTCACAATTTTATACTGATGGCGTGAAAGATGGCGCTACCTTTAGTCCATCAATAAGCACCAAGGTTTGTAACACATTCATTGGTTCTATAAATGGGTCTTCTGCTTTTATTAACGGCTCCATCGACGACGTCCGCATCTACTCCCGTGCCCTCTCCGCCAAAGAAATCACCCAACTCTATCAAATGGGTGGAAGTAAAATAAACAAAACAATTATTACTCCCACCCTAAACAGCGGACTGGTAGGTTGGTGGACATTTGACGGAGCGGACACATTTGCTGGAAGTATCGCAGATAAAAGCGGAAACAATAACACCGGAACTAGAACATCAGTAACTATGAAAGCGGGAAAACTAGGACAGGGCGTAAGTTTCCCTCTGACAACCAGTAAAGTCAACGTCCCTGGTGTAACTGATTTAACCGGGTTAACCAGTCTCACATTATCCGCGTGGGTAAAACCATCTAGCGACCTTTCGGACAATCAAAGAATTTTTCAACTTGGCGGTTCATCTGACATTGCTCTTCTTACTGCGGCAACAACCGGGGTAAATCAGTTTTATCTTAGCACTATCGCCGCCTCTACATCTGCTCCCGCTGTGTCTGCCAACAAGTGGCACCACTTGGTTGTAACTTGGACCCAAGGTATAACCAATAATGTTAAATATTATACCGATGGCTACTTGGTAAGAACGACAAATCATTACGTCCAAACTATCCCCGATTCCGGCAATTTAGTCTTGGGCAATCTTGCCTCAAACAATGACCAGTATAGAGG
>CAYIHE010000059.1:0-5448 GCA_964363145.1 uncultured Gammaproteobacteria bacterium | reverse complement strand
GGCAACAAATCGCGTTCAGATTTTTCATCGCCGTCCTCCTTGGCCGATATTGGCCGATTTCACCCTAACATAATACAAACAAAATGTCAACTAACCAATATATAAGAAATTTCTGCATAATAGCCCACATTGATCATGGCAAGAGCACTCTAGCCGATCGTCTTTTGGAATTTACCGGCACAGTGGCGCATCGAGACATGCAGGATCAGCTTTTGGATTCTATGGATCTGGAACGCGAGCGTGGAATCACAATCAAACTCACTCCCGTTCGCATGGACTACAAGCTACAAGCTACAAGCTACATCCTAAATTTAATTGACACTCCCGGTCATGTGGATTTTAATTATGAAGTTTCCCGTTCCTTGGCCGCGGTGGAAGGCGCAATTTTATTGGTAGATGCCAGCCAGGGCGTGCAGGCGCAAACCATTGGTAATTTGTATCTGGCGATTGAACAAAATTTAACCATTATTCCGGTAATAAATAAAATAGACATGCCCGCCGCCAATGTGGAAAAAACCAAAGCGGAAATTCTGCATTTGCTTGGTTGCAAGCCCGAAGAAATTATTCTGGCGTCCGGCAAAACCGGCCAGGGCGTAGAAGAAATTTTAAATAGTGTGATAGCGCGGATACCGCCGCCGGCAGATAACGCGGATTTGCCCACCCGTGCCATGATTTTTGATTCTGTTTATAATGATTTCAAGGGAGTGATTGCTTCGGTAAGAATTGTGGATGGCGAATTAAAAAAAGGAGACAAAATATTTTTACTCGGCACCAGAACGCCGGCGGAAATTCTGGAAGTCGGCTACTACAAACCAAAGTTCCAATCAACTCCTAAATTGTATAACGGCGAAATTGGTTATGTTGTTACTGGATTAAAAGATCTAAAAGATTGCCGAGTGGGAGACACCATTACCACTTATACGGATGAGGAGGAAAAAGATATCCACACTTTGGCTCTGCCCGGATATAAAGAAGTAAAGCCCATGGTTTATGCCGGCATTTTTCCCAAAGAAGGCGACAATTATCAGGTCCTGCGCGATGCCATTGATAAATTAAAATTAAACGATGCTTCCCTATTCTATGAACCGGAACATTCTTTGGCTCTGGGTTTTGGTTTTCGCTGTGGATTTTTGGGGCTATTGCATTTGGATATTTTTCAGGAAAGATTACAGCGGGAATACAATTTGGAAATTATTATTACCGTGCCCAGCGTGGCTTACAAAATTACCACGACCGGCGGCCAAGAAAAAACTATTCATAGTCCGCAAGAAATGCCTGACCCAAGTCGTCTGGAACAGATTTTGGAACCGTGGATGAAATTGGATATTATTACTCCCAAAAATTTTACCGGCAACGTGATGGGGCTGGTGTCCGAACGCAAAGGAAAATATATAAATACCGAATATTTAAGCGCGGACACAGACCAAAGAGCCATGTTGCACTACGAAATTCCGCTTGCCTCGCTTGTTACTGATTTTTATGATAAACTAAAAACCGTTACCTCGGGCTACGCGTCCATGAACTACGAATTTATGAATTACCAACCAACTAAGGTCGTAAGATTGGATATATTGGTAGCCGAAGAACAAGTGGAGGCCTTGTCCACGTTGGTTTGGGAAGATCAGGCCTACAAAGCTGGTAAAACAATAGTGGAATCTTTAAAAGAGTCTCTGCCTAGGCAACAATTCGTGCTCAAAATCCAAGCCGCCATAGGCGGAAAAGTAATCGCCTCGGACCGTTTGTCGGCTCTGCGCAAAGATGTGCTGGCCAAAATGAGCGGCGGTGACTATACCCGCAAACAAAAATTATTGCAAAAACAGAAAAAAGGCAAAAAACGAATGTTGTCGCACGGGAAAATAGACATTCCGCCGGAGACTTACCTTGCCGTACTAAAACGTTAATTAGTGTGATTAGTATATTAGTATCACTGTATTAGTATAATTAGTATTTATGCGACAAAAAACAATAAAAAAAATTTGGATAGTGATTTCTTTAATCGCTATTTTGGCTATGGTGGTGTTTTCTTTCCTACCGGCGTTGCAATAAGCTTCGGATAATTGTCATTCTGAGCAAAGCGAAGAATCTCTGTCCGATTGTCCAACCCACCCCTACCCCGCCCAAGCGGGGAATTACAGACAGAGATCCTTCACTGCGTTCAGGATGACAAATAAAAAATATGAAAATCCTCCGCAAATATCAACTGGACATAATTTTTTTATTTATCGCTCTGCTTATTTTTATTGGACTGGCTTTTTTTGGTTTGGAATACTTTGGCGAAGATCCGCATCGGTTTGAGTGGCTGATGGCAGGGCCGCTGATTGTTTTGTATTTTGCCTATTGCTGGGAAATTCGGGGAAAAATTCAACTCTCCGAACGCCGCAATATGACAGCCAAAAGTTTATTCTATTGGATTGCTCTGGGTATTACTCTTTTTGCCAGCTACGCCAAACCTTTGGGCGTAAAAGATTATCTATCTATAAATATATTATTTATAATTTTTACATTGCTACTGGCCGATTCTTATTGGGATTTTAAAAAAATTAGTTTAAAAAGTTTTATAAAAGATAAATAAACTGTCATTGCGAGGAGCCGTAGCGACGTGGCAATCCCACTGTTAGCACTACCAAACAATAGGATTGCTTCGTCGGTCGCCAAGACCTCCTCGCAATGACAAATAAAATCCATTTAAATCCAAATTAATCTGTTTAAATCTATGAGTAAGAAGTGGAACATATTACCTTTACCGCCGTTAGAATTCATCAACTCTCATCCGGAACTGCCGCCAACGGTGGCTCGTTTGCTTTGGAATAGAAACTTGCGCGCGCAAGCGCAAATTGATGAGTTTTTAAATCCGGATTATTCACAGGACATTCATGATCCTTTTTTGTTCCAAGACATGGAAAAAGCTACGGATATTATTTTTAAAGCCATAGACAAACAAGAAAATATTGTGGTGCATGGCGACTACGACGCGGACGGTGTTAGCGCCGCGGCCATTATTATCACCGGACTCCGAAAATTGGGAGCAAAAAATGTAAACGTGTTTATCCCACACCGCGAAATCGACGGCTACGGATTAAACTTCAACACCATTGAACTTTTGCGCAGCCAAAAAACCAACCTGATTATTACCTGCGATTGCGGCGTAAGTAATACTCCGGAAATCGCACTCGCCAGAAAATATAAAATAAAAGTAATCGTCACCGACCACCATACCGTACCAGCCAAACTTCCCAAGGCCAACGCCATTATCCATCCGCTCGTAAAAGGAGAACCATACCCGGACAAAGGCCTTTGCGGCGGTGGCGTGGCTTTTAAATTGGTGCAGGGACTTTTAAAAAAATATGCCTTCACGCACAGCGCCCTGCCGGACGGGCAAACATTTGAAGGTTTTGAAAAATGGCTACTGGATTTGGTGGCTATCGCTTCCATTGGTGATATGGTGCCGCTCTTGGGCGAATCGCGCACGTTGACCCGCTACGGCTTAACAGTAATCAACAAAACCAGAAACATTGGCCTAAAAAAACTTCTTATAGTTGCCGGTCTTGCCGATGAAAATGGCCAGCCAAAACGCGGCGCTTATGATTCATACGCCATGAGTTTTCAAATTGTGCCGCGGCTGAACGCGGCCGGACGCATGGATCACGCCAACACTGCTTTTGCCCTGCTAATGGCAACGGACGAAAAAGAAGCCGAAAGTTTAGCCGCGCAATTG
Organism: uncultured Gammaproteobacteria bacterium; assembly: GCA_964363145.1. Lineage (GTDB taxonomy): Bacteria > Patescibacteriota > Patescibacteriia > Magasanikbacterales > GWA2-37-8 > XYD2-FULL-39-9. The sequence goes on along the minus strand of CAYIHE010000059.1, from coordinate 1,733 downwards.
GATAAAAATAATGTTGACCGGCGCAAACTTACCGAACAATACGTAAACGAAGCGCGAAAACAAATAAAAGAAACCAGGCAAGCTGATAATCCAGTTTTATTTGTGTTGGGCAAAGACTGGCCTACCGGCATTTTGGGTTTGATTTCCGGAAAAATAAAAGATGATTATTATAAACCGGCTATTGTAATGGGAGAAACCGATGACGCCATAAACGGTTCGGGTAGAAGTATTAAAGAATTTAGTTTAATCGCGGCCATGCAAAGTATGCCCGAGGTATTTGATAAATTTGGCGGCCATCCCCAGGCTTGCGGTTTTACTTTAAAAGCTAAAGACAATCTGGAAGAATTTAAAACCAGATTAATCGCCAAAGCCGCGGCGCAAACCGCCGATATGGATCTGACCCCGCAAATCGCCGTGGATGCGGAAGTGGATTTGGACGAAGTAAATTGGAAACTTTACGATTTATTGCAAAAATTTGAACCATTTGGCCAGGCCAACGAAGAACCAAAATACGCGGCGCGCGGCGTAACCATCGTCAACATCGACCCTGTGGGCCAAGATGGCAAGCATTTGCGCCTGACTGTAAAACACAATTCTCATTTAATTAAAAAAACCATCGGTTTTGGCCTTGGCGACACCAAACGTTGTCCGGAAAACTGGAAAGAATGTTTAAAACCCGGAGACAAAATAGATATGGTTTTTTCTATCGGAGTCAACGAATGGAATGGGAATAGAGAATTACAGCTTACCATCGAAGACATCAAAAAATCACAGATATAAAAATCTGTGATCTGTGTAAATCCGTAAAAAATCCGCGTAATCTGTGTATTATTTCTTAATTTCCTTCTCCAAATCTTTCCATCTCTTTTTTAATTTTCTAACCAGCTGATTTTTCATATCCATGGCCATTTCTTTTTTGGCCGCATATTCTTCCACGGCTCTTTCTACCAGCGCGTCATACATTTCTTTGGTGGGACCTTCCAATTTTTTTATACTTTCTTTAAGCTGGCCATACAAATCATTTGCCTGATCCAAAAGTTTCGCCCGCATTTCTTTACCCTTTGGGGTGGCATTTAACCACATTGCCGCCGCTCCCAATAATCCTCCTAAAAAAAGCCCTTTTTTGAACATGCCCATATACAATTTATAAATTAATAATGATGCAATTATACTCTCGGTAGCTCACACCTCCCTCGCCCTCCTCACAGGAGGGATTTTTGATTCCCCTCTAGAGAGGGGTTGGGGAGTGTGAGACTTTGAGCGGACAATCACACTCGCAAGTTATTATACATCAACAATGTACGGTCCGCAATAGACCCCAAGGAATCCACTTCTTCCCCAGAGGGGGCCCCTTCGGGGCGCGCCTCTTCTACAACCGCATCTGCCAATTTAAAAATTTTAGGCAAATAATACGCGTTGTAAAACCTTATAAACAAACTCATAAGATCTAAAATCCGGACTGCGCGATAATAAGTAACCACCAAAGGAATGTCTGGGTTAAGTTTTTTCCAACGCAAAATTTTGCCGGCCGCGCCAAAAAAAGGACAGTGCAGATGCACGACGTCAAAATCCGCGAAACTTTTTATAACGCTGTTTATATCAAAATCTCCCAAATAATTATGCGCCGCCTCCGGCGCCGCCGCCTGAATGCTTTTTTTGGTCGCGCGATTGTGCTGGCCGTATTGCAAAGTAACGGCTTCGTTTTCCACACCCAATTTATGCAATTCTTCCAG
>CAYIHE010000058.1:0-5500 GCA_964363145.1 uncultured Gammaproteobacteria bacterium | reverse complement strand
GTCAGTTATGATTTGCTGGCTCGTTTGAGTGATAATGGTTTTGTGACCGCCATGAGCAATACCCGCGCCAGATGCGCGCTGATTGTGGAAGAAGCCGCGCTGGCCGTGCAAGGTTTGGTGCTGGGTTTCAATATTCAGCCGCGCGTGGCCACGCTGGATTCGCGCCAAGGAATTTTTATCGTCGGTGGTCGTCGCATCCCCGTTGGTTTGATCTTGGCGCGATTGCGCCATGAAGCCGGAGTTCCAGGCAACGTGGTCAAAGAAGTTTGGCAAAGTATTTTGGCGGTTTTGTTGGAGGGAAAAATTAGCGTGCCGGGCCTGCGGGTAAAAAGTCCGCTTGATCCGTAGATCGGTCAAGTCCCTCCTATGAGGAGGGTAGGGAGGTGTGATCTGCCGAGAGCATGATCGCATCCATGTATTAGGCATATCGCACCCGGTTTCGGCCGGGTGTTTCTTATTGTTTGCTTTGATTTTTTTTGCTATACTTTATACTAATGATACGAATTAAACGATGCTAATATACGAATGACAACAATGTTGATCGTATATTAGCATATTAGTATCACTATATTAGTATAATTAGTATTTATGCAACTTTCTTTTTATGGCGCGGCCGGAGAAGTAACCGGTTCGTGCAATATGTTTACGGCCGGCGGGAAGAAATTTTTAGTTGACTGCGGCATGTTTCAGGGCAGTCAATTTAATGAAGCCAAAAATTCTCAGCCGCTTCCTTTTAATCCGGCGGAAATTTCCGGAGTAATTGTTACGCACGCGCATTTGGATCACGTGGGCCGATTGCCGCTACTCGTAAAAAATGGCTATGAGGGACATTTTTATGCCACTCCGTCAACCGTGGAATTAACCGAACTTATTTTGGAAGACGCTCTACATATTATGTTATACAATCAGCGTCATTTTGGTTCGCCGGTTTTGTATGACACAACTGATATTGCCAAAACAATGCAACAGTTTAAAGCGGTGGATTATCATCAAAAATTTAGTTTGTCTTCCTCTCCTTCGCAAAGGAGAGGGGAGGGTGAGGTCTCGTTTACTTTTTATGACGCGGGACATATTTTTGGTTCGGCTTTCGCGCTGGTGGAAGCCGAAGGCAAGCGCGCGGTATTTTCCGGAGACATCGGCAATATCAATGTGCCGATTTTGCGCGACACGGAAATTTTGCCAGGCGATTTGGACGCGCTGGTTTGCGAATCCACTTACGGCGATCGTTTGCACGAGTCGCCTATGCGCCGGCAGGAAATTTTGCAAAATTTAATTTCCACGGCCATTGGCCGCGGAGGAACGCTGATGATCCCGTCTTTTTCTTTGGAGCGCACGCAAGAATTAATTTATGATTTAAATGATTTAGTGGATCGCAAACATAAATTGCCGCGCGTGCCGATTTTTTTGGACAGTCCTTTGGCTATCAAAGCCACCAAAGTTTATTTAAAGTATCCAAAGTATTACGATACCGAAGCAACTGGTTTGTTTAAAAGCGGGGATGAGTTATTTCAATTTCCCGGATTGGTAACAACCGAAACAAAAGAAGAATCAAAAAAAATAAATCATATGCTGGGCGCGAAAATAATTATTGCCGGCTCGGGCATGATGAACGGCGGACGCATCGTGCATCACGCCATGCGCTATTTGTCCGACGAGAAAAATACGCTGTTGATTATCGGTTATCAATCCGAGAATACTTTGGGCAGAAAAATTTTGGATGGCGAATCGCCGGTGGAAATTATGGGAGAAAAAATTCCCGTGCGTTGTCATGTCAAAGCCATTGGCGCGTTATCGGCACATGGCGATCAGGATAAATTATTAGACTGGATCGGCGGCGGCGCGACAGTACCAAAACAAGTTTTTCTGGTGCACGGCGAGCCGCAAGCATCAGAGGCGCTGGCCAAACGCGTCATAGGCGACTTGGGCACCAAAGCAACAGTGGCGGATTTTGGATTGACATTTGAGTTGTAGGAATGTAAGCTTTGAAGCAAGGAGGAAATCGTGAAAAAACAAATTGAGTCGGCGAAGTTTGAGGAACTTCTGGACGCTTGTAAGTTGACTTTGGTGGGTCTTGATTTTACCGAAAAGAATTTCCCACTGGAATCAATCGAGCCGGACGAAGACGAGTGGAGTCCTTATGAGCATTGTTTTGAAAAGGCGATGCTAGGCGACGATGCTCTTAAAGAACTTCAGGATTTGGGCTATCGTTTTTTTAGTGGTTCTCGACGGGTGATGCAATACATCGCCAGTTGTGAAAAACAACATTCGCTCGTAGTTGCCATTCCTTGGACAGACACGGATAATAATCGTTGTATTCCGCTATTTGGCGATTTCAGTTATGATAGCAGTCCTGAATGGCAATTGATTATATGGCGGCTCAACACAAAGTTTGAGTTCCCACAACATTGGCGCTGGCTCGTCCTTCGCAAAAAGGAAAAGAAGTAGCACAACTTATCCACAGCCCTGCTTGGCAGGGCTTTTTTTGTTTATTCTTAGCAAAAAAAATAGCGCATCAAAATGGGGTAAGTTGTTGACTTGTGTTTTTAAGTGGTGTAAAATGGAATGTAGTGGTGAATTGTGGGGAAGACACTAATCTTTGAGCACGAATCTAACACTAATAGCTATGGTTGCGGATATTGTATTTAAAAATGATAGTTTTGAGTTAATTGGGTGCGCGTATGCTGTTTATAACGAACTCAAGTATGGTTATCACGAAAAGCAGTATCAGCAAGCATATGAAATTGAATTACTAAATAGAGGATTTCGGGTTATTAGGGAGTTAATGGTAGATATTACTTACAGAAATAAGAAAATTGGCAAGTACTATCTGGATTTTCTGGTAAATGACAAAATTGTCGTCGAATTCAAAGTTGCAAACGATTTTCACATTAATCATATTAAGCAAGTATTTGCTTATTTGAAAGCGACAGATAAAAGATTGGGCATAATAATTTTATTTACACAGTTAGGAATTAAATATAAACGCATAGTAAATTAGAGAAGGCAGTTTGTAAATTAGTGAAAGATTTGTGCCGTAAATTCGTGTCTTTATGTTTATCGGTGAATATAGCCATAGCATAGACGAAAAAGGAAGAATGGCCATACCGGTCAAATTTAGGCATGACCTAAAAAATGGCGCGGTCGTCACCCGCGGTTTGGATAATTGTCTTTTTATCTATACCAAAAGCGAATGGGCAAAGGTGGCGGAAAAATATGCAAACTTGCCAATCGCGCAAGCCAACAGCCGGGCATTTTCTCGTTTGATGTTGGCCGGCGCGATGGATGTGGAACTGGATAAACAAGGCAGAATAATGTTGCCGGAGTATCTGCGTGAATTTGCGACTGTAAAAAAGAACGTAGTAATCGCCGGACTTTATAGCCGATTAGAAATTTGGGATGAAGAAGTGTGGAATAAATATAAAGGTCAAACCGAAGCGGAGAGTGGCGTCATAGCTGAGAGAATGGCGGAGCTGGGAGTTTAAGCTGTCATTGCGAGCGCAGCGAAGCAATCCCATAGTTTTCAGATTAACAAGGGGATTGCCGCGTCGCTAGGGCTCCTCGCAATGACAAACAATATGAAACATATTCCCGTTCTGCTGAAAGAAATTGTAGAATCGCTTGATCTTAAACCAAATGATAATGTGGTTGATTGTACTTTGGGCGATGCGGGACACAGTGAAGTAATTTTGGAAAAAATTAGCCCCAAAGGAAAATTGTTGGGAATTGACATGGATGTTGAAGCGGTTCTGCGGGCGAAAAGATTTTTATACAGATTTGAAAATCGGGCCGTAATTGTAAAAAATAATTTTACTAATTTAAAAAAAATAATAGATGAAAATAATTTTGGTCCGGTTAACGCGATTTTAATGGATTTGGGCTGGTCCTCTCCGCAGTTCGCAGAGAGGGGGAGAGGATTCAGCTTTCAGACGGACGAGCCGTTGGATATGAGGTATGACGCGTCTTGTCATTCCGAGCACCCCTCGGGGCATAAACTCCGCGAAGCAATCCCATTGGATGGTAGTGCGAACAATGAGATTGCCGCGTCGCTACGGCTCCTCGCAATGACAACACAAACAGCGGCGGAAATTGTGAACAGTTATAACGAACAGGATTTGGCGAATATTTTTAAAAATCTTGGAGAGGAAAAATTGAGCAAAGAAATCGCGGAAGCAATTGTGGAGTTTAGAAAAAACAAGAAGTTAGAAAAAACAGGGGAGTTGGCGGAAATAATTTTGCAGGTTTATCGGACAAAATTACATAGCGATAAAGAAATTCCATGGATAGGCGGTTTGCATCCGGCCACAAAAGTTTTCCAGGCATTGCGAATGGAAGTAAATCACGAGCTGGACAATCTTAAACTGGCATTGCCGCAAGCGGTAGAAGCTTTGTCCGCCGGCGGAAAATTGGCGGTAATCACGTTTCATTCGTTAGAAGACAGAATCGTAAAACACTATTTTCAATCTATCGCCGGTAAATCAATTAAATTAATAAATAAAAAACCGATAACCGCCACAGACGCAGAAGTAGCGGTAAATCCCAGAGCAAGAAGCGCGAAGTTGCGAGTAATCGAAAAATCATAAATTTTAAATCATAAATCTTAATTCCACGAATGTGTCCCTAAAACGCCAAATACAATTTAAATATAAAAACTTTATTACTTCTTTGCGGGCGATAAGTTTGCCAAAATGGGTTACTTCCAAATCCACGCGCGTAATTTTGTCTTTGACTATTATTTCTTTTGGCATAGCTTATGTGTTAAACACTACTTCTTCCGCCACCAGCGGTTATGAAATGAATAAATTGGAAAAGCAGGTGGAAGCTTTGGAAATAGAAGTGCAAAAATTGCAAGTGGAAGTGGCCAGCAATAGCTCTATTGGCAATATTCAAACTCGTTTAACCAAATTAAACATGGTGGAAGCCACCGGTATAAAATACTTCACGCTCAAGAATACGGCTGTGGCGAAGAATTAAATTCGTCTAAAAGTTACTAGACACCCTCATCGCGCGGTCTTTTTTTTATTAAAAAAATATTGACATTAGCCAATGTTTGGGGTAATTTTATTATAGATAAACAAGGAGGACGTCATGAGTGCTTCTTCGGTTACCATCGTTACCGGCGCCGGACGCGGTATTGGCCGCGCTATCGCTTTGCGAATGGCAAAAGAAACAGCGGTGCTTGTGGTCGGTCGGAAATCAAATCTTTTGTCGGTTTACGAGGAAATCATCGCCGGTGGCGGAACCGCTAGTTATATTTTCGGAGACGTCACTGATCCAGAGACGGCGAAGAGGGCCGTTGAGTATATCATTAGTGGCTCCTTAATAGTTAGAAATCTAGTTTGCAATGCTGGCATTTCTAAAGGCGGAGCCACCGAGGCGTTTGACACAGATTTGTGGAAAGAAATTCTTGACGTAAACGTAAACGGCTCTTTTTATTTCATCAAAGCTTGTTTGCCGCACATGCTAAAAGAGAAGCGCGGTACGATTTGCCTAATTTCCAGTA
>CAYIHE010000057.1:0-5612 GCA_964363145.1 uncultured Gammaproteobacteria bacterium | reverse complement strand
CCAAATCTTCTTGTTCGCGCTGCTCATCCTCGATGGGGATCGAATAAGCCGCCGTGATGTCTGTAAGCGCTTCGAGATATCCTTGAACGAAAGGATCGAGTGGTTTTTCGAATGCGTAAGCCACACTGGATCTGAATTCACCGAGTACATTCAAATCCTTGCGATGAAAATTATGGCCCAAAAAACGCGCCATATAACGAAGCAAACTCACGTCACCGGCCAACGCCATTTTCAAACGATCAAGCCATGTTCCCATTTTCGTGATAGCCTCCTTTTCTAAAATAATACATCCATTTGTTATGGATGTCAAAAAGTTTTCTCTATTGAGTTTATACTAATACGCCTCGCGCCGGTGTTTAATGCGCAGAATTATTAGGATGGTAATCTTTCCACGCGCGTTTACATCAAACAAGATGCGGTAATCGCCGACCCGGAAACGATATTCTCCGTATGGGGAATTTGTTAATCGTTCGGCAAAACGCAAAGGGTTTTCTTGTCGCGCGAAAAAGCGTAATTTCGTGGCGATACGATCGGCTACCATTTGGTCTAATTTCTGCAAATCAGCCAACGAACTTGGCATCATTTCTACTTGAAATTTCATACATCTCTATAGACCAAGCGATTTAAGTGCTTTTTCCAATGGAATCCCCTTTCCATCACGCCACTCCTGACGCGCCTCGGCTACATCAGCCGCCAATTTTTCCAACACCGCATCTTTATCCGATAGCGGTTTAACTGCAAAAATAGGCGCATTGCGGTTTAACACCACATAACGCCAACCATGACGCTTTGCGTCTGCAATACATTTCGCCATATTTTGCCGAAATTCTTTTACGCCGATAAGTTTGGTGACCATATTCGAAATGAGTGAGAGAAATAATCAAATGTTTTTGATTATTTCCGAGCGAATGAGAATATATGCGGCGAAGCCCCTATAGGGTAATTTAAGATTTAGAAGCAAAGCTTTGCAATTGCGTCGGGCTTCGAAAGAAGAAAATTAATTTTCTTCTTTACTCACCCCTAGCAATTGTGATTTAAAAATTTGGTGTACCGTAAGTGTACACCAGATAAAATTAGCTGTCAAATAATATTGTGCCGGAGAGAGGACTTGAACCTCCATTCCCTTGCGGGAACCAGTTCCTAAGACTGGCGTGTCTACCGTTTCACCACCCCGGCATATTTTGGAACGGAGGCCTTAGGCTGCCGTCCCATATTTTTTCTCCTTTACTCTTCCACCCAACAATTGGCGAACGCCTCGGCCCGCTTTTTCGCGAGCTCGTACATTTTCCTCAATTCTTCGTCACTGACATCCTTACCGAGGGTAAAAATACGCAGCCCATTCGCACTCAATTCTAAAAACGGCTCTCTTATGACTTGCCAAGCCACACACAAACCCATCTCTGGCCAGATATAAACACGCAAGAAAAGCGAGGCTCCATTGTGTTCCGCGCAAAGATCATCAAACCCTTTCCTTATTACCTGCTGGCCATATTGAGCTCGTACCCACTTAATCTTGGACATGACCACCTCCCTGTTGCCTCTAATTCAACCACGAAATCAGAAAAAAATCAACCCCCGTTGACTTAACGTCTGTATTGGTGTTAAATTGTGACAGACAACTAAGGAGGCGGCAAATGTTCGCGTTCATCAAATGCTGGCAAAAAAAGATGGCTCTCAAAAAAGAACTTGCCACAAAAATCAGGGAACTAAACATTTATGATGAGCTTGAGTTGTTAGGGCAGTATACTGGAAAAACAACTTTTGAAGCCGCAATAAAAGAACTTAATGCCCTTTATTTGCAACGTGGCTTGTCTCAAACAGATGTTGATAGAATAATAAAAAAGGTGTCGCGCGAACCAATATATCTGGCATTATAGAACTGGAATAATCGGGCCGACCAAGATGGTCGGCTCTAATATTTTTAAAACAACCCTGTGGACAGACAGATATTGACAAATTCAATATATCTGCTATACTTAAGACTGATAGCAATCTTGCTGTGAGCAAAAACTCGCACCGAATCACGGAGCTCCCGAAAGGGAGTTCTTTTCGTATAATTGATTTTATGATAAACTATTGCCGGTGGACTGAAGGGCGGAGTGTGAGTGGTCTCATGAGCAGGATTGCTATCCTAGCTTCCGGGGTTCGATCCCCCCTCCGTCCACCACTTAAAAACACCAGCTATAACGCTGGTGTTTTTAGTCAAATAAAATTTATTCTCCACATTGCTTAATCTGCCTAATCTGCTTACAGCTTCACTTACCTTCCTCTACCACCGCCGTGTCCTCCGCGTTGAGGCGGGCGCGGACTGCGTTCAAATGCCGGTTGATCTACGAAGCCTTCCGGTTTTGGAGTAAGTTGTTTCATGCTCAAACTAATTCGGTTCATACTGTCTATTTCTTTTACAATTACTTTTACTTTGTCACCCAAGTGCATTACATCGCTTGGTTTGTTGGTTCTGCTCCAAGCAATCTCGCTTACGTGCACCAAACCGTCTTGTCCGGGAAGAACTTGCACAAAGGCGCCGAAGTCTTCCAAGCGTACAACCGTTCCTTCAAATGTTTCTCCGGCCATAACTTCACGGGTTAAATCCTTAACCCACTGCACGGCTTTTTCCATGCCCGCGGCGTCCGTTGAAGTTACAAACACACGTCCGTCGTCTTCTATGTCTATAGACACGCCGGTTTCGGCAATAATTTTATTGATCATCTTGCCGCCCGGACCAATTACATCGCGGATTTTATCCGGATTTATATTGATAGTAATAATGCGTGGAGCATATTGCGACAAATCAGCTCTGGGTTCGGCGATTGTCTTGCTCATAAAATCCAAAATCTTGATTCTGGCTTCTTTGGATTGAGCAAAAGTTTGTTTCACTATGTCCCAGCTTAAACCTTCGGTTTTGGTATCCATTTGAATGGCGGTAATACCATCGCGAGTACCGGCAATTTTAAAATCCATTCCGCCCGGTCCGTCTTCTACATCCTGTAGGTCGGTAATAACTTTCCAATTGCCATTTTCGCCGCTGGCTAATCCCATGGCAATACCAGCCACTGGTTTTTTAATCGGCACGCCGGCATCCATTAAGGCCAAAGTGGATCCGCAGGTGGAAGCCATAGAACTAGAGCCATTGGAACCCAAAACTTCGGACACCACTCTTATGGCATAAGGAAAATCTTTTTCATCAGGCAAAACCGGTTCTAAAGCGCGTTCCGCCAAAGCGCCATGGCCAATAGATCGGTTGCCAGGACCGCGCAAAGGACCTGTTTCACCGTAAGTGGCTGGCGTGTCATTATAATGATGCATGTAACGTTTGGTGCCATCTTCTTCCATTGTGTCTATTGTTTGCACATCGCCGGGCGCGCCCAAAGTAACCACTGATAACACTTGGGTGTCGCCTCGCATAAACAAACCAGTGCCATGAGTGCGCGGCAATAAACCGACCTCCACTTGCAAAGTCCTAACATCGGTTAAACCGCGGCCATCCAAACGTTGATCTTTTTTAATAATTCTGGCGGAAATATGCTCTTCCACATAAACTTTTACCCGTCCCAGCACCACCTTCATAACAGTTTCATCAACGTTCTGCGTGGTTAATTGTTCTTTAATCGCCGCGCTGAATTTTTCCACCATAGCCACACGTTCGGCGCGATTTTTCTTGGGCGCGTCAAAAATCCAATCTTCCACATGGCTGGCAATGAAATCTTTTATTTCTTTTTCTACTTGCCGTAATTCTTTTTCTTTCTCATCGGCCGCTTCATCAAAATTTATTTTTTCTTGACCAACTTCTTTTTGAATTTTTTTGATAAAATCCAAAACTGATTCCATATTTTTAGCTCCAAATTGCATGGCGCCGATTACTTCTTCTTCCGAAATTTCTTTACAGCCGGCTTCCACCATAATTACTTTTTCCGCGGCGCCGGCCACCACAATATCGGTGTCGCTGATAGCTCTTTCCGCAAAATTGGTATTTATTTTCCATTGGCCATTTACCCGGCCAACGCGAACGCCGGCAATAGGGCCTTGCCAAGGAATGTTGGAAATAGCCAAAGCCAAACTGGCGGCAATAAGCGCCGGAATCTGCGGGTCGTTTTCTCCGTCATAAGAAAGCGCGGTAAGAATTACTTGCACATCATTGCGCATTTCCTGATTAAACAACGGCCTGATGGCGCGATCCACCAGCCGGCCGGACAAAATGGCCTCTTCGGTAGGACGGCCTTCACGCTTTATAAAGCGGCTGCCTTTTATTTTTCCGGCGGCGTATAACTTTTCCTCAAAATTTACCATTAATGGCAAAAAGTCTATGCCATCGCGGGTGTTTTTGCTAATAGTGGCGGTAGCCAAAAGCACAGTATCACCATAACGCACTGTGCAAGAAGAATTGGCTTGTAACGCAAGCTTGCCTACTTCCACAGACAAGGTTCTTCCGCCCCATTCCATGGACCAATTTTTTACTGACATACGAATTTTTTCCCAAAATTATATTTGGGACTTTCTGAAGTTGAATCGAAGGCTTCAGACCTCAAGCATTGAAGTCTATGTGTCCTCGGTCCAACTTCTTAATTAAATTAATTAGTTTATTGTCATCCTGAATGAAATGAAGGATCTCTATCTCAACCGACAATAACGGACAGAGATTCTTCGCTTTGCTCAGAATGACAACTGTTGTTTGTTATACTTTCTTCGGCGGATATGCCGGTCTCTTGGCGGTGTATCTTTTGTCCGCAATCAAAAACTTTGCTTTATCCTGGCTTAAATCAATAAAATCATCGGCCGCTTCTATTAACTTGCCCGATGTTGTGCCGCCAAAAGCCACTACTTCCACTTGTTTGCCTTGTCCTCTTAAATAATCAACCAAAGGAATGTAATCGCCGTCGCCGCTTACCAAAACAATCGCGTCTAAACTGGGAGAAAATCTAATGGCATCAACCGCCAAGCCCACATCCCAGTCCGCTTTTTTTTCTCCGCCCCAAAAAATCTGCAGGGGCTTGTCTTTGGTTTCTATGCCTACATTATATAAGGCGTCAAAAAACGGCTGTTCCTCTTTACTTTCGGTGCTTACCACATAAGCGATGGCGCGGATAAGTTTGCGGCCGGCCGTGGCTTCTTTTACAATGTTGCCAAAATTAACTTTGGAACCAAATAAATTTTTGGCGCTGTAATACATGTTTTGCACGTCAATAAACACCCCCACTCTTTGGTCGGGATGTTTAAGAGGATTTCTTTTTTTAGTTTGAGGATTCATGTCCTTTTCCAATTAAATCCGGCTCTTCTTCCAGTTCTTCTTCCACCGCCGCGCTGCCGTCCGGTTTGACGATGACTTTGGCTGGTTTTATTTTTAATTTTTTTACCAATTGTTCGTAACTTTCCGGATTTTCTTTTTTTAAATAACGCATTAAATTTCGGCGGCTGGATACTTTGCGCAGAAGACCGCGGCGGGATGAATGATCTTTGGAGTGGGTTTTTAGGTGCCCCACAAGCTCCTCTATTTCCGCGACCAAAATGGCGATCTGCACTTCGTTGGAACCGGTGTCGCCGGCGTGAGTTTGGAACTTTTTGATAATCGCCTGCTTTTTCTTTTTCTCTAACATACGAAATATGTTTAACGAGCT
>CAYIHE010000056.1:0-5613 GCA_964363145.1 uncultured Gammaproteobacteria bacterium | reverse complement strand
TATGATTCCTTATTTTAATTTTGAAATTATTCAATTGGGCCCGATTGCAGTTCACGTCTGGGGTCTAATGGTGGCTTTGGGCATTGCCGGAGGCATAACTTTCGCTTATTATTTTTGTAAAAAATATTTATTCTCCGGAGAGGTCGCGGTGGATATGGCTATCTGGATGCTGGTTGGCGCGTTAATTATGGCCAGAGTTTTTCACGTGTTGTTTTATGACCCGGTTTATTTTACGCAAAATCCCGAAGAAATAATTAAATTTTGGCGCGGCGGCGCGTCGTCTTTGGGAGGATTTACCGGCGCGGCTTTGGCGTTGTGGTGGTTTGCCAAAAAAAGGCGTTTTACTTTCAAAGAATTATTGCCGTATTTGGATATTTCCGCGCTGGGTTTGTGGCTTGGGTGGGGAGTAGGGCGGCTGGGCTGTTTTTTGACTCACCAGCATCCTGGTCGGCTGACCGGTTTTATTTTTGGAGTAAAATATGCCGGAGGCGCCCGTTTTGATTTGGGCCTGATGGAATCAATTTTGGGATTTACTTTATTTTTAGTTTTTTATTTTTTGTTTAAAAAATTAATCCGCCGGCGCTGGGGGTTGGTGGCGGGTTTTTCCATTGCCAGTTACGCGTCCGCGCGTTTTTTCTTGGATTTTTTGCGCGCGACGCCGGATTTTCCTGGCGGGGATGTGCGCTATTTTTATTTAACACCGGCGCAGTGGGGGATGCTGGCGGTGTTAGGCGGATTGACTTTGGTGTATATTCTAGGTAAAATGAAGCGAACAAAGTCAGCTGTGTAGCTGTCATCCCGAGCCCTGCACCAGAACAAGTTCGGTGCAGGGTAAACTCGACGAGGGATCTATTCCTATTGAAATAAATTGGTGGTAGGAAAATCAGGAGAGGTCGCCTAGTGGTCTATGGCGCCGCCCTGGAAAGGCGGTTTGGCGCAAGCCATCGAGAGTTCGACTCTCTCCCTCTCCGCAGCAAAACGAAGTGAAGCGAATAAGATATTATATGCGACCAAACTGCTTTGGTCGCATATGGGAGGAGAACGCCGGAGCCATGTCCGCTCGCGCGGACGGCGAGGCGGTGGCCAGACAAAATGTTCCGCGAACATTTTAGTCGAGGCCGACCTCTCCCTCTCCGCACTTCGGCAAACCTTTTTTTTGTGGTATACTACTAGATAGTATGCCGGAAGAGATTAAAATTACCATCACGGACAGGTTCTTGGCAAAAACTTGTCTTCCTTTGTTTCCGCGGTGGATAAAACCAAACCATGTTTCCGTGGCGCGAATTTTTTTAACTCCTTTGGTTATTTGGCTGTTTTGGCAAGAAAGTTATTTATGGGGCGGCGCGCTATTTTTGTTTGCTTCTTTTACCGACGCTTTGGATGGCGCCATGGCCAGGGTTAGAAATCAGGTAACGGATGTGGGCAAAATGCTGGATCCTCTAGCCGATAAATTGCTTATTTGCGCGGTGGTCTATATTTTAGTTCTTAAACACGTTAATGTTTATGCCGCTTGGGTGATTATAATTTTGGAAGCGATAATAATCACAGCGGCGTTTATTAAAAAAAATAACAGCAACATTGTCCAGGCCAATGTTTGGGGGAAAACAAAAATGGTTTTGCAGGTTGCAGGAGTAACGTTTCTTTTGGCCTCCATTATTTTTAATGTGGAAAGTTTGTTTCAGGTTTCGCAAGGGACTTTTTATTTAGCCATTGCTTTTGCCATTTTAAGCTTGTTTACTTACAGCATCTAAACCATAACTTATCCCCAGGTTGGCAAAAAATTATTTTGCCTTTTTTTATTAATTTGGGTTATTATATATAGTAGGATGTAGAAGGCGAGGTGTAAGATGGGTGAGAAAGTGTACAATTGGTTTTTTGCTCCCGCGGAGAATAAAGGATTTGGCGATTATGAACGCGAAGTTCTTGCCACGGTGGCGCGATCATTTATTTGGGTAATGGTAGTTCTTTTCATTTTCTTGAAGATCGGGCTTATCAGCTCGATTGCTTCCAACGTCAACTTCTCCGTTTGGTTTTTGAATCAAAAGGACGTTTCCTTGTCTCAGGCCTTTGGCTCGGCCTTTGACGTCTTCCAGTCTTTGGGGACTTTGGTGTTTGCCCCGTTTTTGGAGGAGCTGGTTTTTCGCGCGCTCCCTTGCGTTTTGGCGACGGACAGCAGTGGCAAGCTTCGTCCGCGAATCGGCGTGCCGATTGTGTTGGTCGGTTCTTTCTTTGCCTTTGGCTTTGTCCATGGACAGGGCTATCTGTCTATAATCATTCAGGGAGTGCTCGGACTTTTCTTGATGCGGCTATTTTTGCGCAATGGCCCAAAAATTTGGGTGGCCTATCTTTCCTGTGTAGTCGCCCACCACATGTACAATCTCTTGACGGCACTCTGTCGTTGGAATTATTCCGCCGGCACTTAAGGTAATCAGACCCGAGCAAGTCATAAAACTGCTCATTTTTTAATTCTACCGGTTGTGGTATAATATCCGCGTTAATTCATTAATTTTAACAATATGCCAAAATGGCAAAAGTTTTCTTTGTTCTTTTTGCGAGTAACCAGCGGCTGGATGTATTTTTACGCCGGCATTACCAAAGTAACAAATCCGGAGTGGTCGGCCGCCGGATACATTAAAGGCGCCAAAACATTGGCCGGCGCTTTCGCCTGGTTTTTAAGTCCGCAGGTTTTGCCGGTGGTGGATTTTTTGGTGAAGTGGGGGTTAGTGGCTTTAGGAGTGTCTTTGGTGTTGGGTTTATTTGTGCGCCTTAGTTCTTATTTGGGAATTTTATTAATGCTCTTGTTTTATCTGCCGATTTTAAATTTTCCATATGCCGGCAAGCACGCGTATGTCGTAGATGAACATATTATTTATATTGCCGGCCTGTTGGTGCTGGCCAGTTTCCGCGCAGGGCATGTTTGGGGTTTGGAAAAATGGTGTTCAAATTTACCTATTTGTTCCAAGTATCCAAAACTTCGCGCTTGGTTAGGTTAAGAAACTTCAATTCTTCTCTGATGAGGATTATCGCCATGTTCCAGAACGATGGTTGTTATTTTGGCGCGTAAGGCGGTATTTTTTAATAATTCTTTAATTTTTTCCGGCCACTCTATGGCGCAGATAGTATCCGGTTGACCCAGATAATCTTCTATGCCAATTTCCAGCAACTCTTTTTCGTCTTTCAGGCGGTAAGTATCAATGTGGACCAGACTTTGGACCCCAGTACCAGACCCGCTACGCGGCTCGGTACGGGGCTTTGCTTCGGACTTTGGACTTTTGACTTCATATACATTCATTAAAGTGAAGGTGGGGCTGGTTATTTTGTTTTTTATACCCAGACCTTTGGCGATGCCTTTTACTAAAGCGGTTTTGCCGGCGCCCAGCTCGCCGGAAAGCAACAAAATATCACCGCCTTTTAATTTGGCAGCCAATTTTTTTCCGTAGGCAAAAGTTTCTTTAGGAGAGTTTAATATTGGCACATGCCTACATTATGCCTGTTTTTAAAATCTAAGTCAAAAATAAATACACCCCTTTCCTTTTTGAATAGGTTTGATATACTCAATATAGTTTTATAAATAATATTTTTTATGCCCGGAGAACGAGAACGCTTCCCAGTAGAACCAATTGACCCGCAAGTCGGTCAATCATGGCTTAAAATTATAGACGCGCTTACCAAGCAAGTCGCCATAGAGTTATATGCGTTTGATTCTAAAGATCCATCTGCTTTTGCTCGTGAACATGGAAGCGGAAGATTGCAAATGTCTAGTATCGGAGATTCCAGAGTTTTACAGATTCAAAAAGGAAAAAATTTGCTATTGGTAGATGATAAATTAAAGGCGCGTTTGCGTTTGGACGAACAAAGTTTGCGCGCGCTTGAAGCGTATCTAAAAACAAAGTCGCCGACTGAACCGCACAGACAACCACGAGAGAAATTTTAATACCTAAGGAAGAGAGTGGCTTGATAAAAATATCAATAAAAGAAAATAACGGGCTATATAGAGTACGCCATATAGCCCATTAACATTCGGGAGAGAAAAACCAAAAGGCTTTTCTCTCCTCTCACTTATACCGGGCTATAGCGAAGTTGGTATCGCGCATGCATGGGGTGCATGAGGCCGTGGGTTCAAGTCCCACTAGCCCGACGAGTGCCGGACGCACTCAAAAAGGAGCCGAACAATGCCGACCACCGAGTCTCACCGCGAAGAACTAGTCAAATCGATAGTAAACAGGTATGAGCGCTCCAAGCGCAAGTCGTTTATTGTCGCCGGAGTTTTTGCGGTTTTGGCCGTTTTGGGCTGGGAAGTAGCCGCAAGCTTCACGACATTTAATCATACCCCGGCCATTTCGGCGCTTTTGCGCATTTTCGTGGTAATTTTTGCCATAGTAAGTTTGTTCTCGCTCTTTGATGCCGGCCGTTTTTTGGAAATAAAATACTACGCGCCAAGGATGTTGGAAATGGAAAGAAAATACCAGGAATTGAGGAAAGGATTTGAAGAATATATGATTAAGAGTCAGGACGAAATCCTGCGTGTGCAAAAAACGCACGTTGATTCACTGCTCTTTATTAAGGCCAGAGTGCCCGGGCTTTTAACTGAATACAGGGAGTGGATAGAACGACAAGCACTGCTACCCGCGGACGAGAAAGAAGAATAGTAAAAAGGAGATTAAACAAAAAATCCCCTTCGACGCAATGTTGGAGGGGAGTTTTATTTTCAAGCAAAGTGAGTGGAATGAAAATTTATTTTCATTTCCGAGCGCGCGCAGAAAATATGTGGCGAAGCCCATATTAGGATAATTTTTTGGCCAAAGTCCGGCGGCAGGATGAACAGGTTTTTACGCTCTTGCCCTCTATTCTGATTAACTGTAAATTTGGGTTTTGGCGGCGCGGCACTTTGCGGTTGGAGTGGCTCACGTGATTGGCGCGGACGGCTTTTTTATTGCATAAGTAGCAAGCTCTTGACATATTATTGAAAAATTATTGTTTTTAATATATAATTGCATTGGTCTAATTATACTTGAAATCCCAATATTTGTCAATAGAAAGCGCGGGACTCAAGATGCACGATAAATGATAAGTGAATATGGATTTTATCTTTTACTTTTTAGTCATTATTCCATCTGCCGTTATTCATGAATACGCCCATGGGCTGGCCGCGGATATGCTTGGCGACCCAACAGCGCGCTATGCCGGCCGATTAACTATAAATCCGCTGGCGCACATAGACTGGTGGGGCACAATTTTAATGCCAGTTACTTTATATGTTCTTACCGGCGGCCGGTTTTTGTTCGCTTACGCCAAACCGGTTCCATATAATCCATATAATTTAAAAAATCAAAAATGGGGCCCGGCCATGGTGGCGTTGGCTGGTCCGGCCGCCAATTTTTTGCTGGCTTTGGCTTTTGCCATTCTTATCCGCGTTTTGCCATTTTCAAATTTAACTCAAATTTTGTCCATTATCGTTTACGCCAATATTATGCTGTTGGTTTTCAATCTTGTGCCCATTCCGCCGTTGGACGGATCAAAAGTTTTATATGCTGTCTTGCCGCAATCCGCTTACAATGTAAAAGTCTTTTTGGACAGATACGGTTTTGTTATTTTGCTATTTTTTGTTTTTTT
>CAYIHE010000055.1:0-5663 GCA_964363145.1 uncultured Gammaproteobacteria bacterium | reverse complement strand
ACTATGTCTTTGCCCTGCAAAGCGTGCGGAATGCATTGATGCTGAATGGGGGTGGGTACGACAAATTTCAACCGTTCCAGGTTGTCCAATAATTTAGGCGCTATGCCAAGCTCGCTAAAACGGGCTTGGGATGGTATGTTTGGTGTCATATGTTGATTTAACGAAATCATGCCGCGTAACGTCCTTTGAAACGCGGCGCTGTGAATTAGTGACCCGATTTCTACTAGGTCACTTTAAATATGACACAAAAGATTCGAGCCTGTAGCCGCTCTTAAATTGAGGGCTAGTTGTTTAAGACTGGTCAGTATAGCAGAGAATGGCGCAAATGTCAAGGGCAGAAACGAAAAAGCACGCCATTAGAGCATGCTTTTCAAAAATTTGATTAGGAAAGATGTTTGGAAACGAGTTTGGTCATTTCAAACATGTCCACTGTTGCTTTACCGCCAAATACTACTTTCAAAGCGGCATCAGCGTTGATGTTGCGCTTTTTTAGCGGATCCTGCAAACTTGGACCCTTTCTTAAACTACTTCCTTTTTTTCCGTTGGCATCTTCGTATTCATCACCCTTAATATACATCCAGAGTTTTTTTACCACCTCTGAACGTGGCATAGGACCTTGACCGACGACAGCGGCCAATTCGGCGCTGACGTTCATCGGCTTCATAAAAGCCGAGTTTGCTTTTGGCATAACTATTAGTTAATTAATTAAATTTGATTATTAATATTATACCACACTTTATTTGGCTTGTCTAATTTACAGTGCAGCGGGGTACGAAAAATTACGAGGGGAATTTACGGAAATCATATTCGCTCATCAAACTCTTGTTGAGTGCAAATATCGTTTTTCACGAGCCACTCCATAAAATGTTTTACGATATTCTTATTCACCATCGCATGGCTGATCGGTAATGGATAACTCTCGCTATTCTCCTGACAGGTTACCTTTGTTGGATGTTTTCCTCCCATTTTAACATCGACTTTCTTGTGGTTACCTAGCCATTTTAAAAATTGATATAATTTACGTGAAGTGACATTCGCATATTGCCCCATATCATTCTACTAATAAGCTAACTTAAAACTCCTGTCAGTTCCTATTAAACCTATAGTACTTTGAGCAACGCTCTTGTCTTCAAGAAGTCTTCTTTCAGCGGGAGTTGGATTATAAGTTCTGGCTTGTTTAATAACATCAAAATAATCATGCGGAACATTAAAAACAGTAATCAAAGATTCGTTTACCATCTGAATAAAATCTTCGGCATCAGCGCCTTGCGTCATAAATTCTTTATCCCCTGCGTTTACCTTGCCAACTATCATCCCGTCATCTCTAAACCAGCTCACTTGCAACTTGTCGGGTAGTCTATGAAAATAAGCAAAAAAAGCCTCCGGATAAATTTCCGGCTTAGAGAATTTTTGCGATATTTGTTTCCACAAAGAAATTTTAGTAAACATAAGATTTATTATAGAGCTTATAATTGCTAGGAGTGAGTAAAGAAAAAAACGTTTTTTCTTTCGAAGCCCGACGCAATTTCAAGTTTCGCTTATAACTTTATACTAAAACCCTGCTTTTGTCAATATTATACAATGTTTTATGATTTTGCGCAAACAAGGAGAAAGTGGGTTATTTTGCAGGCCCGCTCGGATTCGAACCGAGAACCGCGGTTTTGGAGACCGCTGTTTTACCATTGAAACTACAGGCCTAACTGTTAACTAACAACTAACGACCAACAACTAGCAACTTTATTATACTTGTTAAAAATTAAAATGGCCATGGCAAAACCATAAGCCATAAGCCATTTGCCATTTGCTATAAGCTACTTTGTCTCTTTATGTTCGGTATGCTTCCTGCAAAACTTACAAAACTTTTCCAGCTCCAACCTGTTCTTCAGAACTTTCTTGTTCTTGCTGGTAAAATAGTTGGTGTGTTTGCATTCCTTGCATTCCATTTTTACTAGATTGTCTTGACTCATAATAATAAAATTAATAAATAAATTGTATGGCTATGCACCAGAATTTCATTCGATGCATAGCCATGAACCGCCCGCCAAAAGCGGTCTGGTTCATGGAGCCGTTGTCGGGATTTGAACCCGAGACCTTTTCCTTACCATGGAAATGCTCTACCAGCTGAGCTACAACGGCACTGCTTCGCTACGGCTACGCAGTGCAAGCTACTTCTCACACTACATGGTGTAAGCTATGTCCTCGCTGAGCGTTTCGTAGTACTAACTAAATGTTTATTTCTAAACGCAATTCCTGAATGAGATTTTAAGTACTGTTCAAATTCTGCGGCTAAATACTGATCTTTGAAACAGCAATAAAATACTAACTTAGCTGGTCTCAAATTTTTTGTATTAACGCTTTTACCTTCCTCATGTTCTTTCAATCGCCTTTTAAGATTATTGCTTAATCCTGTATAAAAACTCTCATCACAACATTTCAAGATATATACAAAGTATTGCATAATTCTAGGGGTCTAGGCAAGCTGCGTTTACACGGCGTAACGAAATGAAAGGCGAGTTTACACGGCGTAACAAAATGAATGGCGAGTTTACACGGCGTAACGCAGTGAAGCCGTGTGGGTGGAGTAGGATTCGAACCTACGAAGGCGGAGCCAGCAGATTTACAGTCTGCCCCTTTTGACCGCTCAGGAATCCACCCATCTTTATTAGCTAAAAACAGTAAAGTCTTCTGCCAAATTTATACCTTTTTTCTGTGAATTTTTTGTTGATTCTAACCTTAAATTAATTAAGTTTTTACACATCTTTTCTGATGGTATAAAATATACTTTACTCGCTTTTAAATCAACGGCTGCCAGAACCTCAAAATCTTTTTTACTATAACTAACGGCTGACCAGTTGTTTGAGGAACGACAGTTTATGTGTAAAACTCCATTTTTTGGCATTACACTTTTCACCTGAATTCTTCTCATAACGCCTTCTTTCTCGGCGATAAGATCATATTTATGATTTTCGCCATACGGAAAAGCTATATGCCAACCCCGCTTTAACAATTCTTGAGCGGTTATTAATTCGCCGATATCGCCTTTTAATTTTGTATGCATATATCATCTGAGCCGCCTCAGGGATTCGAACCCAGGACCTTCACTTTACAAAAGTGTTGCTCTACCAGCTGAGCTAAGGCGGCACTGCTTCGCTGCGCTACGCAGTGCAAGCTAGTTCGTACACTACGCAGTGCAAGCAACTTTTCTATACATCAATTTTGTAAATTCTGTCTTTCCAAGCGCTTAATTTCTGGTTGTCCGGATTGATTAAACGCAACTCACCATAAGCTTTAAGCGCCAGGTCCTTGTCGCAGCATATTATAGCAATTTCAATCAATAAGTCAAGGTACTTAGGATTTTGCGGCTCAAGTTCCACCGCTTGCAAAGCCGCTTCTTTGGCTACTTGCGGGTGATTTATTTTTAACAATAATTCGGCCAAATGATGAAACCGCGGAGAAAACGAATCATTAACCAAAACCGCCTGCTGATAATACCCAATCGCCTCTTCCAGATCGCCCTGGCTTTCGGCAATTTCGGCCAATTTTACCAGCACGCTATCATCATCCGGCTCCATTCTTATTAAAAACCGGTATGTTTGCCTGGCTTCTTCCAAAGAATTTTTGGCTAAATATGTGTCGCCCAAACCGCGATAAGCCGCCGCAGATTTGGTGTCTATTTTAATGGCGGCGATAAATCTTTCTTCGGCGGAATCATAATTATTTAATTTTAAAAACTGCTCTCCGTCGTGGATTAGCTGATTTAGTTTTTGTTCTTTGTCTTCGGAACTGGCAATGTTATTTTTTATTTTTGTTTTTAATACCTGCTCGTGGTGCAAAAGTTTTTCTATCTTGCCAACATAAATTCTAAACTGTAATTGCAATTTACCCCAAATTTTTTTAGCTGGCGATAAAAGTTTAATAATTCTTTCTTGCAATAGGCCGCTGCTTTTGACAATGCGCTTATTGATAATTTCTTTTTTCTTTTGATAAATCTTTTCTTCCGGCAAATCGGTCAGATCCAAATTCGCCACTTGCGGAAATTTACGAAAAATAATAAATAAAATAACAGCTAGCGCGGCGATAATTATTATTAAAAAGACAATATTCAACATACAACTAATTTAAATCCGAATTCATTTGTCATCCCGAGCCCTGCACCAGAACAAGTTCGGTGCAGGGCTCGGGATGACAATTAGATGCTAATTTTAAGCTATTTGACTTATTATTTTCATCCAGCTGTCTAAATTTGCCGAAGCGCCGCCCACCAGCACGCCATTAATATGCGGATTTTTTAAATATCCGGCCGCATTTTCCGGACGCACACTGCCGCCATATAAAATTATTGGGCTGATTTTGGTAAAACTAGACAGTTCTTTTTTTATAAATTTATGCATCCGTTCTGCTTCGGCATAATCGCAATTCTTGCCCGTGCCAATGGCCCAAACCGGCTCATAAGCTACAATTAACTCTCTGCCTTCCGGCCAAACCAAATTTTGCAAAGCGGACCGCAATTGGACTTCTACTATTTCTTTGGTTTTGCCACTGTCTTTTTCTGCCAAAGTTTCCCCAACACAAATAACCGGCGTTAATCCAACGGCCAAAATCGCTTCCAATTTTTTACGTGTTTCCAAATTTGTTTCGTGGAATAAATGCCTGCGTTCGCTGTGACCGACCAAAGCATATTCGCAACCGGCTGATTTATACATCAACGCGGAAATTTCACCGGTATAGCCGCCTTTTTCCTCCCAATAAACATTTTGCGCCCCAACGTTTATGCCAACATCTTGTAAGGCCTGGCCAACCGAATAAAGCGCCAGCGCGCTGGGAAAAATTGCCATTTTTATTGACTTTGGAATACTTTTTGCCTTGTCGACAATCGTGTTCGCTAAAATATTACTCTCATCATAATCCAAATACATTTTCCAGTTGGCAAATAGATAGGTTTTTTTGTTGGACATACAAATTTTGTGTGTTTATCTCCCTCTTACCAAGAGGGAGCGAGAGGGAGTTGCCGAGGTGTCGGCTCCCACTCCCCCTACCCCCTCTCGGGCAGAGGGGGATGACAGAGACTCCCCCTTCGTTGTCGGAATGACAATTAAAAATTACTTAAAAACTTCCATAATTTTGTCTTTGCCAATCGGTCCGATAACCGCCACTCGCATTTGCTTAAAATCAAAAATTTTATTGGCCAATTTTTTTATATCCGCGGCGGTTACCTGTTTTATTTTTTTAGTTACTTGTTCGTAAGTTTGTATTTTATCGGCAAACAAAAATTGCTGGGCAAACCATTGCGCCTGCGAACTTGAATCTTCCATAGCCAATTCGGCGCGTCCGGCCAGATTATTTTTGGCGTCTCCTAATTCTTTGGCGGAAACTGCCTCGGATTTTATTTTTTCCAATTCCTCTTTTATTACTTTAACGGCATCTGCCAAACGCGATGGATCTAGTCCTGCCTGAATAGTGGCCACGCCCACATCGCGGAACGAAGTGGCGCCGGCGTTTACCATATAAGCCAGTCCCCGCTTTTCGCGCACTTCCACGAATAAACGGGAGCTCATTCCCCCGCCCAAAATATTAAGCAAAACTTTGGCGGCAAACCTATCCGGGCTATTGCGATGCAAACCGGGAAAACCAATTATCATTTGGGTTTGGTCTAACTTTTTTTC
>CAYIHE010000054.1:0-5715 GCA_964363145.1 uncultured Gammaproteobacteria bacterium | reverse complement strand
GGCAAATTGATTGGCGGTTCCGCGCGTTTGCCGCCTGTTTTTTGGAGTAACGGCGTCTTTACTAGCGGCAATGGGAAGTGCCAAACAGTAGCCAGCTCTTCAATGTTTAAAATGTAAGGATTAATGCCGGTTTTAATCTTTCTTTTTTTATACGAGGCCGCAAACAGCTTCTTTTTCCACGATAAACGATAATTTTTAAACGCGTAATGCGCCGAGGTAAAACCCTTTGGCACTATGCCGTTGCGTTCCGGAAAAGTAAACTGGCTAAGCGAGCCAATCAGACCCTCCAAACAATGGCTGGGGTTAAAGACTTCATTGGCGGCCGCATAAACGGCGCGCAGCTTTGTTTTGAATCCTATCTTGCCGATCTTTTCTTCTATGGCCGCCACAGTATCTCTTAATCCCGGAGTTAAATCCGAAAGCTTGCCTATTGGCGCTTCTTCTTTTTTCTTGACCGGAACTTCGGTCGGCGGCCTAATGGCTTTTAAAAGCTCCTCGGCCACCACGGTAACAATTTTGGACAAGAAAAATTCTTTGCTGGCGGGTTTTTTATTTTCTACTATTTTTTTAACCAATTTTCTGCCTTTGTCCTGCAAACTATTTTTTATCATATCTATCCCCTTGGCTTTCCATTGTCCGGAAATCGGCTCAATGATAATTTGCAGCCATAAATTTTCTCCCGGCCCTATGCGCGCAAGATTTTCCAAAATCGCGGCCATTGGGTCGGCAAAAGTTACGTCTTTGGAAATGCTGTGTTCAAATTCTTCATAGGTGCGGATTGGATACGGGTCTTCTGCGGCCAGGCCAAACTCTATGCCAAAAATATTGTGCGTGTCGCTGGGGTATTTATCAGGAATGGTGGAAACATAATCCTCTACTTCGGTAATTTCCGCCATGGGATATTGCGCGTAAATAGAGGCCTCCACCAAATCTCTAAATTTTGCTTCGGTATAAATTAAAAATTGAATATAACCCTCAATGCTGATAATTTCAAAACTAAACCAGCGCTGTTTGACGCCATCCCAATACTTCTCCCCAAAATTCGGGCCGGCAAACGCGCCGCTTAATTGAGCGAATATTTGTTCCACGGCTTTGGGGCTTTGCACTGTGTCTGATGGAACATCTACTGCCAGCGTCATCCATTTCCATTGGCTGGTGTATAAACTCTGGCGCGCGGCCACCCAAAGCTCGGCGCCCATAAAAAAGAATATGAGCGCTAAAATCGTCCAGCCGATAATAGCAAAAATAGCCAGAATTTTTTGATCATCCGGCAAATTTAAAAGTTCGCTCCAAAAAGATAAATCAATCACGATGCCAAACGGCAATTCCGCGACAGGCATAATACACAGATTTAGACAGATTAAACTGGATTTAAACGGATTGTAGCATGTAATTACACAAATTTATACAATTATAATCTGCGTAATCCACAGTTAATCCGCGTAATCCGTATCATTTCTTAAGAATGTGATACACTCCGCCGTAAATAATCAGGACGCCAAAAATCGTCCACCACCAGCCGAATTGACTAGAAATCCAGCCGCTATAATAAGCTAGGGCGCAAATAATCGCGGCGCAAAGTGCCGCTAGATGGCGCATGGCGTTGTCGGACATAGAATTAAATTAATGTTTGTAAAGCGGAATAAGGCGAAGTAAGGCAGAGTAAGGCAATACAAAGTCCAAAACACTTTTGCTTTATTCTGCTTTAATTTGCCTTACAAACTTTAATCTGCTTTCATAATTATTATACCACATCTCAAAAACAAACAAAACCCCTCTTACAGAGTTTTGCTGGGTTATCAAACAGGAGAAAACTTAAGCCATTTTGCGTTGTTCCTGCCGCCTAAATACCCATACCAACAACGGACTGGCAACAAATATAGAAGCAACGGTGCTTAAAGCCATGCCTAATAATAGCGCCAAAGAGAAGTAATGAACCGTTGGCCCGCCAAAGAAGTAAAGCGCGAATAAAGGTAAAAGCACGGCGGAAACTGTATTGATTGAACGCGCCAGAGTTTCATTTAAACCGGCGTTTACAAGCGCGGCAAAATCATCCACCCTGTGCTTTAAAAGTCGTTCGCGAATACGGTCATACACTACAATGCTGTCATTAACAGAGTAACCGAGCACGGTTAAAATCGCCACTACAAAAGCAATATCTATCTCTACGCCCTTAAATCTGCCCAAAGCCGAAAATATCCCCACCACAACAACTACTACATAAAATAAAGTGACAATAGCGATGAAACCGTATTTCCAACTGGCAATGGGGCGGGAAACACTGCGGAAGGCAAATGCCAAATAAATAATAATACTCCCGCTCACAAACAAAATTGCCCACAGCGCGCGAGTTCTAAGCTGTTTACTAACGGCGCTGCCGATTGTTTCAAACCTATCTTCCGTCATCTTGTTGTCTTCTGTCTGAAATTTCCGCTCAACTCCTTTTATAAGCCCGTTATGCTGTTCTTCAGATAAAAATCCGGTGCGTACAATCATCCTGTTTCCGTCGCTTTTTTGAATAATGGCTTGTTTAAACCCAAGCTGATCAAGTGTTTTTTGCGTCTCTTCTGCCGTAGGAGCCAGCTTTGAAAAAGAAAGTTCCAACAATGATCCGCCGGTGAAATCAATGCCTGGTTTTAACCCCCACATTAAAAGCATGGCCACAGACACAACAACTGTAACAGCCGCGATGCTTAGCCAGACAGAGGAATATTTAATAAAAGGAATATTCATACAATCAGTTATTTAATATCGTTTTTAATTTCTTGAGATGTATATCCCAAAATAAGTATGTTGCCGCGTTCTGACATTAAACCAAAGACAAAACGCATTATGGCCCGGGTTACGGTAATCGCCGTAAAAAGATTAATGAGCGTGCCTATTGCCAAAACCGAAGCAAACCCTTTAATAAAGCCGGTGCCAAACCATACTAAAAATACACAACTAATTAGCGCGGTAATATGGCTATCGCGAATAGACGGCCATGCGCGCAGAAACGACTCTTCCATGGCTGATTTTAAACTTTTGCCCAGACGCAACTCTTCTTTCAGGCGTTCAAAAACCAAAACATTCGCGTCAACGGCCATGCCAATTGATAGAATTAAACCGGCAATCCCGGATAAGGTTAAAGTAACTCCTAAAATTTTAAATACAGCAAGACTAAGCGCGGCATATACGGCTAACGAAAATACCGAGAGAAGACCCGGCAACCGATAATACGCTATCATAAAAATCATAACCAGAAGAAGGCCGATGATGCCGGCCTTAAGGCTCTTTTGCAGTGAATTCGCGCCTAAAGTAGCGTCAACTTTTTGCTGGCTGATAAGCTCCACCGGCACGGGCAAAGCGCCGGAATTTAAACGTTGGGACAATAATTTGGCTTCTAACAAAGAAAAACTACCGCTAATAACCGCGCTGCCGCTTAAAATCGGTTCATTGACATTGGGGATGCTAATTGGACTGCCATCCAAAAATATGGCCACTGGCTTGCCCACGTTATTTCGGGTGAGGTCGGCAAACAGCTTTGTGCCTTCATCGTCAAACTGCAAAGAAACCTGAACCTGTCCGGTGCGGCTGTCCCCGCTTACCTCGGCGCGCTTTAATTGTTTGCCGGACAAACCGGATGTTTTCCACTGTTCAGCCGGCGGCACAATATCGGCCGCTTGTTTGGTTTTTATAAAAATTCTGGCGACATTGTATAGTTTGGGAGAACTTTCGTGTTTTTTGTAAATAAGATGAAAACCAAATGGGGTTTCCACCGGTTCGGAAATTGCGCCAACCGGCATGACAAAAGCCGCTTTGGAAAAAGCTTCCACCATATCGCCTTCTTTAAATGTGCCCAAATCCCCTCCCCTGTCGCCCGCGCCTGGTTCGGTGGAATATTGTTTTACCAAATCGGCAAAATTGGTCGGCGTAATCCGGGTTTTTATTTCCAAAATTTTTGTTCTGGCTTCTTCTTTGGAATATTTCGGAGCATCGCACCCTTCCGCGCCTTTGTAACAAATTAATAAATGCGCGGCAGAGACTTGTTTGACTCCGTCTTTAGCGGAAATTCTTTTTACCACATTCAAACCATCAAAACTTTTTACCAAAGTCTTGCTCACTTCGCCATCTTTATGTTCGTCGGCCCATTTAAAAATTTCCGAAAAAACAGCATTGTCTATAAAACCCAAATCTCCGTTATTCTCGCCCCTCTTTTCATCTTCGGAATATTGCTGGACCGCCTCGGTAAAATCCATTCCGCCTTTTATTGCTTTTAAAGATCCATCCGCTCTAGTCTGCGCCACGGCGTTAAAATCATTCATCTGCTTTGTTTCCTCCGCGGTTAACGCTCTTTGCGGTTCGTTGTTTTGTTCTTTAAATTCCAAAATTGGAGTTTCGCCAATCATTTTTATGGCTTCTTTAACATCAGTAATGCCCGGCAATTCCACAATTACGCGGTAATCATTGCCAACTTTGGTGGTCTGCACCAATGGCTCGGCCACGCCCAAACCGCCGCGCACGCGCCGTTCTATTACATCGCGCACGCCTTCCACGGCATCGGCTTTGTCACTGTCGG
Organism: uncultured Gammaproteobacteria bacterium; assembly: GCA_964363145.1. Lineage (GTDB taxonomy): Bacteria > Patescibacteriota > Patescibacteriia > Magasanikbacterales > GWA2-37-8 > XYD2-FULL-39-9. The sequence continues at coordinate 1,157 of CAYIHE010000054.1, read as the reverse complement.
GAATAATCGCGGTGTTGGCTTGATAAACCAAATGCGCCCCGCCCTGCAAGTCCAAACCCAAATTAAAACCCGAAGCCGGCAAATTTGGCAAACCAATGTTGGCTTTTTTATTTATCCAGTCTATGCCCTTGTTGGCATAAGCTGGAAATACTACCAACAGAGAAAAAGCGGCCAGAGCCACAATACCAACTACGCGCCATTTTAAGGCGGATCTGGGAATAGATTTGAATTGGTTTTTTACGGACATACGCAAAGAATTAAGTATCAACATTGTCATTGCGAGGAGAGAAGCGACGAAGCAATCTCATGAATAACGGGATTGCCGCGCTCCCTTTGGTCGCTCGCAATGACAGATAATTTTGCTCTAATCTTAATATATTTTGATATTTTTGGCAAGGGCTATTTGTGCATGTGCCGGGGATAAAAATTATGCCTCGTCAAGATGGAAATTATTTTGTCCCGGACGAGTTTGTTGTATTTCATATTGACAAATTTGGGTTAATTATATATTATAGTCAGCAAGGAGGCAACAACATGCGCTGGCTCATCTGGTACTTCCGTTCTATGTTCTGTAAGCATGGTTGGGAAAAAGATGAAGCACGCTATATATGCAGTAACGACGGATACCTTGTAAGGAAAGGTCTCCGTGTATCGGTCACCTGTAAAAAGTGTGGCTGGCACAGATCCTACTGGAAACACTAGAAAAATCGACAGTTCCTTTCCGGCCCGACGCGCAAGCTGAGGGCTTTTTTTATTATTGACTAATCCGGGTTAATTATATATTATGGGTACTAACCTGCGCAAGGAGTGTTTGCCATGACGACGAAAAAGTATAGAATTCTCAAACCGGTAATATTGGGCTTTCTAACAGCACAGGACCAATACGATCTTAAGATCAGTCCTGGAGACGGCGAAACACTGGAAAGTGATGGCCGCACGATCTGGACTATTAAGAATGGGGTACTAAAAGATTCTACTACTCCGGCCATCAATATCTTCCTGTGGGTTGCCGGAGGTAGAATTGCAGAAATCAAGGAGTAAATAATGGAAAAAGCAAGAATGGTTTTGCACCACAACAATCATCCATGCTACGCCCGTTTAAACAGCGGGTATTGTCCAAGGTGCAGATTAAAGCCGGATCTGAAAAACACTGCCGT
>CAYIHE010000053.1:0-5852 GCA_964363145.1 uncultured Gammaproteobacteria bacterium | reverse complement strand
GCTCCCAGACCTGGATTCACCCCTCGGGGTGTAAACTTCTCATCCGCGCCTGCTCGCTCACTTGGTTTGCTCCCAGACCTGGATTCGAACCAGGGACCCCCTCGTTAACAGCGAGGTGTTCTACCGCTGAACTATCTGGGAAAGTTTTTAATACAGCAAATATAAGAATATAATAATTTTTAGGTGTTGTCAATCTTTAAAACAAATGCTAGAATTAAAACAATATTTATTAACCAACCCACCCCTACCCGTCGACCGCCTCCCGACAGTGAGTCGGGATCCTCGATTCTCGAGAATCGGGACAAGCGGGGAATACATATGAAATATTCTAACCTTTTTGGTAAAACGAGCAAAAGCGTCCAGGCCGATGCCGACAGCGCCAATGCCAAACTGCTCACGCAAGGCGGATTTGTAGCCAAGCAGATGGCAGGTGTTTATAATTACCTGCCTTTGGGATTGCGGGTTTTAACCAAAATTCAAAATATAATCCGCGAAGAAATGAATGCGGTGGGGGGAAATGAGATTTTGATGCCGGCGATGACGCAAAAATCCAGCTATACGCAAACCGGCCGGGATAAAATGGAAATTTTGTTTCATCTGCAAGGCCGAGATGAAAGCGAGTTGGTTTTAAATCCCACGCACGAAGAAGTAGTTACGCCTTTGGCGCAAAAATATACTTTTTCTTACCGCGATTTGCCGGTGGCAGTTTACCAAATTCAAAATAAGTTCCGCAATGAACCGCGCGCCAAGTCCGGACTTTTGCGCGGGCGGGAATTTAACATGAAAGACATGTATTCTTTTCATGTCTCCAAAGAAAGCGTGGATGAATATTACGAAAAAGTAAAAGAGGCTTATTTTAAAGTGTACGAACGGTTGGGAATTGGTGATATTACAGTTTTAACTTATGCTTCGGGCGGAGTATTTAGCAAGTATTCACACGAATTTCAAACTTTTGCCGAAGTGGGCGAAGATACTATTTATTTTTGCGAAAAATGTTGCGTGGCGGTAAACAAAGAAATTATCGGCGAGCAAAAAGACGCTTGTCCGCAGTGTGGCAGTAAAAAATTAGCAGAACGTCAAGCCATAGAAGTTGGGAACATTTTTAAATTAGGAGATAAATTTTCTAAGGCGTTTGAGTTTGTTTTTAAGGATAGCGACGGCAAAGATAAACCCGTGGAAATGGGTTGCTATGGCATGGGACCGTCGCGTTTAATGGGCGCGCTGGTGGAAGTTTTTCACGATGACAAAGGAATAATCTGGCCAAAATCCGTGGCGCCATTTGCCGTGCATTTGGTTTCTTTGGGAGATGATGAAGCTGTAAAAAAAGAAGCGGACAAAATATATGATAAAATGATAAATGATAAAATTGAAGTTTTGTGGGATGACCGCGATGCGAGCGCCGGAGCCAAATTGGCTGACGCGGATTTGATTGGTATTCCCACACGCTTGATTGTGTCCAAAAAAACTTTGGAAAAAGACTCGGTGGAAGTAAAAGAACGAAATGAAACAGATGCGGAGATGGTGAAATTGAGCGATGTTCTGGATAAATTATAAAAAACAAGAGTACTTTGTTTATGATAAATAAAGCAAATAATGTTGCATATATTGATGGGGCAAATTTACATAAAGCTTCCTTGCAGTTGGGATGGAAACTTGATTATCTCCGTTTGCGTGTTTGGCTTACTGAAAAATATGGTGTTAATCAAGCATATTTATTTCTTGGTTTAATTCCAAAGTATAAAAATCTTTATACCTATTTACAAGAGATTGGATTTACTTTAGTTTTCAAGGATGTTACCTATTACGGAAAAGGTAAAGTAAAAGGAAATTGCGATGCTGAAATAATTGTGCGCGCTATGAAAGATGCTTATGAAAATGTTCATCAAAAAGCTGTGTTAGTTGCAAGCGACGGTGATTACGCAGTGCTTGTATCGGCTTTAATTGAAAATGGTAAATTTGAAACGATTTTGTCGCCAGCCCCAGCAGAGAAATGTTCGATTTTGTTAAAGCGCACAGGGGCTAAAATAGCTTATATTACTGACCAGCGTTCAATTTTGGAGGCTATAAAAGAAAAAGCCCCCGATGCGGACGAAACCGCATAGGGGTCTTTTTCGTAGTAATTACCTAAACAATACCATTTATTTGCAATTTTGTCAAGTGTTATCCACAGGCACTTTGTTGTCTTGACAAACCAGACCACTTTAAAACCTTATTAAGTTATAGTATGAACAATAAAAAATTTGGAGAAGTTGAACAATCAAAAGATTTAGGAGAAATTATAAATAAACGTCAAGAGTATGAGAAGCTTTGTGAGGGAGTTCCTGACGTTTTTTATGTTTTAAGTGGAGGAATAGTTTCAGTGGATATTAAAGAAGAAAAAAAATTTCGCTCTGGTTCTTATGCTGATCTTGATAATCACGATTTTTTAAGTGGTGGTAAGGGGCGAAGTATAGCAACGGCCGAGCTGATTAATTATTTTCCTGAAGTAGCTGTGGTGACCAATAGTTATATCCTAAATAACGAACCTACTCATGCCAAAGTTATGGCGCATGAAATCAGACATACTGGCGTAGGTGAAAGTAAGAAAATTTTTTTACAAGAAAATTCATACTCACTTTTTACAGAGCTTATCGAATTAATTAAGTTAATTGAAAAAAATAATTGGAAGCACGTTGCTGTGATAACTAATGAGTTTCAAATTCCACGAGCTAAAGAAATGCTATCTAGGATAGATACGCTCAAGGATCCAAATGATTCCTGGAATGATAAAGAATTTCAAGTGGCCATAAAAAGATTTAAAGAAAATAACCCTAAGGTAACATTCGTTTCAGCGGAAAATATTTTACCCTTTCGTAGTAAACACTATGTAACATTAATCGAACAAGCTAAAGCAAGTGAAGCGTGGAAAAAAAGAGTTGAAGCCGAGACAGAAGGAGTCAGGCAGTTAAAAGAGGGTAGTTATTGGAAAAAAGCATATCCAACGTTTGTAAAGCCTAGTAAGGAATAAGATATTCTAAATTAGTTGTATTTGATTTAACCATGAAGCTTTCTATCATCATTCCTGTTTATAATTATAATGGTCTGGGAAAACAGCCAAAGTAAATAAGAATAAATAGCTAAATTTGGTAATTTCTAGAGATTTTCGTCTTTGCTGCGCACTATTCTCCAGTGAATCAGGAAAAGAGGAATGCCAACTACAATCATAGAAAGATCGCGGACAACATCGCGCTGTTTTTGCGCCATTCTGCCGGTTTCGTTTTGTTTAATATTCTCTTCATTTTGTTTTTCGCAATCTTCTTTAGACACAGTCGGCACGGGTTTTACATTTGGCGGCGTGGCTGGCACCTGCATTTCGCAGATAGATCTGGGATAATTGTACATATCTTTATCCGCCGCGGTAAACACCCAAGTTTTTAAGGCGATATTTATGGCGTCGGCGGTAGAAAATACCACCATCATTAAAGCGACGAATGAGACGAGGTAGAAGTATATGCTTTTGATTGTTTTTCTTGGTTGGGCTGGTTGGTTGTCCATAGAATTAGAATTATGATTTATAAATTAAGAATTTTTTGGTTTGTCCGTTGGCATCCCCTCCTTACCAAGGAGGGGTAGGCCTGCCCGCTCTGCTTTGCAGAGCGAAGCGGGCGGGGGTGGTTGCCGTCGATTGCGACGCGAATGACGAGGTAGGTCAAAAGCATCGGTCCCGACTGCGGTCGAGGATCCTCGATTCACTATCGGGACAACCACCCCCGACCCAAAGGGGTCGCCCCTCCTTGGAAAGGAGGGGATTACAACAGTCCCATTTTATTTTTAACATCTATCATTTTTTTCTCGGCAATAGCGCGCGCTTTTTTGGCGCCTTCGGCCAGAATATTTTTTATTTTTTCATCATCTAGCGCGTGAAATTTATTTTGGAAATCGGAAAGGAAATTTACGACGACTTCGGTCAAGCCTTTTTTGAAATCCGAGTATCTTTTATCAATGTATTCTTTTTCAATATCTTTTATTTTTTGGCCAGAGAGCAGGGAATATATAGTAAGCAGATTGGTGAGAGCGGGTTTGTTTGTTCCTGATTTTATTTCTGTTCCCGAATCCGTTACCGCACGGGAGATTTTTTTTGCCGCCACTGTTGGGCTGTCCAGCAGAGCTATATAATTATTTGGGCTGGCCGCGCTTTTGCTCATTTTTTTGGCCGGATCATCCAGTCCCATAATGCGCGCTCCTTCTTTTTTTATTAACGCCTCCGGTTCCACAAAAGTTTTGCCGAAAGTAGTATTAAAACGCCGCGCCAAAACTCTCGCAAGTTCCACATGTTGCGCCTGATCTTCGCCAACCGGCACCACTTGGGTATCGTAGAGCAAAATATCCGCGGCCATCAGCACCGGATAGCCAAACAAACCCATATTTATATTTTCTTTGTGCTGTTTGGCTTTATCTTTAAATTGAGTCATCCGTTCTAGCTCGGCCAGTTTGGCAATGGTATTTAAAATCCAGGCCAGTTCGGCGTGTTGGGGTACATGCGATTGCGCGAAAATTGTGGATTTGTTTGGGTCAATACCAAGCGCCAAGTAAGTTTTGGCGACATTTAAAACATTTTGACGCAAAATTTTTGGTTCTTGTTTTACGGTAATGGCGTGTAAATCAACGATACAAAAAATACAATCTTCGGAGGAGGAAAGTTCCACCCAGTTTTTTATGGCGCCAAGATAGTTGCCCAAATGTAAATTATTTGTCGGCTGAACGCCGGAGAAAACACGTTTCATATTTAAACTGATTATAACATAACTGCGGTTAAGGTCAAAATTAGTAAGGGTTATCCCCAGCCGTGTTTTAGCTATTGCAGTGAAAAAAATGCTGTGTTAGTATAAATTCAGATTTCACCCTTAATTGTGAGGCGTGAAATCTGAAGTCAAACAGAACAGAGCGACGCGACCGCTCTTTGACAATTTCCTAAACAACAAACACGAAAGGTGACGGTGCAATCATGACGACGACACGGAAGAAGGTTCAGCGCGCCTACTTCTTGAGTGAAGTGGCGTATGATGCGTATTTTTTCAACGAGGTTGCTTACGAGAACTTGCTCAAGTTTATTCAGCAGGATCCGGATGAGAAGATGCTCGTGATCGACGGCGCCCTGACGCGTCTCGATCGCCCGGAAGTTCTCAATACTCTGTTGACGTTTTGGCATATGACCGAGAGTGAGTGCCAGAAGGCCAGTGAGGACGTTCCTAATTACGAACAGAGTCAAACGATGCTGGACATCCAAATCGACAAGATTTTGGACAAGCGTTTGGCCGAGTTGCGCAAGCGTTTTCCCGATGCTCATCTGGTGCTCTGTGTTGACAACGATGACACGCAGTATACCGTGTCGCAGCTTCTTAAGGAAGCATTGATCAATCGCCGGGCGCAGATTGGTACAGCTCTGAAGGCGTTGGCTGGAGAAAAAAAGAAGTTGAACACTGATCATAATAGACTCAAGCAGGAGTTCAAGAACGACAAGCCGACGCTCAAATTGAAGAGAAAAAAGCAGTCGCAAATCAATAAGCAGGAACGTGAGCTCAAGAAAGTAGAAACCAAGATCGTGGAGAGCCAAGAAGAGCTCAACATGTATCGCGAGCAGAAGATTCGGCCGACGCATCAGTTTGTGACGGCCACATTCGTCAAGCGTCTTGAACAGAGGTACAGAGAAATCTGTAAGCAGTATAAGGTTAAGTATATTGACCATCCGGATGTGCTTAAGTTCGGCAAGGCCGCTGATGACTTTAGGATTAAGTACACGCATAGCGCCCACAAGACCTGGGTGCCGGTTCTCAACCGGGACCAGTCTCTTGTTCGGTCTGTGCTGGCCAATC
>CAYIHE010000052.1:0-5926 GCA_964363145.1 uncultured Gammaproteobacteria bacterium | reverse complement strand
ATAATTTCCAGCCCTTGGATTTCGCCAACACCTTCGGTCCCGACCGCGGTCGAGGATCCTCGATTCACTATCGGGACAACTCCTCCTGCCTCCTCTTGGGAAGAGGAGGATTTGTCCGACGCCAACCCACCCCTACCCCGCCATAGCGGGGAATTACCTTTAACGGACGGCGTTTTTTTGATTTCGTTTAAGATTTTTTCTTTTTCTGCGTCATTGTAGGCATACTTCATGTTCTTGCCATATTTCAAACTGTAAAGCGGCGGCTGGGCAATTAAAATATGCCCGGCAGTAATTAGCGTTGGGTAATAGCGATAGAAAAAAGTAAGCAGAAGAGTGCGGATATGCGCGCCGTCCACATCGGCATCGGTCATAATAATAATCCGATGATATCGAAGTTTGGAAATATCCATTTGCTCGCCGATGTTGGTGCCCATGGCGATGATAAGAGATTTTAATTCATTGTTAGTTAGAATTTTATCCAAGCGCGCGCGTTCTACATTTAAAACTTTTCCGCGCAATGGCAAAATGGCCTGAATTTCTCGGTCGCGTCCTTGTTTTGCCGAACCTCCGGCGGAATCTCCCTCCACCAGGAATAACTCGGTCAGTTCGGCATGTCGGCTACTGCAGTCAGCCAGTTTGCCGGGTAAAGTAAATCCTTCCAAAGCGCCTTTGCGCAAAATTGTGTCGCGGGCAAGTTTGGCGGCATTGCGGGCGCGGGCCGAGAGCAAACATTTTCCCACAATTCCTTCGGCATCGCGCGGATGTTCTTCTAAAAATATTAAAAACTCATCGTTCATTACGGCTTCCACCGCGGTTTTTACTTCCGTGTTTCCCAGCTTGGCTTTTGTCTGGCCTTCAAATTGCGGTTCGGTAACTTTTATGGAAAGTATGCAATTCAAACCTTCGCGCACATCTTCGCCGGTCAGATTGCCATCTTTTTCTTTTAAGATATTTTTGTTGCGCGCGTAGGTGTTTAAACTGCGGGTAAGGGCGGTGCGAAAACCGGCCACATGCGTGCCGCCTTCGGGATTGTAAATGTTGTTGGTGAAAGCAAATAAAGACTCGGTAAATTCATCGCTGTATTGCAAAGCGATTTCCACCTTCACTCCTTCGTATTCTTTTTCTATATAAAAAACAGTTTCGTTTTTGACTTCTTTATTTTGATTTAAGTGGCGCACGTACGAAGCAATTCCGCCTTCAAAATAAAAGATATAGGTGGGATTGCCTGCCCGACCGGACGAGTCCGCTCGTTCGGGCGGGGGGAAGTGGACGGCGGTTTTGTCCGCGGCTTTTTCTTCGCCCGCTCTTTTGTCGGTAATAGAAATGCGGATGCCTTTGGAAAGATATGCCATCTGGCGGATATGATCTATAATTGTTTTCCAGTCATAATCTATTGTTTCAAAAATTGTGGTATCAGCGCGGAAGGTAATGATAGTGCCGCGATCTTTGCACGCGCCGATTTGGTGGGTTTTTTTTACCGGAACGCCGCCATTTTTATATTCTTGTATCCAGATTTTTCCGTCGCGATGCACTTCGGCTTTGGTATATGAAGACAGCGCGTTTACCACCGACACGCCCACGCCATGCAAACCGCCGGAAACTTTATAACTGCCGGCGTCAAATTTTCCGCCCGCGTGCAGTTTGGTCATTACCACTTCTAAAGCGCTCACGCCCATTTGCGGATGAATGTCTACCGGTATGCCTCTGCCGTTGTCTTTTACTTCTATATAATGATCCGGCAAAAGCGCGACATCTATTTGAGTGCAAAAACCAGCCATTGCTTCGTCAATGGAGTTATCTACCACTTCCCAAACAAGATGATGCAAGCCAACCGGGCCCGTGCTTCCTATATACATGCCCGGACGTCTGCGAACAGCCTCTAGTCCTTCTAGCACTGTGATATTTTTGGCGCTGTAACTGGAGTCGGCTTTATCGGAGACGCGGGCTTTGGGCTTGGCGGGTTCGGGTTTATTTTTTTGAGAATTTGGATTTTGGATTTGTTTCGGATTTCGGATTTCGGATTTCGGATTTCCGCCTTTTGCGGTTATCCTTCCTTGGCTCGCCGGAGTTTCACGAAGGCGGCCTTTAACTACTCTCTTGATTGGCATAAAATAACGAATTTTTTAAATTAGGAACATTTTTGTAGTGATATTTTATCACAGAACAAGACATAGGGCAAGGGTCGGCATCCCCTCCTTTCCAAGGAGGGGCAGTGGTGGTTGCCGTAGATTGCGACGCGAATGACGAGATCAATAGCAACGGTCCCGACCGCGGTCGAGGATCCTCGATTCACTATCGGGACAACCACCCCCGACCCTGAAGGGTCGCCCCTCCTTGGAAAGGAGGGGATGACAGAGGCCGACAGGCAAAAAAGACGCCTACGCGCCTATTGACAAAATCTTAATTTTATATTATACTATTGATGTTAAAATCCGTTTTTTATATAACTAGTTCTTTCAATTTAATTTGGCCGGGGAGTCATTGCCCTTGCCCGGTAGAGAGTTTAACTCTTCTACCCGGGCTTGTAGACGAGGGTAACATCACCCCGACCAAACTTCTGGGAGAAATACAAACGCCACCAACAAGGAGGACGCATTATGAAGATGACGCAGACGCTCATGGATGACAACAGGAAGTTCATGACCGTGTGGGCCATTATGATGGCCTACATGCCCGCGTTCGTGGGCGCGGCGCTGGCCTTCGGCAAGTAGCCCAAGGCATTTAGTAATTTTTCCCAACTTTCCATCTGTCCCGACATTGCGTCCGGCGGATGGTTTTTTTTGTTAACGACAAAAATTTACCAGCTCAAGCGAAGTATAGCGCTGGCGCGCCAAGTCCTGGCGAAAGTCAGTTGTATTCGGTGATGTGTCATATTTAGTGCCAACATACGTTCTGCCGGTTGACATTACGCTTCTCTGCCAAATGCACGACGAATGTCCTGCTTACAATGATGTTTGGTGCGAAGGCAGTTTTTACGATGAGCTCCGTTGTCCGTCGTCCTCGTTTGAAGAAGGCGAAGCCATGCGCGCGGCCGGCGAGATCGTCTGCGAGTAGTATTTGTACATTTTTTTGTCCCGCCCTGACACTACGTCTCGGCGGGTTTATTTTTTTATAAATTGACAAAATGACTAAACCACGACAAAATACCCGTAGGTTATGTTGGAGGTAGCGCCATGCGTGGACAGAGAATCTCGTTCTTTTTCATCTTCTTTTTGTGGTTGGGCGGATGTATTCCCAAACAGCATATAGATTTGCGCCGTCCAATCTATCTGATTACTGACCCAAGCCTTTTCTCCGGCTGTAAAAAAGACATCAAAGGTCCGGCAATCTGCAAGGAATGGCGTCTGTATCAGATAAGAAAAGGCGTTAATAATTGGTTCAAGCATTTTGACGAACCAATGCGTCCGCGAGTGTTTATCGTCCCTTCGCATGACGATGTCCCAGTCGATGCGACAAATACTGTTATTCATTTGCAGATTAGCAAAGACTACTGTGAATCATTTAACGCGGCGGCTTGCTATCATTACAAGTATAGGAATGAGTCGCTGATCGTATTTGTAAGTTGGAAAGATATAACCGCCCGCGTATTTGCTCACGAGCTTGGCCACGCGTTTGGGCGCGAACATGATGACACTCCGGAGGAAATCGGTTCGGTGATGTCATATTCAGTGCCAACATACGTTCTGCCGGTTGACATTACGCTTCTCTGCCAAATGCACGACGAATGTCCTGCTTACAATGATGTTTGGTGCGAAGGCAGTTTTTACGATGAGCTCCGTTGTCCGTCGTCCTCGTTTGAAGAAGGCCAGGCCGCGCTTGAAGCGTATGAGGAAGCCATGAAAAAAAATTGGGAACTAAAGTATTAGTTTGCGCATTTTCTTCCCCCCGATGCAACGTCGGGGTTTTGTTTTTTTATCGGCATTAACACAATCGTCAAATCATGATAAAATACCCGTGGGTTTCATGGAGGTAGAATCATGCGTCGTGGAAAAATCTCGCTCTTTTTTATTTTGTTTTTGGGGCTGGGCGGTTGCGCTTCACAGCCGCGCGTGGATTCGTCGTATCCGATTCGTTTGCAAAATATGCATCCGCGGGATTACATGGATTTGCGCTATCCCATCTATTTGATTACTGATCCCAGTTTTTTCTTTGGCTGTGAAAAAGGACTTGTCGGTTCGGTAATCTATCTGTCGCGCGGCTGCATGGAAGATCGTGTTGCGGCGGTGAGGAATGGGGTTAACGACTGGCTCAAGCATTTTGCCGAGCCGACCCGCCCGCAAGTTATTATTGTTGAGTCGCGCGATTACATTCCTAGCAACGCCAGGAACACGCCGATTAGTTTGCGGCTGGAAACCCGTTTATGCGATCGAGACGATGGTGAGAAAAAAGCGGCTTGTTATTCTTATAGAAACAGCCCTGATTTGGCCACAGTATTTGATAGCAAGATTTATATAACCACGCGTATTTTTGCTCATGAGTTTGGTCACGCGCTTGGGTATGGGCACAACAACGCGCCGGAGGGCGGCAAGTCGATAATGAGGTCGTCGCCGATTGACGACGTCTCGCCAATTGACATTAAAATTTTGTGTCAAATTCACAGCGAGTGTCCGGCGCACGAAGAGGATTGGTAAGGAAGTAAAGTTTGTACATTCATTGTCCCGCCCCGGCGTAATGTCTGGGCGGGTTTTTAATACTTTTGACCTTGACTTTTCGTTTGTATTGTGATATACAATGAACAGTAGAAAAATTTCTACAAGGAGGAAGCCATGAAGAAGTTCGTCGGTTGGTCTGTCGTCGCTGGTGTTGGCTATGCCATTTTGATTGTCATCTTTGGCTTGATCTTCAGAGTTGTGGATTACCGGCTCACTTCATTTCTCTTCGGTATCATAATTATGGTATTTTGGGAAGTCTTTGGGAACCGAATGATAGAGTCTAATGGCACTATTCGTAAAGTATCGGGGACGAAGCTCTTTCTTTTGTGTCTTATTATGGCATGTGTTTCCGCCATAATTACGGAACTGCTCGCAACGGTTTGGGCGTGGGAAATCACATCCTACCCCCCGTCGCTCGGTTGGTCGGTGCTTGGATGTTTTCTATGTTTTATCGCTAGTCGCATCGTCGATAGTCTGCGCAAGCAACGCAAGACTCGCATTGCCGAGAAGCAACGCAAGGAGCGTCTTGCCGAGCTCGTGAATAAGTAAAGTAATTTCAGCACAGCACGTCCCGTGTTTCTCGCCAGAGGAATGCGGGCATTTTTTATTTTTTTAATCAAAATTATTCTTCCACCTTTTGTAACAAAACTCGCTTGTTACCTTTTGTATGCACAAGCACTGCTTCTTACTTTTTGTCACCAAAAAGTAACAAAAAGCGCCGGGCGATGGACTTATGTCTCGAACTGCCATCGGCTCCGTCTCTCTTTTGTCCTGAACTCAACCGCCTGTTTCTAACAGGCGGTCTTAAACAGCAGGACAAATTCCAAATGGAACCGTTCACCATCACCGTGGCAAGTACACGTCGTATTCGCATGTGCTCGGTAGCGACCGTTGGACAACAGTGTCCGTCGGTCGACGGTCGGGCGAGCATTGGAAAGGAATGTCATTGCGAGGAGCCGTAGCGACGCGGCCCCGTAGCGAACGGGATCCGCGATCTTCGAGATCGGGACAATCCCCTTGCTAGCACTATCAAACCTTGGGATTACTTCGTCGGTCGCCAAGACCTCCTCGCAATGACAGGCGCCTTTCCACCGCTCGCCAGCTTTGGGCTCTACCTGGCGCCTGCCCCGCACCGAGCCACTTTGCGGATCTGGTGCTGGGGTCTGCACAAAAGGTAGACAAAGTATTTGCTCGCTCAAAAAGCGTAAAAGGATTTTAATACCTCTTCACCATCATGCTTTCCAAAATCCCCACCAAAAGAAGATTTATAATCA
>CAYIHE010000051.1:0-5980 GCA_964363145.1 uncultured Gammaproteobacteria bacterium | reverse complement strand
TAATTTAACATTATGATTATCCAATTAAATAAATTTGGCACAACCTTAACATCAAGGCAAGATGGCAGGGAGGCCTACAGCGCTTTTCTTTCAACACTTCAATCTGTACCTAATAATGAAGAAATAGTGATTGATTTTGATGGAGTAGTAACATTCACCCCTTCGTGGGCGGATGAATTTATCACGCCAATTTTGAATACTTACAATGGTAGGGTGAAATTATTACATACAGATAATCCATCGGTGGAAGCAACTTTGAGATTATTAGAAAAAATTAAATAAATTTCGTTTTAGCAGGTTGACTTTTAGATGATTTTACACTATTATTAATAATCTTTATCAAAATTTTATGGACTCCACCGATCAAAACCTAACCAAAAAACAACGTAGAGAACTGCGCCGCCAGGAAAAACTTGTTGGGCGCAATTCAGCCGAAAGCAAAAAAAGATTTTCTACCATCATGCTTTGGTCTTTTATTACCATTTTTGTGGGCGGCACCATTGCCATTATGGTTGGCTTGGCGTCTAAAAATTCCGGCGCGCAATTTGTAGCCAGTAATGTAAAAGCGGCCGAGGACAATGAACAAATAAAAGGCGCGCCATTAAAAGACGCGAAAATTGTAATAATAGAATACAGCGACTTCCAATGCCCTGCCTGTAGATCTTATTACCCTATGGTAAAAAAATTGATTCAAGATATTCCAAATGTTTCTCTTGTTTATCGGCACTTTCCTTTGCCCCAGCATGCTAATGCCAGAACTTCGGCCCAAGCATCCGAAGCCGCTGGCCAGCAAGGAAAATTTTGGGAAATGCATGATATGCTGTTTGATAATCAACAAAATTGGGCCGAATCAAGAACCTCTAAAGAAGCTTTTTTGGGATATGCCTTGGCTTTGGGATTGGATATAGAAAAATTTAAAATCGATTACGATTCCTCGGAAACAAAAACAAAAATAGAAAAAGATTATCAATCCGGCGGCCGCGATATAAATGGCACGCCAACCTTTTTTGTCAACGATAAAAAAATACAAAACCCTCGAAATTATGACGAATTTAGAAGCATCATTGAACAAGCCGGCCGTGCCATCTGATGGTGGTCGAGGCAGGCAGGCCGCAATTCCTAAGTGGCTGCCATTTTGTTTTTTAATTTTTAGCGCCATTGGTTTTGCCGACGCCACTTATCTTACTGTAAAACATTTTCTGGGCACGCCTATCCCCTGCGCCATTTTGCAGGGTTGTGAACAAGTTACCAACAGCCAATTTGCCACAATTTTTGGCGTGCCAGTCGCGCTGCTTGGCTCCGGTTATTATCTGACGGTTTTAATTTTAACCGTTATCTATTTGGATACACGCAAAGTTTTCGCAATAAAACTGGCCGCCTCTCTGACGATTTTTGGTTTTCTGGCATCGCTCTGGTTTATTTTTCTGCAAGTTTTTATTATTAAAGCCATTTGCCTGTATTGCATGGTCTCGGCCGCAACTTCCACCCTGCTCTTTATTATTGGAATGGTTTATCTGATAAAAAACCGTCGCGTTTCAAATGACGATGCGCGGCCGGAACTTCCCAATTAAAAATGTCATTGCGAGCTTCCAAAGGAAGCGCGGCAATCCCACGGAAAACACTACCAAACTTTTGGATTGCTTCGTCGTTTTTCTCCTCGCAATGACAGGTGGGTGCTAAATTACTTTATCGCTTTGGCCACTACTTTCACTACCCCCTTATCCAGCGGATTAGGTAGGATATTTTCCGAAGTTAAATTTTTGACGTATTTAGCCAAATTCTCCGCCGCTTTTACCAGCATGGCATCGGTAATTTGCGTTACTTTGTTATCCAACGCGCCGCGAAAAATCCCCGGAAAAGCCAACACGTTATTTATTTGATTGGGAAAATCCGACCGGCCTGTAGCCACTATATACGCGCCGCCGGCTTTGGCTTCTTCCGGCATAATTTCCGGCGCCGGATTGGCCATAGCCAAAACCACCGATTTCGCATTCATTGTTTTTACTTCGGCGCGGCTAATTATATTTGGTCCGCTCACTCCAATAAACACATCCGCTTTTTTTAAAACATCTTTTAAACTTGCGCCCGCCTTGGCCGTGGCGTTTGTCAGCCGCGCCAGTTCCAATTTCGGCTCGTTCAAATCTGTTCGATTGGCATGAATCAGTCCTTTGCTGTCACAAACAAAAACATTCTTAAATCCATAGTGAACCAGCATCTTGGCCACAGCCGTGCCGGCCGCGCCGGCGCCGCTGATTACTACTTTGGCCTGGACTTTATTTAATTTTTTCAATTTCAACGCGTTGATCATGGCCGCCAAAACCACCACGGCTGTGCCGTGCTGATCATCGTGCATTACCGGAATAGATAGTTCTTTTTTTAATCTGTTTTCAATTTCAAAACAGCGCGGCGCGGAAATATCTTCCAAATTTATCCCGCCAAAAACCGGCGCCAAATATTTTACGGTTTTAATTATTTCCTCAGTATCTTGCGTGTCCAAACAAATGGGAAAAGCGTCCACGCCGGCAAATTCTTTAAACAATATCGCTTTGCCCTCCATTACAGGCAAAGCCGCCTCGGGCCCCAAATTTCCCAAACCCAAAATTGCTGAACCGTCTGAAACCACGGCTACCATATTTTTCTTCATTGTATATTCTCTAGCCAAGCTTTTATCTTTGGCAATTACGTGGCAAACTTCGGCCACGCCAGGCGTATAGGCCAAAGACAAATCCGCCCTGTTTCTTATCGGAACTTTGCTTTTGATTTCCAATTTTCCGTGAAATTTTTTGTGCAGTTTTAATGAATCTGCGTATACTTTGTCCATATTGTAATTATTAATTAACAAACCAGCTGTCATCCTGAGTGTAACGAAAGATCTCTGTCAGTATCGTTTCGACAAACCGGACAGAGATTCTTCATTTCATTCAGAATGACAATAATTAAACAATTTCAATTATCTTATTTTTATTGGTAAATCCTTTTTTTATTATCACTCTAGATTGCGCCACCTTAAAATATTTCGCTACGGCTCGGGCAATGCCCCTGTTAGCCAAACCATTTACCGGCGGCTCTGGAACGCAGACCAAAAAATGTGTATCATCAATTTTTTCCACCTTTTCTTCAGGCGCGTTCGGTTTGGCTTTAACGAATATTTTCATGATATTATGAAGCGATTATGCTCCCCGCCCGCTTCGCTCTGCAAAGCAGAGCGGGCAGGTCGGCAGCTCACACCTCCCTCGCCCTCCTTACAGGAGGGATTTTCGATTCCCCTCTTGAGAGGGGTTGGGGAGTGTGAGACAGTTGCGCGAACAATTGGATCAAAATAAAACGGCAGAACGATTATAACCCAAAATAAAAATGCTAAGTCATTTTTAAAATATGGCACATCCACCAAACCGTGTATTAGTAACACCGTTAGCGCGCCAAATAAACCGGCACTAATTATTTTGTTTTGTCTGCCAATTCTATAAGCCAGAAAAAAAGAATACCCCAAAATTGTCATCATAGCCAGCATACCGATCAGCCCAACCTCTGTCCAAAAATTAAGAAAAAAATTATGCGGATAAATCAGTCTTTCCATCACTATTTTATCATAATACGGCTTCTGCGCTTTACGAAAAAATTGGCGCACACCCGTGCCTAAAACAAAATTCTTTGGCGATTGAGTTAAAAATATCTGGGTATAACCCCAAAGCCGCAAACGGTTCTGGTTGGCTGTGTCTTGAAACAATACTGCTTGCCGCATAGATGGTACGGCCAGAGCAACAATTATCGCCAAAATCGCCACTGCCGCGGCAATTTTTTTGTACCCGGAAAAAAACAAAAAAACTAAAATACCGGCGCCTAAACCGATTAACGCGCCCTGCGATTTTGTGAAAATAATGGCCAACACAGCGAATATTGTCATTGCGAGAAGTCCTGCTATAGCAGGGCGACGCGGCAATCCCTCTGTTCGTTCCACCGTTCCATGAGATTGCTTCGCGGAGTTTATGCCCCGAGGGGTACTCGCAATGACAGATACCGTCAGCATCAATACCGGCGCCAAATATAAACCAACTGCATTGGGCGAAGTAAAAAACGCGGTTACGCGCCGGCCAGATTCCTCGGCCCACTGCGGCGTGGCAATTCCCCAACCGGTAAATTTTTGGATAATCGCATAAATGCTGATACTTAAGGTAGAAAACGCCAACGCCCAAATTAAATCGGCGGCCGTTAGTATTCCCCGCTTGGGCGGGGTAGGGGTGAGTGAGGCCGCTTGCACAATCACAGATCCGGCAACTCCCCCTACCCCCTCTTGGTAAGAGGGGGATGACGAACGTCCCAACAAAATCAAAAAGAAAATCATCGGTTCCAAAAAATACGCGCGCCACTCGCCCAGCGAAAACCACCACATATCGCTGACAAAAATACTTACCACCGAAGCTACAAAAAATAAATCCAAGGCCACAAAAAACCAGACATGCTTTTTGGATATGGCCCAGATTTTTTTCCAATCCTGCCGGCTATACTTTACCAGCCAAACAAAAAATAAAGAGCCAAATGTCAGTTCCAAAACCGTGGAAGGAAATGGCCCGATTTTAAAACGAATTAAATACGAAGGCAGTAAAATGATAAAAAAAATCAAAGCCAGGCGAAAATTTTTCCAAGCCAGCCAAGAAAAAAAACAAAAATATAAAAAAATGATTAAAATTTCCATGTTTCTGGTTTTAATTTTTCACTCTCGGTCGTTTCATCTTCCACAACATATCATTTTCCATACTATCGCTACCAGATATATTTTTATGTTCTTGAATCATCCCTTCATTTTCGGCTTGCAGTCTGTTTGTTTCCGCTCTAAACTCTTTAATTTTTCTTTTTATTATTTTACTTTCTTCATTCTCTTCTCCGCCCTTCTCATGCTGTTCAATAAGAGCCAACTTCAACTTACGAATCTCGCCAGACAAAAAAACAGTCCGCTCATTGTTTTGCGCGCTTCGACGCGACAACTCTTGCGCGCGATTATTTTTTTCCGAAAATACGACTTGTGGATATTCTTCTTCGCTCATAAAAATTACCATTTAAACTGCCCATGCTTAAGCATGTAAGCAAACTTTATAATATGAAAAGCGATAAATTCGTTTTCTATCGTTCCGTCTAGCGCCATTTTTAAAGCTTTTTTAAAAGGCGTGGGCACTACTTTAATTGGGAAATCTTCGTCTCCGCTAAGCGGAGCATGGTATAAATCTTTGGCCGCGTAAATATAAATATTCCAAATTAAAGTTTTGCTGGGAGATTTTTGGTAAACTTTTTTAAAAATTCTGGCGCCAAAACCCGTTTCCTCGCGCAATTCTCTTTTAGCCGCCCGCAAAGGGCTTTCTCTTTTATCTACGCGCCCAGCCGGCAAAAACCACACATTGCGCTTAAATCCGTGCCGATACTCCTTAATCAGCAACAATCTGCCTTTGGCGTCAAACGGCAAAATGGTTACCGAATCCGGACGCACGCAATATTCAAAAAGTTTTTTCTGGCCATTGGGGAAAACCATCCGGCGCTGTTTAACCTGAAAAATTGTGCCCGCAAAAACCGTTTTCATTGGTCCGGCTTTAATTTTTTTCGGCATATATGTGGCTAAATTACCGCTTTAATATAACAAAAAGACCGAACTTTGTCTATCGGCTAGTATAACACGGAAAACAAAAAACTCCCCAAATTTTTGTAAGGGGAGTTTTTTGTTTATTTAATTACTAGTCAAGAGCCAGACGATTTCGCCATTTGTTTAACGCTTCCTTGACACCGATGGCGTATTCCGCCATCTGCTGTGGAGCTCTGCGGAAAAATGTGGCCACTCGGTAAGCGCGGATAACTTGCTTTTCCATTTCCGGAGTTTCAATTTTTTCTACCTTTAACCCGCCGCGCAAAGCTTTTTCCAAAGCTGTTGGCGCGGTTATCTTTAATAGGTCATCAATTTCTTCCATTAACGTTTCCGCCGCGGCGAATTTTTCCA
>CAYIHE010000050.1:0-6365 GCA_964363145.1 uncultured Gammaproteobacteria bacterium | reverse complement strand
TGTATATTTCCTCGTTGGTTTTATTAAAATCAATCAGCCCGTCTTCTTTGGTTAATAATTTTGTAAAAGTTGCTTGTTCGTGCGTCTGTTCTCGTGGCTCAATCTTGCCATTTAACCACTCCGGAAGAGTGTTTAAAAGCAAAATAAGGCCTTCCGCGGCCATTTTATGGGCTAGAGTGGTATAAGTATCGTCCGTATCTATTTTTAGTTTAGCTTGAGATAAAATCGGCCCATGATCCATCTTTTCATCCATCAACATAATAGTCACTCCGGTTTCTTTTTCTCCGTTTACAATGGCCATTTGAATAGGGGAGGCGCCCCGGTATTTTGGTAAAAGCGAGCCGTGCACGTTGATTGCACCTCGAGGAAATAAATTTAGGACAACTTTTGGAATGATCAATCCGTATTGCGCAACAATTGCTAGTCCGAAGTCCGAAGTCTGAAGTCTGAAGTCTTTCAGCGACTCTGGTTGTTCAACCGGAATATTATATTTTTTGGCCAGTTTTTTTACCGGCGATTCTTCCACAATTTGTTTGCGTCCGGTTTTTCTGTCTGGCTGGGTAAAAACCACTTCAACCGAAACAATATCGCTGTCTATCAATCCTTGTAAAATAGTGGCGGCAAAATCCTGTGTGCCGAAGAAAGCAGTTTTAATTTTTGACATATTCGTGCATTTTCTTTGCTTTCTCAATAAACAAAACTCCGTTTAAGTGATCAATCTCATGTTGAATAATTCTGGCAAAAAATTCAGTGGCCGTAAATTCTATTTTTTTACCTTTAATATTTAAAGCCGATACTTTTATTTTTTTAAATCGTCTTACTGATCCATACATGTTCAGCACCGAAAGACACCCCTCTTCGTCCCATGACCGCAAAATAGAGGCTTTAATAAATGTGGGGTTAATTAAAACAAGATCACTTATTTTTTCCGGAGTAAAATTTTTGGCGATTATGCATAACTGAATAGGATTTCCAACCTGCACAGACGCAATGCCAACTCCATCTTTGGCATACATGGTTTCTGTCAGGTCTTTAATAAAGCCATTTATTTTTTTTGACCTTATTTCCTCTTTAGTTAGATTTTTGGAAACTTGGTGCAAAAGAGGGCTGGGTTCGGTGGTAATATTTAGAATCATAAAATTAAGAGAGAGTTAAAATAGAATTTGGATTTGGGTCGGCTTTCCAATTTTCCGGCGCGTTCGCCAGCAAAAATCGGATGCTTTGTTTGTAGGTCGCGTATTTAATTTTGGCTAAAATTACCTGCCAGTATTGCCCCGCGTGCCTCTGCGGCGATGTTTCCAGCGGATCGCTTATTGTAATGTTTTTATCGTTTTTCGTCAAGATTTGCAGTTTTTTGGCAAGTATTTCCGCTTCTTTTTTCGCGGCAATAGAATTTATTTGTCCGTGGAATAATTTTAACAAAAAACGGAAAGGAGGGTAGCCGAGCATTTGCCGTTCGGCCAATTGTTGCGCGTAGAAATTTTCCGGATTAAATAAAGATTGAAAAACTAAATGTTCCGGATGTCCGGTTTGGATAACAAGTTCGGCCGTGTCGGGCAGATTAAATTGCGCGTCGCGCAGTTGTTGCCAAAGATTTTCTATAATTTTATATTCCGGAATAAAAAGCGGCGCGTCCGCGTCCAAAAAAGCGAACAGTTTTATTTTTTGCCAATTTATCCGCGACCAGGCCAGCTGGGTGCCGATAATTATTTTAGGATTCTCACCGTTTAATTTTTTCAAATCATTTTCATCGCTGTCTATTCTGATTACGGCGCGCTGGTCGTTTGGGGGCAAAATTTTTTTTATCAATTCTTCGGCCAGCTGGGTGCCGGCGCCGTACATGGCCATATTAATGCCGCGGCATTTTTGGCAAATTTGCGACATTGCTTCAGAGTATTTGCAGTAATGGCAGGTGAGTAGATTGTAACTTTGATGAAAATTTAATGATAAATAACAGTTGGGGCATTTTGAAACATGACCGCAATCCCGGCAGCCAACATAACCGGCGGTGCCACGGCGATTGAGAAAGAAGAAAATGTCGCCGTCTTTTACGGTCTGGAATTTTTTTAGCAAATCAACGCTGAGTAAGCTGTAATTTTTGCCGCGCCGTTCGGCGCGCATATCAATAATTTCAGGATGTTTATTTAACGATTTTAAATTTAAATTTTTATCAGCATAAACTTTTTTCTGCGCGAAAAAATATGTTTCCACCGCCGGCGTGTGCGCCAGTAAAAAAAGTTTGGCGCTATGATGTTTGGCCAAAAAAATGGCGCCGTCGCGCGCGTGCAGACGCGGCGCCATATCCCAGCTTTTATGATTTGGGTTGGCTTCATCATCTAAAATAATATTTTTTAAGTTTTGCCATGGCAAAAATAAAGCGCGGCGGGTGCCGATGATTATCTTTTTTTCTCCTGACCAAATATCCAGCCACTTGGCAAATAATTCTTTGTCGCTAAGTTCGCTGGTAATGGCCACGGTTTGTTTTAGGATATTTTTTGGCAATAAATTTTCTATTTTGGAAACGGACGCGAGTTCAGGAACTAAAATAAAGGTCTGTCCATCTTTGGCCTCCAAAATTTTTAAAATAAAATTTTCTTTTTCCTGGTTATTTTTATAAATAAAAACAGTTGGTTTTGTTGGAGGCGTTTTTTTTCTCGATTTTATCGAAGTTTTATGCTTCGCAACAAAATCGATGATCCCGCCTACCCCGCCATGGCGGTGGCTTTGGCGGGATAGTTTTCTTTTTTGCAAAGGCAGAAGGTTTCCCTTGAGCAGGAAGCCGGCGGAAACATGATAAAGCTCGGAAATTTCGTTGATAAAATCAAGCTGTGGTTTGCTTAGCAGTGGTTTTGGGAAAACTATTTCTTTTATTGGTTTGGTTTTAACGGTTTTTTTCGAAATAGATTGGTTGATAGCGCAAACTACGCCAAATTCTTCCTTGTCGCGGAAAGGAATTTTTACGAGCTGGCCGATTTTAATTTTATTTTTTAATTCCGCCGGCGCGGAATAATCCAAAAAAGGCAATGACAGCGGCATTCTTTTGGCCGGAATTATTTGTATGATCATATCAAAGTATATTGTCGTTCGGCATCCCCTCCTTTCCAAGGAGGGGATTATAATTAAGGAGACAAGGCGAAATTCGCCGTAAGATAACCCACGCCAAACGGCCCTTCATAGGCGTAAAGTTTGTAAGTGTGGCGCGTGTCGTGCAAAATACCCATTAAAATCAGGAAAGACCTAAAACCACATTCAGACGCGTCGGTGACGAGTTTTTTATCCAACTGCAGCATGCCGGCCAAATTATTTTCCGAAAGCAGTTCTTGAATTTTTTGATCAAATTTCGGCCCAGCCGGATTGTATCCAGCCGGCGCGTCAGTAATCAAGGCGTGCGATAAATCTCCGGAAGCGATAATTGCAACCCGTTTGTTCATTTCGGAAATTTTTTCTTTGATTATAGCGCCAAAAGCCACGTGTGTTTTCCAGTCCAAGTCGCAGAAACCGATTTGAATTATTTTCACATTTTTTAAGTGTTTCGTAAGGTGGACAAGCGGGATGGAAGCGCCATAATCCAGCCGCGGTTCGCTGATCATGGTCGTTGAGATTTTTTCTTTTCTAGCGCCTTCGCGAATCATAGTGGAGAGATGTTGTTCGCCAGAGAAGTTTATTTTTGTGCTTAAATCTCCAAATTCCCGCAAATCAGTTTCGTATTTTGGACTGACGTTAAGAGTAAAGGCGTCTTGAAAGTAACTGCCGTGCGGGGAAATGACGATTAAAATTTCCGGACGAGCGATATACAAATCTTTTTCCATTTGTTCCAGCGCTGTTTTTGTTTTTGCTATTTTTTTGGCCGCCTGTTTTCCAATAGCTGGAATAAGCAGGGGAGGGTGGGGAGAAATTGCGGCGAATACGAGGGACATATACAATTTATGATTTAAGAATTATGATTTATGAATTAAGCGGCTAGTTGTCATTGCGAGGAGCCGTAGCGACGCGGCAATCCAATTGTTGGCACTGTTAGTATTGTGGGATTGCTTCGCGGAGTTTATGCCCCGAGGGGTACTCGCAATGACAACAATTTTTTAATTATTTGTAAGTTTTACATCGCCGGTAGAAATCCATTTGGCGATTTTATTTGCTTCTTCATTTTTAGTATCTTTTCCGCCCATAGTAATGACGGTATATTGCTTTTTCGGTTTTTTTGATTCAATCAGCATTAACGTTACCGCGCCGGCTTCATCGGTGTAGCCGGTTTTGCTGGCGAGAATTTTATAATTTTTGTTGGCAGTGGAAACTGACTGGCTTGGATTTGTTACCGTGTGTTTGGCGGCTTTGGTTTTGACGACTGGCAGTTCTTGGAAAGTAAATTTGTCTTTGGCTATGGCGTTTTTAATGTTGGGATTTTCCAAAATGCGGGTAAATATTTTTAACATATTGCGCGGAGTGGATTTGTTGCCCGCGTCCATTCCGGAAACATCCACAATTTTGGTGTCGTCCGCGCCCCAGTTTTCCAATCTTTGATTTATTTGCGCGATAAAAGTTTTTTCCGCCAGCCCGCTTGATTGGGCGATAAGGCGCGCCGCGTTGTTGGCGGAACCGACCAGCATGGCGGTAAACAGATCGGCATTTTTAATTTTAGCGCCATTGCGCAGGGGCAGGGCATTGCCTTTGGCGCTGTTTTTGGCTTTGGAGTAAACGGATGATTTGGCCAGATTAAAATCCTGGTTTAAAGCTTCATAGGCCACGAGTAATTTTACCACGGAAGCGGCGGATCGCGGTTTGTCTATATTTTTTCCGGAAATAATCCGGCCGCTGGGATATTCTGCCACTAAATAAGCCGGGGTAGCGGCGCCAAAAATATCGTCTACTTTTATGGCGCTGTCGCCCAGATATTTGTTGCGCGAAGAAATAAGACTGCCGTTGATAAAAATAGGTTCGCCGTTTAGAATATTTATGGCGGTTAGCGAATTTATGGCTACAACGTTGGTTCTTTTGTATCCCAAAGCGGCAAAGGTTTCCGTGTCGGCGACCAGCCGTTTTTTGCCGTCCTCAATCACATAGACATTATTGCTATCGGCCACTCGCAGGAGCGTGCCGTCTTTGAAATTTATTGGCAAATCAGCCACCGGTAAATTTTTTATGTCATTTTTTTTATGTTTTTCTATTGCCAAATCTTTGTAATTGATGGCGATAATATTTTTGTCCACAATCGGATATAAAACATTGTCTTTTAACAGGTAATAAGAATTATTTAAGTCTGTAATTTGATAAATAAGGCCGCGCGGAGCCGTGGTGGAAGCGGTGATAATATCGCCAAAAGGATAGCCAACAATATCAGCCGAAGATATTTCTATGTATTCATCCGGATGATAACCGATTTTTTTCACCACTTCTTCGGAAGCAAACGGCCGCAAGCTGTCGTAGTCTAAAAGATAAAAATCGGCGTTGTTTTTAAGAATAGAATAATTGGGGAAAGAAATTTCTTGTCCGGTTTGGTAGTTGCTTAATTCGGTTTCTTGGACTGTCACAATCATTTTTGGATCGGCGCGGCTAAGAAGCGTTGCTTGATTTTTGAATTTACGTTTGATTTTATTTTGCACCAGCCACACTTCACTGCTAGAAGCGGATTTTAACAAGGTGCCATTGGGATAAATTTGGCTGAACCATGTGTTCCAAATTCGCCAGAAATTTTTGTTGCCGTGTATGTGCGGGGTGTAGGTATATAAAAAAGCAGTAGCCCAGCTTTGGGGAATAATTATTTGATTATCTATCGTAGTATTTTGATCTTTTTTCTTGACGAAAGATTTGTCGGTGTTGTTGTAGTACCAGCGAATCAGGCCAGCGGCATTGTCCACTTGCTTGCCAAAACCTTTATATTTTAAAAGATTATCGCTATTTAAATCACAGCTGTCGCAAACGCCATAACCAGTGGCCCAATCCAGTTGTTTTTGGGTTGGCGTGTCGTCGGTAATTAAGCTTTGTTCTTTTTGCAAAGTAACCAGCAAAAATTTAGGATTAATTTGATAACGGATTGCGGTATCATAAATAATTTCCGCGGCGGTTTTGATTTGGCTATCAAGGTCCGCGGTGGATAGGGTGGCCAGGTAACTGCCTTTTTCCTGCAGAAATTTTTGAATATCATCCGAAGTCCAATTTGCCGTGCTTTGCATTTCTTCATCGGAAATTATAAATTGAGGGTCAAATTGCGTTTGTGTCAAAGCAGTTAAAGGCAACGATAAAAACAGGCCGCTTAATATAACAAAAGTGATGATTTTTTTGGGCATATTTAGACTTAATCATAACATAAAGTTTTCATCTTGACAAAAGTCGGTTTTTGAGGTAGTTTTAAGATGTTCCTTTGCAAACGC
>CAYIHE010000049.1:4206-6379 GCA_964363145.1 uncultured Gammaproteobacteria bacterium | reverse complement strand
TTTAATAGGTCATCAATTTCTTCCATTAACGTTTCCGCCGCGGCGAATTTTTCCATTACATTAGCAACATCCAAGTCCGCCAATTTTTGTGCCGCCAACGTCTTTAATTCGGCCTGAACTTCTTTCAAATTATCCACCAAATCTTTTAGCTCGGTAACATCTTTCTTTTGTCTGACCAAGCGGGCGATTCTGGCATTATAAGTATTGATTTTTGCCGAGATCTTGTTAACCGAACCGCGCATATTGGCCAAATTGGTAATAAAGGCAATCTTGTCGTCCACGTCCAGCAATTTATCTACTATTTGTTCCTGCACAAAATCAAATGGTTCTTCGTCGCTCCATTCCCGGGTTTTTAGCTGGCTGTTAGTTTCTTTTACCGCGTCCAGCATGGTCCTAACTTCGCCGGCATACTCTTCCAAATCAAGTTTTAATCTCTTTACCAAAGCCACCACTCGCTTGTAGGCCGCTTCCCGTTTGTTTATTTCGGCCTGAATCATTTTAGAGAACTGACTAATACGCGACAATTGTTCCAATCGAGGCATCCACAAATTTAGGTCTTCGCTTACATCCGCAAAGGCGTTGCCGGCATCAAATGCCTCTTCCGGAGTTTTGGCTTCTTTTATTTTAACCACCAATTCCCGACTTTGCGCAATCAATTCTTTCAGGGTAGAAGGAATTACAAAGCCCTGTTTTTCCAATCTGTCCATTTTGACTTTAATTCTGTTCAACTGCTTCACAAACGAAGCAATGCCTAATTTCATCTGTCTTAAAGCTCGTTCTTGCATAGCGCGATCTCGTTCTGACATTTCCACTTCGCCTTTTTTGGCGATTAAATCATCTTTCACTTCACTCAATGTCATAATGTCGTCTTTAATCGCTTCCAAAGCGTCAAAAACGGAACTATCCATCGGTAAAGACCCTATCTTTTCTTTCAAAGCCGCGACTTTGGCCAACGATTCCTGATCGCCTAATCGTTTCAAAGTTTTTTCAATGGATTCCAATCTTCTTAAATATTCTTTCTTGGTCATTTCCACGAATCTTGTCTGTTTTGCATCAAGAGTTTTCCCGTCATCATATACCTTGCACTCGCCTTGCGCCACGCAATAACCGGTACTGCCAGATTGATCCAAGCACCATTTTCCGCCTTTGCTAAGACAGACGGTGGTTTGATCGTCGGTTTTTTCCGGGCAATTTACTGTGGTTTCTACTTTTGAACCATCCGGACAAACTTTATAAGTCACTGGGCAAGACGCGCCAACATCTACCACCTTGCCATCTGGACAAGTTTTAGTGGTGGGTAAAATCGGACTTGTTTGCGCTGTCGGACATTCATTCAAAGTGGCGGCAAAAGTTACGCCATCCGGACAGGACATTTTTCCAGACGGCGGATAAGTGGGGCAATTATATGTTTTGCCAGTACACCAGCTAGAGCTATAAGTAGTATAGGTAGATGCCGATGAATCACACCATTTATATCCTTTGGTTTCACAATCGGTCTTGGAAGTGGGGGTAACCGGACAGCTGGAATAATTATCTACATAAGAACCATCCCAACAACTCATTTTCCCAACCGGAGGAGATACCCAACAAGTCTGTCCAGCCATCATACAACTACCTGGCATTGTATATGTTGATGCGTAAGTGGCGGTACTTTTGCACCACACGCCCAAATATTTTGTACAATCGCTTTCAGTGTTTGGCCAAGAAAATGTGGCTGGAGGAGGAGTATAAATTGGAGAAGAAGTAACTGCGGTGCCAGGGCAAACACTGCCGGTCATAGCGCACCAACTACTATAAGTATCAACACACCATGTTCGGCTTTTTGATTCACAGGTAGCTTTGTCGTTTATCGGGCAACTTCCGGGCGTAGTACTGCACCAACCGGTTCCGCCATAACTTGAAACGCACCACTCACCGCTTTGCGTGGCGCAACTGGCCGCATCATTGGCGGGACAATTAGTGCCAACGGTCGCGCACCACCCCATACCGCCGCTAGTACCAACGCACCATTTTCTTGATTTTGCCGTACAGGTGGGTTCGTCGTTTACAGGACAAGTTCCTATAACGCTATTGCAATAACCGCCCGTACCACCGCTATAAGCGCACCATTCTCCGCTCTGCGCCGAACAGCTGGCCGAATCATAGGCAGGACAAGGGCTAGTGGAATAAGAAC
>CAYIHE010000049.1:0-4106 GCA_964363145.1 uncultured Gammaproteobacteria bacterium | reverse complement strand
TGCGCCGAACAGCTGGCCGAATCATAGGCAGGACAAGGGCTAGTGGAATAAGAACAATAACCAGAACCAGACATGCTTCCACCTGAATTTATACACCATTTTCCTCCACCGCCAGTACAAGATGCTTGCGGATCAGTAGTGGTAGCAGTCTGCGCTCGCGCCGAAAATACTATGATAAAACTCAAAGCCAGCGACAAGGCGCTCCATTTGAGAACATTCTTAAGCTTTAACATAAGCTTTAAAAATAAATGAATAAATTAACGTTGTTACTATTATACCAAAAAATAAGCTTCGGTAAAATGGGCTG
The DNA here is from genome assembly GCA_964363145.1 of uncultured Gammaproteobacteria bacterium. Classification (GTDB taxonomy): domain Bacteria; phylum Patescibacteriota; class Patescibacteriia; order Magasanikbacterales; family GWA2-37-8; genus XYD2-FULL-39-9. The sequence continues at coordinate 3,799 of CAYIHE010000049.1, read as the reverse complement.
TGGATAAGTTGCCTACCGACATGCTGGGTTGAAAAATACAATAAAAATTGATACGCTACCCTAGCTATGAAAAAATATATTATCATAATACTGCTTATTGGTTTAATTTTACCCAAACCAACTACCGCCGCGCCGGATTTGGCCGCCCAGCAACAGCTGGAAAAAGAACTGCAAGCCATAGAAACCCAAATTACAGAACTGGAACAACAACTAACCGCCACCAAAGGAGAAAAAAAGACTTTAAACAATAAAATCAAGCAATTAAAAAACGAGCAAGCGAAACTGCGCCTGCAAATAAAAGCAACCGGCCTAAAAATTAATGAGTTGGACAAAAAATTGTCCTTAACAGCGCAATCCATCAGCGCCAATAAAATCAAAATCGCGCGATTAAAAACAGACTTGGCAAAACTTATCCGTCTTTTTTATCAAAAAAATCAAGAACTATGGCTGTTGCGTCTTTTTATTGACGGAGGAATAAGCCGGACATTTATTGAAATAGAAAATTATAAAAAATTATCCGCGGCTATAAACGCTCTTGTTCAGGAATCAAAAATCCTGCAAAAAGAACTAGCCGCGCAACAAACAACTTATGAAAATCAGCAAGATGACGCGCGTGAACTGCTTAACGTGGCCAATGTCCAACAAGGCGCCCTGCAAGGAAAGCTCGGGGAACAAACACAGCTGTTAAAAGAAACTCAAGGGCTGGAAACCGCCTATCAAAATCTTTTGCAAGACAGCAAAAAACGCGCCGCGGAAATAAAAAGCCGCATTTACGAACTTTTGGGCGTGGGAACGCAAATAAATTTTGGCCAGGCAATAGCCATTGCCCAACTAGCCAACCAACAAACCGACGTGCCCGTGGCGTTTTTGCTGGCTATTCTTACCCAAGAATCAAACTTGGGAAAAAATGTCGGCACTTGCAACCGCCCGGGCGATCCGCCGGAAAAAAGCTGGAAAGAAATAATGAAGCCGGACCGCGACCAAGAACCGTTTATAGCTATTACAAAAGAACTGGGCCGCGATCCGGATATTACTCCTGTTTCTTGCCCAATGCGCGACAAAAAAGGCAAGCGCGTTGGCTGGGGCGGCGCCATGGGACCGGCGCAATTTATTCCTTCCACCTGGATGGGATACAAAGCCAAAGTTTCTACCATTACCGGCAAAAGTCCGGCCGACCCCTGGGACATTCGCGACGCTTTTATGGCCGCGGCGCTTCTGCTTAAAAATAACGGCGCCGACAGCACTAAAGACGGACAATGGAAAGCGGCTATGCGTTATTTTTCCGGCGGCACTAATACAAAATATCGCTTTTATGGAGACAATGTTTTAACGCTCACCGCCAAATATGAACAGGATATAAAGGATTTGGGGATTTAAATTTTTATCGTTTATGTGATATCATACATGCATGAAAAAAGTTTCAGTTGAACAAAAACTAAAAATCATCTTTTTTTTATTTATCATTTTGGCCTTAGCCAATTTTTTTGCCATTCGCTATTTTAATAATACACGCGATTTGGATGGAGCCACTGTTGACGCGGCCGGAAGAAACCGAATGCTTTCCCAACAATTGGGCTTTTACGCTGAACAAATAATACATGGCAATGAGGCGGCTAAAATCACACTCCAAGAAATTATCGCTCTGCACAACACATCTTTTTACGCGCTAAAAAACGGCGGCGCGGCGCCGGGCATTGACCACGGTCAAATTTTACCGCCATCACCAGCCAAAATTTTGCCGCTTGCCAAAGAAGCAGAAAACTTATGGCTAAAATATAAAGAAAGCGGCGAAATTATTGCCAATGAACCAACCTATATTAATGGCGTAATAAATCCCGCGGTAGCCAATGCTTTGGATTTTATTGAAAAAAACGCTTTGGAAATGCTCCAAAAAAATGACGCCGTGGTAAAAGCTTACGTTAAAATAACCGATGAAAAACAAAGGACGCTACATCTTATTCTGTTGGTTCTGCTAATGATAAACATAATAATCCTGGGATCAGGTGTTTGGTTCGCAATTATTATTAATAAAAAATCAGAGAGTCTGGCAAGTGATTTGCTAAAATTTAAACTGGCCGTAGATAGCAGTTCCAACCAGGTTATTATTACGGACCAGGAAGGAATAATAATTTATGGAAATAAAGCGCTGGAGAGAATTACCGGCTACGAGCTAAAAGAAGTCTTGGGTAAAAAAGTCGGCAAACTTTGGAAAAAACCCATGGACAAAAATTTTTATGCTAATCTTTGGAATACTATTCAAACAAATAAAAAAGTATTTATAGGAGAAATAGCCAATAGGCGAAAAAATGGCCAGGAATACCAGGCGCACATCAACATTTCTCCGGTCCTGAATAAAGATGGAAAAATAATATTTTTTGTCGGCATTGAACGCGATATTACTAAAGAAAAAAGCATTGACAAAGTTAAAACCGAATTTGTGTCCTTGGCCTCGCACCAATTGCGCACTCCGCTTACGGCCATTAGCTGGTACACGGAAATGCTTCTGGCCGGCAATGCTGGCAAATTAAATAAAAAACAAGCGGAATATGTAACCATTGTGTATCAAAGCGATCGGCGCATGGTGGAGCTGGTGGATTCGCTGTTAAATGTTTCCAGGTTGGATTTAGGCACATTTATGATAGAGCCGGAACCGACCGATATTGTGGCGCTGGCGCAAAGCGTGACAGACGAACTTAGGCCGCAAATTGAACAGAGAAAATTAAAGTTTAGCAATAATTTTGACGCTGATTTGCCAAAAATAAACGCGGATCCCAAACTTTTACGAATGGTGTTTCAAAATCTTTTGTCCAACGCGGTAAAATATACTCCGGCGGAAGGCATTATAGAATTTTCCATTTCTTTGGATGAAAAAAATAAAAATGTCTTGTTTAGCGTTACCGATACCGGCTATGGCATACCAAAAAATCAACAGGATAAAATATTCAACAAACTCTTTCGCGCCGATAATGTCAGAAGCAAAGATACAAACGGCACTGGTCTGGGCCTTTATATCGTAAAATCTATCATTGATATTTCCGGAGGAAAAATTTGGTTTGAGTCCGAAGAAAACAAAGGCACGACTTTCTATTTTATCCTGCCAATGTCCGGCATGAAAAAGAGAGAGGGAGAAAAAACACTGGTATAAAAGTTTACAAAAAAATCCCCTCCGTTTTTGCGGAAGGGATTTTTTTGTAAACTAATAATACTTTCTGCTTAATCAGCCCAGATAACAAAGGTGAATAATTTCTTTCCTTTGCCCAAATCTTTTTCGTACATAGAGGCGCGTCCTTTTTGGTCATAGCGCTTGGCTTGGCCAAAGTCCGAGTGATTGTCAGTGTCTTCATCGGCTGATTCTTCGCCGGCCACTGCACCGGAACTGCCGCCTGGCAAACTGCTTGCAATTGTGGTACCCGCGTCAAAATGCGCGTAAATGGTGCTCAACTGTTCATAATCATGGGTATTTGGATATTGATTATCCGGCTGGCTGGCAATAGTACCATCCGGATCATTAGTATAATCCATACAAGTGCCCATGTTCGGATTATCAAACACTTCATCCTGATGATCTAGCCCAAACGCATGTCCAACTTCCTGGCACATCACAAATCGTCTCCAAGCCGAAGTGTTATATTTTGGAGTATTAAAATATGTGTCATTAAGCTTAACGGCGGATTTCGTAATATGACTTCCGCTGGCCCAGATTGAAGCAATTCCCAACCAGCCATTGTTGCCATATTTACTGTTGCATACTTCCACCCGGCCGGTTACTGCCTTGCAAGTCTTTGGATTGGCCATGCCG
>CAYIHE010000048.1:0-6419 GCA_964363145.1 uncultured Gammaproteobacteria bacterium | reverse complement strand
TAGTCCGGTAGTGTTAACAGTGGGATTGCCGCGTCGCTACGGCTCCTCGCAATGACAGCAAGATCTTGTTTAAGATGACAAATCCGTGTAGTTAGCTAAAAATTCGCGTAATCTTCTTTATGAAAAATGGCCAAGGACAATTGATCAGCGGTCTGGACATCGGATCCAACTTTGTGCGTATGGCCGTGGGGCAAGTAACTGGAAAAGAAAACGGCAATATTGAATTGCAAATTTTGGGCGCGGCCGAACATTCTTCGGAAGGCGTACACAAAGGCGTTATCAATAGTATAGAAGACGTGGTATCGTCTGTTTCCGCGTGTTTGGAAAGAGTGGAACGAATGGTGGGCGTGCCAATAGACAGCGTCTGGGTTGGAATTTCCGGCTTGCATATTTTATCCCAAATAAGCAAAGGAGTAGTGGCGGTCAGCAAAGCCAACAGCGAAATCACGGAAGAAGATGTGTCCCGCGCCGTAGAAGCGGCCCGCTCTATTGCCACGCCTTTAAATTATGAAGTTCTGCATGTTTTACCAAAACACTTCACCGTAGATGGGCAAACCGGCATCAAAGATCCAACTTCTATGACTGGCGTGCGCCTGGAAGTGGACACGCAGATAATTTTGGGGTCTTCTTCGCAGATAAAAAATCTTACCAAAGCTGTTTATCGCGCCGGTTTAGACATAGAAGATTTGGTTTTGTCCATCTTGGCCGCGTCGGAAACCGTTATTACCAAACGGCAGAAAGAATTAGGAGTAGCGGTGGTAAATTTTGGCGGGTCCACCGTTAGTTTAGCGGTTTTTGAAGAGGGCGAACTTTTGCATACGGCTATTTTGCCAATTGGTTCGGAACATATTACAAACGATATCGCCATTGGACTGCGAACGTCTGTTGATATTGCCGAGCGCGTCAAATTGGAATATGGCGAATGCAAACCGGATTTAATTTCCAAAAAAGATGAAATAGACCTGTTTGATTTGGGAGCCGGCGAGCACGAAATGGTAAAAAAGAAATATTTGAGTGAAATAATTTCCGCTCGCGTTGAAGAAGTTTTGCAAAAAGTTGATGATGAGCTACGCAAAATACAACGTTCCGGTTTGTTGCCGGCTGGCGCGGTGTTTACCGGCGCCGGCGCCAAACTTCCAGGTTTGGTGGATCTGGCAAAAAAAGTTTTGCGTTTGCCGGCAAATTTGGGCTATCCTCTTAATGTTGTCAGTGTCACAGACAAAGTAAACGATCTTGGTTTTGGCGTTGCCGTTGGGCTGGTAAAATGGGGGAGCGCTATGCAAAGCAGTGGCGCGCGCCGCGGCGGCGCGCGTTTGTCGGTAAGTTTTAGCGGCATGGGTAGGGCTATGGATTTTATAAAAAGAATATTCAAATCATTGATACCTTAATAGAACAAGTAGGTATTGACAATTTCTTGACAGTAAAAAGTATAAACGATAAACTATATAGCGGAGGCCACTCCGTTATTTTGTTTAAAAACACATTGAATACATTTTGTGTTCAACACAATTGGACTTCAGCCGTCAGTCTTTAGACTTCAGTCACAAGCAGAAGTCCGAAGTCCGATTGCTGATTGCAAAATTTAATCCCATTAAATTTTAAAAATATGCCCCAAGTAAAACCAGACATAGAAACATTTGCCAAATTAAAGGTAATAGGTGTTGGCGGGTCCGGCGGGTCGGCGGTAAATCGTATGATCAGCAGCCGTATCCGCGGGGTGGATTTTATTACCATGAATACCGATGTGCAGGCATTGCACCACAGTTCGGCGCCGCAGAAATTGCATATTGGCAAAACAGTTACCCGTGGTTTGGGCGCTGGGATGGATCCGGAGCTGGGCAGAAAAGCCGCTGAAGAAACTCAAAACGAAATAAGAGATATTGTCAAAGATGCGGATATGGTTTTTATAACCTGTGGTTTGGGCGGAGGCACAGGCTCCGGCGCCGCTCCGATTGTGGCCGCTATTGCCAAAGAATCCGGCGCGCTTACCGTGGCGGTGGTTACCAAGCCGTTTGATTTTGAAGGGCCGCAACGGCAAAATATCGCTGATCGCGCTTTGGAACAATTAGCCAAAAATGTGGATGCCATTATTACCATTCCCAATGACCGTATTTTACAAATTATTGACAAAAAAACTTCGCTTTTGGATTCGTTTAAAATCGTTGATGATGTTTTACGCCAAGGGGTGCAGGGTATTGCAGAACTTATCACCATTCCAGGATTAATCAATGTTGATTTTGCCGATGTAAAAACTATTATGCGCGACGCCGGTTCCGCTCTTATGGGTATTGGTTTGGGTACTGGAGAAAATCGGGCCGCGGAAGCCGCCAAGTCTGCCATCTCCAGTCCGTTGTTAGAACTTTCCATAGACGGCGCCAGAGGTATTTTATTTACCATCACGGGCGGGCCGGATATGACTATGCATGAAGTTAGCGAAGCCGCTAAAATTGTGACCAGTTCCGCTTCCGAAGACGCCAAGGTTATTTTTGGCGCCAATGTTGACGAGTCCATGACTGGCAGTATGCGTATTTCCGTAATCGCCACTGGATTTGATGATCGTCGGCCCAATGTTCCGGCAATGGAAGAAGATCAGGCCGCATCGTTTTTTGCCAGCGGCAAATATGCTCCCAGTAATTTTATGAGAAAGGCGCAGAAAGACGAAGAAGAGGAAGAAAAAAAATTCAAACAAATTATTCAAAACAACAATACGCATGGTCAAATGCCGCGCAACGCTTCTTTTTTAAGTAAAGATAAAAACAACGGCGAAGACGATTTGGAAATCCCGACATTTCTTCGAAAGAAGATGGGGATATAACCGGATAAATTAAAAGAATAGCTCCGACAAAAGGAGTTGTTCTTTTTTTTTAGAAATGGTAAGATTGCCTATATGCGTTGTCCTATTTGTAATAATCGGGAAATAAGCGTTGTAGACACCCGCCCGTCCGAAGACGATTTGTCTATTCGCCGCCGCCGCGAGTGCGATAAATGCCAATACCGTTTTTCTACCGTGGAAGAGATGGAATTGTTGGATGTAATTGTTGTAAAAAGCGACGGCCATCGGGAAATTTATATGCGCGATAAAATAGAAAGCGGCATCAAGATGGCTTTAACCAAACGTTCGTATACCCGCGACAGCTTTCACCGACTCATTCATTCCATTGAGCGGGATATACAAAAAAAGAAAGCCAAAGAAATTTCCAGCAAAGAATTGGGGGAAGTGGTAATTAAGCATTTGCGCGGATTTGATAAAGTGGCCTATATCCGGTTTGCCAGCGTTTATCGCGATTTTAGAGATGTCCGAACTTTTGAAAAAGAATTAAAAAAACTTTCGAATAAATAATTAATATTATGTTTAGACATAAATCCGCGCCGGAATCAGCGGCCGGTCAGCCAAAGGCGGACATGACAGCGCCTAGCTCCGCTTCTGATTCGGCGCCGCCAGAAAGAAAGTTTGTTCCCGAATCAGCGCGGGAAGATTTGCGCGATTTGATGGAAAAAAATTTAAAATGGTCGCAGATTATTTACGAGCAAAATAGAAAAATAAATAATAAATTGCTGTGGACCGCCGTTGCCAGCTGGGTAAAGCTATTAATTTTACTTGGCTCTATTGCCGCGGCTGTAATTTTTTTGCCGCCCATGTTAAAAGGCGTTTTTTCGCAGTATAGCCAGTTGCTTGGCAATATTTCCACCGGCGGAGACATAAAAAATCCAATGGAAAATTTAATGAAATTATTTAATTTGGATCCGGCAAAACAGGAGCAATTAAAAACGCTTTTAAAGTAAAATAATTTACAAATGTAGTATATAGGCACGGTCTTGTAATTCCCCCCTTGGGCGGGGAAGGCCTCAAGGCCAGGGGTGGGTTGGCCAGCGAATGTTATCCAACCCACCCCTTACTCCGCCTGCCTGCCGGCCCAATCGGGGAGTCCAACCTGTAATCTGCGTAATCATCACTAATAATCTGCGTAATCTATGATTAAGAAAACCAAAATTTGCGCCACTATCGGGCCTTCTTGCGATAGTATAAAAATTTTAACCGACATGGTGCGCGCAGGCATGAATATCGCCCGTTTAAATTTTTCCCACGGCGACTTTGCCAGCCACGCGGCTTTAATTAAAAATATCCGCGCTGTAGAAGAAGACACGGGCGAGCCCATTGCCATTATGCAAGATTTGCGCGGGCCAAAGATTCGTCTAGGTAATTTACCAGAAGAGGGAGTTAGCATAAAAGAGGGTACGGATGTTATTTTTGACACATCTTTGTTAGAATTAAAAAATGGCGTTGTTCCAATAGATTATCCGGACCTTCATAAATTTTTGGAAGCGGGCCAAAGAATTTTAATAGACGATGGCCATGTGGAGGTAAAAATAAAAAAAGTGGAGGGCGCGGTCATCACCGCAGAAGTGATAGAGGGGGTCAAACTTTTTTCTCACAAAGGATTAAATTTGCCGGATAGCATTTTGGATATCGCGGCTATAAGCGAAAAAGACAAAAAAGATTTAAAATTCGGCGTGGAGCAGGGTGTGGATTTGGTGGCGCTGTCATTTGTGCGTTCCGCCAAAGACATTATTGATTTAAGGTTTTTAATCAAACAATTTGAAACGGAATTGGGAATAAAAAATCAGCCGGCTATACGTTTGGTGGCAAAAATAGAAAGACGGGTGGCAGTGGAAAATTTAAAAGAAATTTTAGAGGCGACTGATGGCATTATGGTGGCGCGCGGAGATTTGGGTTTGGAAGTGCCGGCCGCGGAAGTGCCTTTGGTGCAGAAAAGGATGATAGACGCGGCCAATGCAGCATCCAAGCCCGTGATTGTGGCCACGCAGATGTTGGATTCAATGCGGGAAAATCGCCGCCCAACTCGCGCCGAAGTCAGCGATGTGGCGAACGCGGTAATAGATCACGCCGACACATTAATGCTTTCCAATGAAACTGCGGTGGGCGAACATCCGGTTTTGGTGGTAAAGACTATGTCCGATATTATAATCAGCACTGAAAAATCACATTATGATGACGTTGATTTGTCTATGGCGCGCGGAGTTTATTCTAGCGTGAACGTGGCCATTAGCAGTTTATCCAGAGTTTTGGCCGAGGAGATAAAAGCCAAAATAATTTTGGCCGCTTCTATTTCCGGAGAAACCGGCCGGCTTATCAGCCACATGCGCCCGCAATTGCCTATTTTAGTAGGCACGGAAAGTCAGCGAGTTTTAAGACAATTAAATTTATCGTGGGGAGTTAGGCCGTTTATTTTGGATTCCTGCCGGACAATAGAAGAGCTGGTGGAAAGATCCATTACCTATATCAAGAAAAATAAAATTGCCAAAAATGGCGATAAAATGGTGGTAGTGGCCGGGGAGCCGGTTGGTCACGCGGGTAATGTTAATTTGGTGGAGGTGCGAGAGATAAAATAAAGCAGATTATGCAGAAAGTAATCTGTGTCATTGCGAGGAGTGAAGCGACGCGGCAATCCCAAAAATTGTCATCCTGAATTTGATTCAGGATCTTTTGTTTTTTTAAACTTTATAAAGTTAGTCAAAATTAGCTAAGTTTATAAAGTTTACTTATCCACACCCACCCTTGAAATGCAGAGAGAGAGAGAGAGTACTATTAGATTGGGTTTATTTATTAAGTGTTTACTATATGGGAACAATAAAAAGAGGAGAGGGTCTTCCTTACTGGGAAAAGTCAATAGCTGAGATGACATTAGAAGATCTCAAAAAAATGCTTCCTGATTTACAAAAGAAAAAAGGTGAAATAGAAAATTACCGAAGAGGATTGGATTCTTTTGGTAGAAGTGGGGCGGCTCCATTTTCACACAGCAGTCCCGATGAAAGATTGTTGGAAATGGTTGAAGAAGAAATACGAAACAGGGAAATCAAATAAAATTTATACTTTAAAAACATGCCTTGACGTTATGTCGGGCGTATTTGTTATGCAAGTGTCGGATACAGCGGAAACTTTTTTGTCAGTTCAATTACTTGTTGTTTTATATCAGCCAATTTAGCGTCATCTTGCCAATTAGTAATCGCCTCGTCTATCCAACCCGCAATAATTTTCATCTCCGCTTCTTTCATGCCTCGCGTCGTAATGGCTGGAGTGCCCAAGCGAATGCCAGACGGATCCATGGGCGAGCGTGGGTCATCTGGAATCATATTTTTGTTTATGGTAATGCCGGCTTTGTCTAGAGCGATTTGCGCCTGTTTGCCGGACACGCCAGTCTCCGCTAAGGCTTCGCCCGGCAAGCCTTTTTTGGTAACATCTATCAACAAAAGATGGTTGTCAGAACCGCCAAAACATAATTTATAACCACGCTGGTTAAATTCCGCTTCCAAAATTTTTATATTCTTTTTTATTTGTTTAACGTATTCTTTAAATTCCGGCTCCAGCGCTTCTTTAAAAGCCACGGCTTTGGCCGCGA
>CAYIHE010000047.1:0-6528 GCA_964363145.1 uncultured Gammaproteobacteria bacterium | reverse complement strand
ATCAAACCATCAGAATGGTACGAGAATTGGTAAATTCTGCCGGTAAAGTTGTTAGTACAAAATCCGGTAAATGGGTTTTGAAAGCAGGCGAGGAAGATAGTTCTAGTCTTACCCAACCTGTGGCCGGAAATCTTGGTTTGGGGTCATATACTGTCAGAATTAGAGCGTATGATTGGAAAACTAAAGAAATGTTTGCGGAAAATGGTCTTGGGTTTGCCGTGGAGTTAAAATAGTTATTCTTGAATAGACAGTCCTCCTATCTCGCCTCCACCCCGCAATTGCGGGGTGGAGGGTTATCCACACGTATCCCTTTGAAACAAAGTCGCCCGAAAATTTCGCACAACCACGGCCACACTTTGTCGCAAAGGGATACGTGTGAAGTTATCCACAGGGTAAAATTTACGTTAAATTCTTATTAGGTGTATAATAGCAAACAGTGTATTTTTATTCATAAATTTATCCTATGAAGAAAAGAGGAAGTTTTTTATCGCTAAAAATTATAGCGATATTGTCACTGGCTTTTGTAGCCGGAGTTTTTTTGAAAACGCAAAGCGTTAGCGCCGCGTCCGCAACTCCTATCACCACTTCCACCAGCAATTGGACTACAACTACTATACGATACAATTGGGTAAAGGGAGCGGACGGGGATGAAATGTATTTTACTTTGGACCAATCTACAAATGGCACAACTTTTACTAATGTTACTTCCACAATTCCTTCAACCACTCTTAATTACACCTTTACTGGTTTGGCTACCAATACTCAATATTGGTTTAGAGTCGCATCCGTGAGTTCAACTTTTGTGGCAACTTCTACTTACGCCACTTCTACCGGTGATTATACATTAGCGAATACACCAGGTACGCCTACAATTGGGACTCCAACAATTACTACATTGCCTATTACTATCGCTGTAGCAGGCAACCCGACTTCCACCACTTATTCAGTTTATAATACCACCACACAAAATTATTTAGATAGTGAAGGTTTTGCGACAACCACTCCGATTTGGCAGACTACTTCCACTTGGGGAGGCGGGGATGGTTTAGCGGCCAGAGGTTTAACTGCCAACACTCTCTATCAATTTGTTGTTATTGCCAGAAACGGAGCTAACACCACTACAGCCACTTCAACAATCAGTGTCGCCAATTATACATTAGCAAACGCGCCCACATCTGCCGGAGTTGCCAGCGCCGCAAATTCGCTTTCTTTCAGTTGGACCGGCGATTCCACGGCTTATTATGCGGAGGATATTACGGCTGGTACTAATTCCGGGTGGACGACAGCCCTATCTTTTGGCTCTGGCACTATAAATTGCGGCGTTTCACATTCTTTCCGCGTCAAAGGAAGAAATGTTGATTTAACAGAAACTGCATGGTCTTCAACCTCTGTCGGTACTACTAATGCTTGCGGCACTGCCATAGCAATAAATACTACCCCAGCTGTTCCGGCTGTTCCGGCCACTCCCGCCGTACCCGGTGTTTCTCCGGCTGTTCCCGCCACACCCGCCACCCCAGCGTCAGTTTCGCTTCCTTCTTCCGCTTCTCCCAGAGCTGTATTTGTCCACACTTTACGCGTGGGAACAAAAGGCAAGGAAGTAAAAGCTTTACAGCAAAAACTTAGAGAATTGGGTTATTTCAAACATCCTACTAATACAGGTTATTTTGGACCTGTCACCCGCGCCGCGGTAAAGGCCTTCCAGAAAGCGGAAGGAATATCACCAGTTGGCCATGTTGGTCCGGCTACACGCGCCGCGCTTAATAGCCTCTAAAAATAAAACACAGATTTAGACAGATTATAAATTGATTACACAGATTAAAAAATCGCCTCGACGCAATGTTGGGGCGGTTTTAGTTGTAATTATTATATTCTTAATGTAGAATAGTCGTGTTTATCAATTTATTAAATGAGTTATTATAATCTGTGTAATCCAACGTAATCCGTCTAAATCTGTGTTATGTTAAAACTAACTGTTCAAAAACAAAGAGTTGGACCTATTTTGGGAAGACATCCCTGGGTATTTTCCGGCGCGCTTAAACAAATTCCTGAAGGATTAAAAAGCGGCGATACGGTGGTTTTGGTAAATGAAGAAGGCCAATTTTTGGCGCAAGGATATTTTAATTCTTATTCGCAAATCGCGGTGCGGCTTTGGAGTTGGGATGAACAAGAAGTGGTGGATGACAAATTTTTTGAGAAAAGAATTAGTAACGCTTACGAAATAAGGAAAAGTCTCGTTGCCAGCAAGCAAACAGATTCCTATCGGCTAGTGCATAGCGAAAATGATTTACTGCCCGGGCTGATTGTGGATAAATACGCGGATTATCTGGTTTTACAATTTCATACGGCGGGAATAGAATTTTGGAAAGACGAAATCGTTAAAGCGCTAAAAAAAGTGGTTAAGCCGGAGGGTATTTACGAAAGATCCGATATAATGAAGAATAAACGTGATGGTGGCGTAGGGGCAAGGCTTGCCTTGCCCACATCGGTGGACGTAGGGGCACAAAATCTTGTGCCCACACCGTCTGGCGATCAAAGGGTTGAAAATTTTCAACCCCTACACGGCAAAATTCCCGAACGTATAAAAATCACCGAAAACGGTTTTCATTTTTGGGTAGATGTAATCGGCGGACAAAAAACCGGATTCTTCTTGGATCAAAGAGATAAACGCCAAGCTTTAACAAAATACGCGGACGGAAAAAATGTTTTAAATTGTTTTTCCTATTCCGGCGGGTTTAGCGTCTACGCTTTGGGCGGGGGAGCAAAACACGTGGTAAGCGTGGATTCCTCCGAAAGCGCTTTGGAACTGGCACAAGAAAATGTAAAACTTAATAAGCTTGATTTAAAAAAATGCGAGTTTATTTGCGGAGATGTGAAGCAGTATTTGAATAATGCACCACCCCCAACCCCTCCTCCACAAGGAGGGGTGGCGATTTCCCCGCCTTACGAAGGAGGGGCTAGGGGTGGTTTTGACATTATCATTCTAGATCCGCCGGCGTTTGTAAAAGACAGGCACAAGGTTGCGGAAGGTTTAATTGGTTATAAAAAAATTAACGAAGCGTCTTTGCGGTTATTGTCATCCGGCGGCATTTTGGTAACGGCCTCTTGCTCGGCGCATGTGTCTCTGTCGGATTTTAGATATATGTTATCCGAATCCGCGGGGCGCTCCCGTCGGACTTTGCAGGTTCTGGAGACCTTCACCCACGGCATAGACCATCCGGAGTTGGTGGCCTTTACCGAAGGGGAGTACTTGAAGTGCGTGTTTGCCAAAGTGGTTTAAAAAAGCTATAATTTTAGTAGTCTCTCACTGTCATTCTGAGTGAAGCGAAGAATCTCTGTCTGTTAATATGGTCAATCACAATTATTATGTCTATATTATGGCCAGCGTCAGTTCTGTATTATATATCGGAGTAACAAACGACTTGATTAGACGTGTTGAAGAACATAGAGATGATGTGGTTGAAGGTTTTACCAAAAAGTATAAGTGTAAAAAATTGGTATATTACGAACATTTTTTTGATATTAATGACGCTATCAAAAGAGAAAAGGCGCTTAAAGGCTGGAAGCGTAGCAGAAAGGTGGAAATGATAACAAAACAAAATTATCGATGGCAAGATTTGTATAGTCAATTGACCGGGCAAGACAGAGATCCTTCACGGAGTTTATCCTCGCATAGCGGGGGTTCAGGATGACAATTATTTTGAGAATTTAACTTTTGAATTTTAATTCTATGAACATCGCCATCAACGGCTTCGGCCGCACCCCAGTAGTAGAGCCGCACTGGCGGCTCACTACGGGGCAGGTCGGCCTTAGTTTAATTTTTTAATTAGTTATATATGCTTAATTTAGCTATCAACGGGTTTGGAAGGATAGGAAGACAAGCCTTCAAAGTCGCATTTTCAAAAAAAGACATAAAAGTTGTGGCCATCAACGATTTAACCGACACCAAAACCTTGGCGCATCTATTAAAGTATGATACTGCCTATGGTCGCTATGATTTGCCGGTGGGATTTGACGAGAAAAATTTAATTGTTAATGATAAAAAAATTCCGGTGTTCGCAGAAAAAGATCCGACCATGTTGCCTTGGGCTAAATTAAAAGTGGATGTGGTTTTGGAATGTACGGGACGGTTTACCAAAAAAGAAGATTCTGACATGCATCTAAAAGCCGGCGCCAGAAAAGTAATTGTCAGCGCGCCGGCTAAGGGCGGCGGTATGCCAACCTATGTGCGCGCGGTAAATTGCGGAAAAGTGGGGAAAGAAAATTCGTCGGTAATAAATAACGCATCCTGCACCACCAATAGTATCGGGCCGGTGATGGCAGTTTTAAACGAAAAATTTGGCATTGAAAAAGCCATGATGAGCACTATTCACGGCTATACAGCGGATCAAAATCTGCAAGACGGCCCGCACAAAGATTTACGCCGCGCGCGAGCGGCCGCAGAAAATATCGTGCCTACCAGCACAGGCGCGGCCATGGCCACTACCGAAGTAATTGCCAATTTGTCCGGCGTGTTTGATGGTTTGGCATTTCGCGTGCCGGTGCCCACAGTGTCGCTTTCCGATATGACCGTATTGCTCAAAAAAAATGTTACCAAAGAAGAAGTAAATAAAGCTATGGTTGACGCATCCAAGACCGAAAGGTTTGCCGGCGTGCTTACCACCACCAACGAACCGTTAGTATCGTCAGATTTTATTGGAAACACGCATTCCGCGATTGTGGATTTGAATTTAACCAATGTCGTGGGCGGAAATTTGGTAAAAGTGGTGGCGTGGTACGACAACGAAACCGGATACGCGAATCGTTTGGTGGAATTGGCGGAGTTGTACAGTTCTTAAAAAAATCCTATGCGTATTCAAGCAACCGAAACAGTAAATAAGGTAGGGGAGGAAGTTTTGCTGAAGGGCTGGGTAAATGCCCGCCGGAATATGAGCAAGATTACTTTTTTTGATTTGCGCGATCGCTCGGGAATTGTACAAGTGGTTTGCGTGCCGAACGAATTAGATGAAAGTTCAAATGAAGACCTAAAGAAGACCCGTTTGGAATATTGCGTGGCCATAAAAGGCATAGTTCAGGAACGTGGTGCCAAACAAAAAAATCCGGAAATGGCCACCGGCAATGTGGAAATTTTGGCCAAAGAATTTAAAATTTTAACTGAGTCAGAGGCTATGCCTTTTGATGTCAGCACCGACACCAAAGTAATAAATGAAGAAATGCGTTTAAAATACCGCTATTTGGATTTGCGCAGTGAGCGTCTGCAAAAAAACATCAAAGTCCGCCACGATTTAATTTTATTTTTACGAAATTATTTTTCCGAGCAAGGTTTTTTGGAAATAGAAACCCCCAGTTTAACCAAAGGCACCCCCGAAGGCGCGCGCGAATTTATTGTTCCTTCAAGATTGCATCCACATAATTTTTATGTCTTGCCGCAATCGCCCCAGCAGTTTAAACAATTATTAATGGTGGCGGGAATGGAAAAATATTTTCAAGTAGCCCGCTGTTTTCGGGACGAAGACCAACGCGGCGACCGCCAGCCGGAATTTACCCAGTTTGATGTGGAAATGTCTTTTATTTCTCAGGAAGATATAATGCAGTTGATAGAAAAAGCGCTGACAGCCATGGTGGAAAAATTATTTCCTCATCTGCAAATTCAGGAACAGCCGTTTCCCAGGATTACTTATCAAGAAGCCATGGACAAATATGGCAATGACAAACCGGATTTTAGAAAGGAAAAAGACGGCAAGACGCTTGCTTTTGAATGGGTGGTAGATTTTCCAATGTTTGAAAAAGGCGATGATGGCAAATTGTCGGCCGTGCATCATCCATTTACTCGTCCCAACGATACCGACATTGGTTTGTTGGACAAAGATCCTCTGCAAACGCGCGCCGCGGCCTACGACATTGTGTTAAACGGCTTTGAAATCGGCGGGGGCAGTTTAAGAATTTTTGAAAGAGAACTGCAGAAAAAAGTTTTTGAATTGCTGGGTTTGTCGGAAGCAGAAATACAATCTCGCTTCGGACATATGCTGGAGGCCTTTACTTTTGGTCCGCCCCCGCATGGCGGCATTGCTTTGGGGTTAGACAGAATCATTGCTATTTTGCAGGGCGAAGAAAATATCCGCGAGGTAATGGCTTTTCCCAAAACCGGCGATGCCAGAGATTTAATGATGAACGCGCCTTCGCCGTTGCCGGAGCAGTCTTTAGACGACGTGCATATAAAATTAAAAAAATAACAGCCGATCGTTTCCGACCGGCTGGACTGGTGGATTTTCATCGTCCAGCTTATTTCTTGGCGCAGGACTTGGTGCCTTTCCTGGAAAGCCAGAGCTGGTAGATGAAAAAGCCGATGACGCCGATTATTCCCAGTCCTAGACAGATGTGGCCAAACCACGTATCCATTGCGTCCTCCCGTCGCTTTGCGCGACTTTGTAGGGAAAGGAACAACATATTATACCACATTTTACCTCTTTTGTCAATAGCCTGTGCCAACCATAAAAATAGACAAATTTGAAGGGCCGATGGACCTTTTAT
>CAYIHE010000046.1:0-6897 GCA_964363145.1 uncultured Gammaproteobacteria bacterium | reverse complement strand
GTCATCGGCAAAATCGCCGTCAATATCCGGCGGGCTGGGGCGGAAAGGATTTAAAAATCTTTCAAACGGCAATTTAAAAAATAACGGATTATCCATCACAATTCCCATAGCAAAAGAAACAACTGATCCGGCGGCCGAACCGCGAGTGGTAACCATAATATTGTGACTGCGGGCATAGCCCATATAATCGGCCACTGTTAAAAAATATGGCGAATAACCTTTGTCAGCGATAATTTTTAATTCATAATCCGCGCGCATGGTTACGTCTTCGGTCATCTCTATTAACTTTGGCAATTTTTCATAAACCTGTTCGCGCAAATACTGATCCGCTGTTTTGCCAACCGGAATATCTATGGCCGGAAAATGCCATTTATTTAATTCCAATTGCAGATTCGCGCGCTCGGCAATTTTTACGGTGTTAGCGATAGCTTCGGGCGCGTGTTTGAAACGGCTGATAATTTCTTTAGCCGGCGCCAAAGAACAGTCAATCGCGTTCATAGTCATCCGATTTTCTTCATCTAAAGTCCGGCCATCTCTGATACAAGTTAAAATATCTTGCGCTTCCGCGTCTTCCGGATTTAAATAATGCGAATCGCGGGTAACGATTAATGGTATGCCGGTGTCTTTGGACAACTGAACAAGTTTAGTGTTCAACTCCATTTGACCTTCCAAAGCCGGCAAATCCATCATCTCCAAATAAAAATTTCCAGCGCCAAAAATTTCCTGATACTCAAGCGCCACTTTTTGGGCTTTGGCGTAGTTATCTTCCTTGCGCAAAATCCAGGGAATTTCGCCGCTAAAACAAGCCGATGAGGCCACCAATCCTTCGTGATATTGTTTTAACAACTCTTTATCCATTCTCGGCTTATAATAAAATCCTTCCAAATTCGCTAACGAAGACAATTTCATTAAATTTTTATAGCCGGTGTAATTTAAAGCCAAAAGAATCAGATGGTAATATTTGTCGTCTTTATCTTTATCAAAACGGCTACCCGGCGCCAAATACGCTTCCATGCCGATAATCGGTTTTATCCCCTCTTTTAAGCAACATTCATAAAACTCAATAGCGCCATACATGTTTCCATGATCGGTAAGAGCCAGGGCTTTGTAGCCCATGCTTTTCGCCTTTTTTACCAGCTCGTCTATTTTTGGCAGGCCGTCCAGGAGCGAGTAATGCGAGTGAACGTGGAGGTGAACAAAGTCTGACATATGAAGCTGTCATCTTGAGCGGAGTCGAAAGATCCCTTCTACCTTATTACTATAATATATAATAAATCAACGGTGTAAGGGATTCCTCCACTACGGTCGGAATGACAAAATGCGTGTAACTTAACTTGCCTATCGTACCTGAAAACGGAAACTTAATCAAACTAAAAAATTCCCTCATCAGGGAATTTTTTTATAAAAATTTTATCTACTTTTTCATCTTCTTTGCAACTTTTTTCATATTCTTGGCCGTGGCCTCTACCGCTTTATCTACCGCGTCTTTAGCCGCCGTATTCATTTTGTTTGAGCCCTTATTAATCCAATCTTTAGCTTTTTTACTTACCATGTTTTTTACCATTCCCGCCACCCCGCCGCCGGCCATATTCAACAAACTATGAATATTTTCTACCTTGCCGCGCACATAGTGTATGGCTTCGGTTAAAACCTGCAAACGGGAACGGAATTCTTCCGCAATGGCGTTGGCATTTTTTAAAATTCTGGTGACATAATAAAACATCCAGCACAAAAATACCGTTATCCACAAAACACAAAAAGCGATTACCAGATATAAAATATCCTTTGAAGTTTCTAACATATTCCCCTCCTTCGGGTTGCCGAAGCCGTAGCAAAGGCACCCTTAATAATTAAACTGGATATATTATAAGCGAAGCTTGAAATATCGTCAGGCCTCGCAAAAAAGAAAATCGACATTTTCTTTTTTGTCTCATCCTTAGATATTATAGCACACTTTTAATGATTATCAAAGTATCCGAAAGAATAAACCTACTTGCTTTTATTTTTATTCTTGTTTATTTCTAAAAGTTTTTTTACTTCTCTGTCAAAATCTGAAACATACTTTCTGTCCTCTTGCTTGCGATATTTTTGATACTCCACTAATGCCTTTTTTTCCGCATCTTCGGCGCGTACAGTGCCGGCATTTTTTAAAACTCCTTTCCCTAAAAGGGTCAGGTACTCATCAAGTTTGCCAACCCAGTCTTTCATGGTCATAGAATTTTCACTCTTAGCCTGAATCTCGGCAAATGATAAATACGCATCTACAATACGATTGAGCAGCTTAAGCTCATTTTCGTTCAAATAATTTTTTGCTATGTAAATATCGCGCTGAATAGGATGTAGACCTGAAAAATTAGTAAGTCCCGCTAGCGGTTTTTTACTGTCAACGCGTGCTGAAATTAATTCGGCGGCAGTTTTCCCGCTTACCGCAAAGTGCATTTTATTTTGAACCGTTTTAAAAAACAGTTCTGTCTCCTTGGCGTCTTTACGATAATCAATACTCGTCGCGTAGATATCGGTTACTTTTTGATACAGCATTCTTTCACTCGAACGAATATCTCGTATCCGTTCCAAGAGTTCCTCAAAAAAGCGCGATTTGTATCCGCCCTGTTTGAGGCGAGTATCGTCCATAGCAAAACCTTTAACCATATATTCCTTTAAACGATCTGTTGCCCATTGACGAAAAAGCGTGCCACGGGCAGAATTTACACGAAATCCTACAGCTATTATGACTTCCAGCCCATACATCTTCATTTTGTATTTTTTTCCATCTGAGGCAGTTGTCAAGAAATCCTTTACAACTGAATTTTGGTTTAACTCCTTTTCCTTAAATATATTCTGCAAATGCAGGCTGATATTTTGCTTTGTTGTTTCAAACAGTTCGGCCATAATCTTTTGTGTCAGCCAAACATTTTCATGCTCAAAACGAACTTCAACACGGGTTTTTCCGTCTTCGGTTTGATATAAAATAATTTGTGATTGTGGATTATCTTTTTTCATACTTTTTATTACCTCGGTTATTGCCAAAATTTATGTTTTTTTTTATTTTTTAATTGTTTTTTCATAGTAATCATACTCCTCTTTTGATATCGGCCCTAAATGTTTGCTGGCATCGGCGCCGGCCGCATCCTGCCACATTTTTCGCTCCTTTTCCTCTGCAAGTTCTCTATTTTCTTCCTCGGATTTTTGTTTATTTATTTTGCGCATAATTTAATTAATACTTTTTAAGTATTCCTTTATCCTTTCCAGGTCTTCATTTTCTTTGTCTCCTTTAAAATACAGTTCAATAAAATCAATACGTTGATTTTGCTCAGAATAAGCATAGATAACCCGTAGAGAACGATCGCGGAGGGTAAGGCATGCCATACGAGCTTTTACTACCTTAATGGTTTCGGTTGAATAAATGATAACAAAATTTTTTCCAACGCCGGTTGGGCTTGCAAAGAGAACTCTTTTAAACTTTTCAAAATCATCGTCTATCGTTTTATATTTTTTAATAAGCCGTTTGAATTCTTTTTCAAATTCCGCGAGAGTATTAAAGCTGTTCATATTCTCTCAGAGAAGTTTCTTCGGGACGATAAAAGACGTGTTCGTATTCCAATGCTTCTCTCTCTTTTGCGACAACCCATGGCGTGTCAAGATGAGATAACGCGGAAATTTGCGTGGCCGTTAAGTCGCCAAGACGACCGATTTCCCAGTCAATATGAGCAAGTTCTTGAGCGGAAAGAGCGGATAAATCAAGCGCTTCATTCGGGTTTACTAAATATTTGGTTTGTTCGTGTTGATAAAATTTGCTCTTTATCTTTTCAACTCTTCCTTTTTTTTCCAAGCGGTCAATTATCTTGGCAAACATTACCGGAGTGGGGCCATAATAATTTTTAATGTATTTCGCGCCAATAAGCTGCTCCTCAAATTTTTCGTAATAATCAAAATCAATAAAATACAGTAGTTTATAAAGCACGGTTTGCCCGATATTCGGCTTACCACCGATTTTTGCAAGGATATACAAAAGCGTCTGCTCAAATTTTTCTACTTTCTCTTGAGGAACGTTGATGCGGATTTCATCTTCGGCTGATCGTTTTTGTTTCTTTTTACCATCAATCTTTACAACCATTTTCACATCTTCCTTCCCCTCCAAAAAACTTTCAAATGGAATATCAAAAATATCCGCCAATTTCTTGGCTTCGGTAATAGTTAAATCCCGCTCGCCCCGCTCTATTTGAACATATGTCGGGCGAGAAATACCAATCTTTGACGCCAAAAACTCTTGCGTCAAGTTGTTCTTTTTACGTTGTTCTTGAATGAATTTATTGAGCATACTACCAGTATACGCAATGTAAGATTTCTTGTCAAGTTAAATGTAAAGAAGTTATACATAGACCTATTCTTTTTCTTTTCTCTCCACAATTTTTTTCTCCTCCTCCGTCAGCCCGTAAAGCTTATAAACCTCCTCGTCAATCTTTTTATCGGTTTTGGTGATTTCGTCTTTTATTTTTTGCCACCGCCAACCATCCACATTCTTTTGTTTATTTAATTTATAACAACTGCTTATTGGCCAATCTTCTTAAAGAGCTCAAAAACAGTCGGGCAGATGCCAGCATATTCTTGAGCCGCATTTAGATCGGCAGAATTTGGCACCGCGCACCCGGCGGTGCCGTAGTGATTATAAACCCCGTCGCTTCCAAATTGGTGCATAAGCTCGTGCACTGTCGTACCAGCAGTAAAGGCATGCGCACTCCTACTGTAAAATGAGGCCAACATTTCTGGGTCATTGCATTGATAGTAGTCATTCTTTAAAATACATGCGGTGCCGGGACGATTGCGACACTCACCGCCAATCGCCACATCACTTACATGCTGACCAAGACTATTATAGCCACATGCCCCAAAACGATGTTTCCATGCCGCAATATTGACATATACTCGATTGGTTTGGCCTTGAGCGGACTCAAAATTATTTAAAAATCCGACTCGCTTACTTTCATACGAAGTAGCATAGCCGCCATTGAGCGAAGAAACGTTGTCGGCTTTAAAAAAAATAATATAATCAGGTTCCAGCTTGTCTTTGTATATCTCATAAAATAAATTCAGGCTCGTGCCTCCCGAAGCACACCCTATACAATTCTCCGGAAAACTGCTATATGATTCGCGGCGAATAGCGCCAAGTTTAAATTCTATATTTGTTCTCAAAACTAAAATATTACTTGCAACCCGCAAAAATTCATTGAGTTCGCTATCAGAAGGATTGTAGGAATCCGTATCTATGACAATATCAACCAATATAAATCTACCTATGGAACTTTTTTTATACCCGGAATCATCGGGGGCAGGAGTAGAAGAAGACGGCGATTTGACTGTTGAAGTTGCTACCGGTTGTGTAGTTTGCGGCTGTGTTGGTGTTGATATTGGCGCTGGTGTAAGCGTCGCATTTATTTGTGAATCTTGCGCCCTATTAGCAATATTATAAAATTTTGAAGAAATGGGATCGCCTATAGTAAAGCCTGCTAAATAAGAAATTGGCACCTGGTGACTAAAAGCAGGTTTAAATCTATTTTCTGCCAAAGCTAGCGCCTGCCGTAAAACATCGCCGCTGTCTACATAGTATGTTAGCCCGTTCTTTTTTATCAGCATTCCCTCGTGCGCCTTACCAACAATGTCAGAGCTTCTTCCGGTATAATTTGGCCAAAAAACATCATTTATTGTTTTTACGACAAAAGAAAGCCCATAGAGCGATTGCGCGTCAGCATTGCTTATTTTTGCCAATTTATTACCCGGCAACACCGCGTATAACTGCGCTGAAAAGTCTCGTTTAACAATATATGAACCTGGTCTAAAATTTACACCGGCTGGTAATGAGCTTGGGACTTTATCGATTAATTCGGAATTATAACATTCTTGAGTTACAATTTTATAACCACCATAACTATCGTTGGAGTTCCAACTTTTAAATTCATCGCCTGTTGGAAAATATAATAATTTTGAATCTTTGTTTATAACATAAATAGCCGACCTACCGGAAACTTTTATCATGTCACCAGTATTCAAGATTGGGCAGGAAGAGGCGAGCGCAAACTCACCACCTTTTAATAGTAAGGGTGATAATAAAATAAACAAAAACTGAACTGCGAGTACAAAAAAATTTATTTCTCTGGCTGATTCTTGCATAGTATTTTTATCTAACGGAAGCTCCAAATTTTTCTTTTAATATTTTTATGACTGATGCGTGCGCTTTCTCTACTTCATCGGCGACCAGCGTACGTTCGGAACTTTGATAAATAAAGTGATACGCCATGCTCTTGTGTTCGGCGCTGACGCCTTTGCCTTCATAAACATCAAATAGTTCCACGGATTGTAAAAGCGGGCTGATGCCGGACAACGCGGATAAAATCTCTCCGTGCACCACATTTTTTTTAACTGATATTGACAAGTCACGCTCGACAGACGGAAATTCCGACAGGGTTTTATACTTTTTTTCCGCTTCAGGCAAACTTGCCAGCTCATCCAGATTAAGAGACATCATCGCCACCGCGCATTCCAAACCAAAATTGGCTACAACCGTTGGGTGAAATTCAAATACAGCGCCCATATAATTTTCATTCACTATCACCTGACCCGAACGCGCCGGATGTTGCCATGGTTTTAAATTGTCTATTTTTACCAACTTAAGTTCTCTGCCCAACTCATAAAAAATCGCCTCCGCGGCCCTGCGCGCTTCCCAAAAAGAATTTTTATTTTTTTTGCTGGCAAAAACCGCGTGCAGCCAAGTATCTTGTCTGGGTAAAAGTTCGTTGCTGTTGGTTGACGCTCTTGCCCCGGGCTTTTCCTGCAAGAATTTCTTCCCAACTTCAAACAATCGCAGTTCAGAGTAATTATCAATATTATTTTTTACATTTTCCA
>CAYIHE010000045.1:0-7131 GCA_964363145.1 uncultured Gammaproteobacteria bacterium | reverse complement strand
TACCTCTTCACCATCATGCTTTCCAAAATCCCCACCAAAAGAAGATTTATAATCAGCGAAGACCCGCCGTAGCTGATAAACGGCAAGGTAACGCCGGTAATGGGAAGCAGGCCTAAATTCGCCCCAACATTGGTAACCATCTGCATAAAAAATAAAATCAAAACTCCAATGGCCGTGGCCGCCACAAAATCATCATTGGATTTTTTAATAATCAAAAACAGCCGCCAAAACAAAAGCGCGAACAAAATCAGCATGGCCGATACGCCAGCCAAACCCAGCTCCTCGCCAATCACTGAAAAAATAAAATCGGTCTGCGCTTCCGGCAAAAAACGCAACTGGCTTTGCGACCCAAATCCCAAACCGCGGCCATACCATTGGCCAGCGCCAACAGCGATTAAAGATTGGTTGATATTGTAGCCGGAACGGAGAGGATCCCGGCCGGGATTGATAAAATTGGCCAAACGATCTTTTTGATAATCTTTTAAAAAGAAAAACCAGCTTAATACCGCCAGTGCCGCCACCGCGGCCACCAACAGCGCCAAATAAAGCCGGCGCGCGCCAACAGCCCACACCATGCCAAACCAAATCGCGCCCAATAAAATTGCCGAACCCAAATCCGGCTGAATCATCACCAAAACCAAAAGCAATAAAGTTACCAGGCCAGTGCCGAAAAAAAACAATGGCCGTTCAAACCTGCGGCCGAAACGGGAAATAATATAAGCGAGCATTAAAATTAAACCGATTTTGGCCATTTCCGCGGGCTGAAAAGAAAAACCAAAAAAAGAAAACCAGCCCTTGGTGCCGCGAATAGTTTCTCCAAAAATTAACACCGCCGCCAAAAGCAAAAAAGAAAATAGATACCACCACTTGGCCAGATAGCGCCAGAGCGTGTGCTGGCTGATGCTAGCGAGAAATAACAATACAATGCCAACGCCAAAAGAAAACAGCTGTCTGCGAAAATACAGCAGATTCGCGCCGCGCGACAAATCCACGCTATACACCGCGGCCAGCCCCATCATCACCAATAAAATAACGGCCGTAAAAAGCGGCCAGTCAAAACTGCGCGGTGATAGTTTTTGAAGGTTGAACATACGATATAAAAGCTGAAAAGGCTGCTAGATGCTTTTGAAATAATGGACTATTTTTTCAATAAACACTCCATAATCATTTAAAACTACTGCGTTGCCAAAAGATCCAGAAGTGCCAGTAGATATTCGCACGGGGACATTCTGAGTTTGATTTAAGTAATATCTTTTATACCCCGACTTTGTGGTTACTATATTATGGTCACATACTGGAAATTTTATAATAAATAGTAATGTTTTAATTGGAGTATGTAAATATCTTTCTGTATTGTCCTTAGACAATGCAATGTATTTATCAATATTATGGCCAGTAATCTTCTCCCATTTTGTTATTTTGCCCGCTTTATCATAATAAGGCATCTCTTCTGGTAGAATTAGAATCTGAAAATATTCTTTGTTGTTAGTTCTTATATTGGCTGTTTCGCCCAGCATGTTTTCAAAGTAATTAATTGAATTTTGGGAATAATTATTCATGACAAATTTTACACCAATTCCAGCGATGTCATTTTCGTCTTTTGAGATTAAGATATCGACAGTCTTTTCCATATATCTCCCCTCCAATTGCCCTTCTTTGCCATTGCCTACGCCGAGTGATTTAACTCCGTATTCTCGCCCCAATCTATTTTTAATATCCTTTGCTATCGCGCTATGTAGTACAATTAGTTTTTTATTACTTCGCGGATGAGTTCTTAAAAATTTAATAAACGATTCTTTAACTGTCTGTAAAAATTGCTGATTGTTCATACTGTTTTTTTAATTAAAATAAAGCCGGTTGTGTTTTAAAAAATTGAGGATGTACAAAATCCTTCAAAAAACTTTTAGCATACGATTTGTAACCGCCACGGTAACTCTTGGAGACAGAGCTAATATGTTCTTTCATTAAATCGGAATTTAAAGCATTGCACAACTCATACAGGTCAATATCTTTTTTTGGTTTGACGCAATATCCAGCATAAAAGCTCGCCTTCTCATCTTCCACTACATAGAACCGAGGAGAAAGATTCATGGTGCTGGTTATTATTTTTTTGCCAAAACTCGTTTTTAACCCCTGATTCCTTCCGAAAGCGTAAAACTCTTCATAATTTTTGCCTCCGCCCTTATCTCTCATTGCTAATGTATCTTTATGATGTAAAAAATATTTATACGCTTCGGGGTAATTTTTTTTGAAGATATGGCGCGGTATTATCTTTTCATTCTTAAACGGAAAAATCAAGAAAAGATTTTGATTTGCGCCTTTATAGGTTGAGGCTTTAATAATTGGAACGCATAAATTTTTTTCTATTTTAAATTCACCAAGATAATAGCATATGCTATCGCTTTTTTCTGGTGAAAAAATATAGAGTTCGTCCTTAAGGGTGGCAATACCATAGTGAATATCGGCCACGTCTTGAAGGGTGGAATATTTTTTATTAAGCTTTACTATTTTGTCTAAATATTTTTCGTCAAAAAATTCCCACCGTTCAGGCCGCATATGTTTCGCTGAGATTTTTTTAAATTCAATGTCTCGACAATCGTTTTTAAAATTTTCCGCATATAAAAAACCGTCAACTTTTTCCTTTTGTAAAAATGTGATCGCGGTATATGCCACGGCATCTTTAAAAACCTGAAAATGATCAAAATTTACTATTTTTACTAAGTGCCGCAACATCAAATTGCGCAAATTTTTGCCAGCGGCGGAATAAAAGTGGGAATTGGGCGTAATAAAAGCAATCTTACCGCTTTCTTTTAATAATTTTAACGCTTGTTCAAAAAAACAAAAATATAAGTCAATTGAACCATTAGCGGCAGTTGTAAATTTCTTTTGTAACTGGTCTTTTCTGCCATTAAGATTTTGAATGCGAACATAAGGAGGATTGCCAATTATGAAGTCAAATGTTTCGTTAAAGTTATGAAAACAAAAATCATCCGTTATTGCATTAAACTTGACAATTTTGTTTTTTGATAATTTTTGTAAATTTTCTTTAGTTTTTTCGATGTAATCTGGTGATAAATCAATAAAGTAGATATTTTCTTCTATGACTTTATTTATGGGCTTGTTGGCTAGTTTTGCGAATTTTTCCGCTATGATTATTGAAAAAATCCCTTCGCCACAACCAGCATCCAAGATTCTTTCTTTTCCCGTAATTTTTTGGCTATTTAACGCTTCCTCAACCATAAAATCAGCCACCCAGTCAGGAGTAAAAACAACACCATTTTCTTTTTTTGTTTTTGCGTTCATGTGTATATTATAACTCGAATTTCGAATTTATTTAACGTACACCCCTTCCTCATAAACATTTATCAGAGGATAGAGCGCGAGTTCGGTGATATTTAAACCCGGCACAAAACTGCGTAAGTCAATGTTTTTGGTTTCCAAAGATTTTAGGGAATCCAAATACAGGGGAAGAATACCAACCATCTGGCCATTTTGCAACAGCCCAACGTAAAAATTCGGCGCAACATAATCGTAGGGGCTGTTGTTGGTTAAATTAAATTTTACCGCGTCGGCATTTTGTCCTTCTTGCTCCAAAGATTTTAGAAAAACAAAATCGCTTATCCGAAAATTCAACCTGTATGTTTGCCAGCTGATGGTGTCGGTGATTTCATGCGCGGAAATACGTTCATATTCCACATTTTCCAAAATAAGACTAGGCGCGACGGCCAAACCGTCTTTGATGCCCAAACCGGCAACGGGACGGCTTTCACCGGGAAGTAAAAAACTTTTTTGCGTGGGAGTTTTGGCATTGCCCGCTAAAAAATAATAATCAAATCTAACCAAAAATCTATTGTTCGGGTTGGCCATTTCCGCCACCGCGTCAAATTTGTTTTCCCGGCTGGGCAAAATCTGAATCTCGGCCACCTGCGCCGGCAAAGCTCCATAGCGCGCGTGAATGCCGGAATAATTTACAAAAGAAGTCAAACTTGTTTGCACGCGCAAATGATCTTGCAATCCAAGCAAAAATCCTCCCCAGCGCCACAAACCAAAAATTATAAAAAACGCGTTTACTGCCACCAGCCCGCCGATTAAAATTTTGTAAAGCAAGGCTTTGTTTTTTACATACCAAAATCCCCATTTTAATTCTTTGGAAGAAAATTCTTGGGTGGGATCTTGGTACTTGGAAAAACTAGTTTTCTTTGTAGCGCCATTTGCAGCCGCTGAAGATGTTTTGCCTGCCCCGTACTGAGTCCCGCTTAGCGGGGCTCTAGTGCTGGGGTCGCCATTGTGATTGTTGGGATTATAAATGTTGAGCATACTATATATAGTATATCACAAAAAACTCCTTTACGCTTTTTGAGCGAGCAAATACTTTGTCTACCTTTTGTGCAGACCCCAGCACCAGATCCGCAAAGTGGCTCGGTGCGGGGCAGGCGCCAGGTAGAGCCCAAAGCTGGCGAGCGGTGGAAAGGCGCCTGTCATTGCGAGGAGGTCTTGGCGACCGACGAAGTAATCCCAAGGTTTGATAGTGCTAGCAAGGGGATTGTCCCGATCTCGAAGATCGCGGATCCCGTTCGCTACGGGGCCGCGTCGCTACGGCTCCTCGCAATGACATTCCTTTCCAATGCTCGCCCGACCGTCGACCGACGGACACTGTTGTCCAACGGTCGCTACCGAGCACATGCGAATACGACGTGTACTTGCCACGGTGAGGGTGAACGGTCCCGACTTAGTCGGGATTTGTCCTGTTGTTTGAGACGACCTGTTAGAGACAGGTCGGCGAGTTCAGGACAAAAGAGAGACGGAGCCGACTCGCTACGCTAAAGCTTAAGCGTAGCGAGTGGAAGTACCGGCGGATTGCATCCGCTCGGTGCTTTTTCGGTTACATTTTGTGCATACAAAAGGTAACAAGCGGTTTTTGGTTACAAAAGGTGGAAGATAATTGACCACCACTTCATTTTGCTGTATCCTGATAATAAGGAGGAAAACCATGCCCATCGTGTTCATTCTCGTTTTTGTTCTTGCTTGCGGACTCATTGGTTACATCATTTGTAAGTCCAAAAAGAAGAGGCGGTCTCTGCTACAACACACACCTAGCGAACCGTTGGTAGGGACAACCTCGCCTAACAGAGGTCCGGAGATTCCGGGTATGACGCAGGTAAGGCCGGGCCTTTACATCTCGAACGATTCGTTCCTCAGTATCTTCAGCAAGAAGAAGTAACGAACCGCTCAAATCAGGAGGCAACCCATGGAAAAGCTAGTCGGAGAAATTAAAGGTTGGGTTTTTGAGGTAAAAGGAACCGACGGAATAAAGCAAAAACAGTTTCATTACTTTATTGAAACTGAACCTGGAAAGAGAAAAGAAATCGTTATTGAAGGCGAACCGCCGCACCAAAAATCGGACACCTTTCATCCGCTAATTGGCAAGCGCTGTCAAGCAGACGGTACTAAGTACCAAGGCAAGTTCATTATTCAAAAGGAAAACATCAAGCCTCTTAACGAAGCTCTAAAGCTGGTCAAAAAGTAATTTTTCCATTGGCCCCGGCAGACATGCAAGTCTGTTTGGGGCTTTTTTTATTCCCCGCCTGCCGGCAGGCCTATTATTTACACCGCTTCAAGTTGGTAGTATAATAAATTTATGAGTATTAAAATAAAAATCCGGTTAGGTTTTTTTCGTAGTCGTAAAAAATAACGGTACTGCTAGGCTTGACAAAATTCTCAAAATCCTTTAGTATTAAGGCGTGAGAAATATTCGGATATACAGATAATACCCCACAAATCAAATCCGTAAATCTGGATTATCTGTAATCTGGATAACTCTTCAAATATGTTGGCAAAAAACCAAGGTGAAGATTCCTGGAAAAAAACCTTAAAACTTATCAGCCATTGCCCGATTTGCAATCAAAGCTACAAACCAAAATCGGCTAAATTGTTCGTTAGCGCCAACGAGGCTAAATTTGTGCACTTTACTTGCGCTGATTGCCACAGTCATTTTATGGCCGTGGTTATGTCCGCGCCCAGAGGAGTAGGCACGGTGGGTATGGTAACCGACTTAAGTTTTCAGGATGTAAAAAAACTGTATCAGGCCATGCCTTTAACCACCGATGAAGTAATAGAAGGATATAAATTTATAAACAGTCCGGAGTTTTTAAAAAATTAATTTCTTTGTCATCCCGAGCCCAGCACCAGAACAAAGTTCGGTGCGGGGTAAACTCGACGAGGGATCTCTGTTAGTTGTTGAATCGGACAGAGATTCCTCACCCTCTGCGACGGGGATTCGGAATGACAGTCAAACCTAAAAATATGTCACTCAAAATATCCGCCAGCGAGCGCACTGTCAAAGGAGCCAAGGTCAGAACTAAAACCATTATTCCGGCCGTAGTTTACGGCATGGGAGCGGAAACTACATCCATTACGTTGGGCTACGATGAATTTACCAAATTATATAAAGAAGCCGGCGAGGCCAGCTTGGTGGATTTATTTTTAAACAACAAAGATGGCGGCAAGGTTTTGATTCAAGAGATTCAATACGATCCGGTTTCCGATCGCATTATCCACGTGGATTTGCGCCGGATTGATATGAACAAAGTTATGACCGCTACCGTGGAACTGCGGTTTGTCGGTGAATCGCCGATTATAAAAGAGCAGGGCGGCACTTTGATGCACAATATTAGTTCCGTGGAAGTAAAATGTTTGCCTAAAGATTTGGTTTCTCATATTGACGTGGATTTGTCAGTTTTGAAAACTTTTGAAGTCGTCATTAAAGTTAAAGATTTGCCTGTTCCGGCCGGGATTACCGTGACCAGTCCCAACGCTGAAGATTTGGTAGCCAAAGCTACCGCGGCTTTAACTGAAGAAGAAATTAAAGCTATGGAAGAAACCGCCAAACCAACAGATTTGTCAACCATTGAAGTGGCCGGCAAGAAGAAAGAGGAAGAGGCCACTGAACCAGAACCGCAGGGCGGTTCGGTTCAGGGTAAAGCTGAACCGGTCAAATCAGATTCCGCTAAGGCTCCGACGGGCAAGGAAGAAAAGAAATAATTTTTATTTGCAATTAAAAAAACAACTCCGACATTTGATCTGTACCCCAAAAAGTGGACACGAAAGTGTCCACTTTTTGATTTGTAAGAT
>CAYIHE010000044.1:0-7306 GCA_964363145.1 uncultured Gammaproteobacteria bacterium | reverse complement strand
AAAGCGCGGAAGAAAAAGCGGCGCATTTATTGTATTTCATGGTTAAAAATCATCCATTCACAGATGGAAATAAAAGAAGCGGAGCTTTTGCCTTTGTGTGGTTTTTGCAGCAAGCCAATATTTTGGACGTATCCAAACTCACTCCGTCCGCGCTTACAGCTTTGACGATTCTTGTGGCTAGCAGCGATCCCAAAGACAAGAGCAAGGTAGTGGCTTTGATTTTGAATCTGATTGCTAAAAAATAAGTTTGCCACCTGTCTCGATTAACCCTACAAACAAAATACCGGCATTTAAGCCGGTATTTTTGTATTATGTTTCAATTAATTTTTCTCTATCCGCAGAAGTTCATCCTGCATGTCGTTAATATTTGTTTTTTTCTTCATTACTTTTAATTCCGCGTCATCCATTGCTGGAAGCCCTAAATGATCATGAATTTCATCAAGCATATTTATTATTCTTGTAATTTCGTTCTCGGCTTTAATATTAATTTCTAAATCCAAATCATCCCGCAGTTCGTCTATTTCATTGGCTCGGTTTTGGCTTATGAGCACGATAATGCTAAGAAATATGGCTTCCAAGGAAACCGCTGTAGTCAAAAGTCCGTAGGGGTATGGGTCTAAAATCTGAAAATTTGGAATTAAGCCGGAATTAATAAAAATCCACCCGGCAAAAATAATGGCGTTTGCGGTAAGAAACCAAACATTGCCAAAAGAATTTGTTAAAAAATCAGCGCAACGGTTAACGCGGCTTTTATTTTTTTGTAATTTTGTTCTAAACATAGCAGAGATTTTTTTATTGATTTTTGTTGTCAATGCCGAATAAACGATGCAGTCCGCACCAGCCGGTAAAACTTTCCACCAACGCTATCCAGCCCACGACGGCAATGAGTATGTTGATCCAGTCCGCGCTAAACTGCGGCATCCATGGGCCCAGCCACCATACGGCCAGGGCAAATCGCAGAGTCCTGTCCAATTTACCCAAATTTTGCTTCATCATACTGTGATGATTAAAATTAATTAAGCGCGGAGTTTCAGCTGACGTTACCCCGCATGATTTTACTAAATCAATTATACATCATTTTGGCCTAAAAGGACATAATCATCGGTTGACGCGCTTGACCTGGCATACTATAATTAAGCAAACTATAACTAACTTAGATAAAGTTAAAATTTCTTATGACCGTTCAAGAATCCCTTTGGATTTTATTCGCCGTTATAGTTGTTGGTTTTTTGGTTTTTGATCTTGGCTACGCGAATAGAAAAAGCCATAAAATAGAATTAAAACCGGCGCTTAATCAGTCATTGTTTTGGATAGCCATATCCCTTAGTTTCGGATTTTTGATTTTTGTGTTTCTTGGCAAAGAGCTGGCGGCGGATTTTTTAAGCGCCTATGTGACTGAAAAAATGTTATCCGTGGACAATCTTTTTGTTATCATGCTTATTTTTAGTTATTTCAAACTGGAAGAAAAATATCATCATCGGGTATTGTTTTGGGGAATCATGGGAGCCGTAGTTTTTCGGGCTATTTTTATTGGCGCCGGTTCGTACATAATCAGCCAGTTCCATTGGGTTCTTTATATTTTTGGCGCCGTGCTAATTTATACTGGCATAAAATTATTAAAAGATAAAAAAGAAGAGCATATTGATTTTGAAAAAAACAAAATTATTAAATTGGCGCGAAAATTTTTGCCGTTTCATCCCAATCACCACAACGGCAAATTTTTCTGCAGAGAAAATGGCAAATTTTTTTTCACTTCACTATTTTTAATAATGCTCTTAGTGGAAGGCACAGATATAGTTTTTGCCGTTGATTCCATTCCGGCGGTATTTTTAATTTCTCAAAACCTTTTCATTGTTTTTACATCCAATATTTTTGCTATTATGGGTCTTCGCGCTTTATTTTTTCTTATTGAAAGCGTTTTACACAGGTTTCATCATTTGCAAAAAGGCCTAGCATTTATCCTTTTGTTTATTGGTTTAAAAATGCTGTTCGGCATATTCAATTTGCACTTATCCTCTTTTATATCATTTGGCATCATTATGTTCGCTTTGGGGCTGTCTATGGTTTTATCCGTAGTTTTTCCTAAAAAAATTTAAGGCAGATTTTTATTTCCGAAATTTAATCTATATATTTTAATTCCGTGCTGACTTTTCTGTAAACATCGCCGATGTTCCAGTTTGATTTAATCATATAATCAAATACGCGGCTGTCTATGGCCTCGGCGATTTTGTCTTTATCGTCAAGGTTGGTAAGGATAAGCACTTTGACATTTTTACCCCACTCATCTTGGCGCAGTTTTTTTAACATGGTGATGCCGTCCATTTTTGGCATCAGCAAATCCAGCAGAATTATATGCGGGTGTTCTTTTAAAGCGACTTTTAAACCTTCGTTTCCGTCTTTGGCGGCCAGAATGGTAAATTCGTTGTTTTGATTAAGCTCGGATGTTAGCGCGCCCACCAAAGCTTCGTCGTCCTCCACCAAAAGTATCTTTTTCATAGTGTTTAGATATTTACCGGTAAATAAATTAAAAAACTCTGCTAGTATAATACTACATTTAACCCTTTTTTGTAAACAGCTAGTTTATTATATTAGAAAAAGCCCCCCAACGCATAGCGTCAGAGGGCACAGTAGGTGTTTATTTGTTTTTGACAGCTTTTTTTTGCAAGTTTGAGTAGCCCTTGGTTTTCGGCATTTTCATTATTTTGCCGTTAAACAGCTCTGTAATTAACAGAGTGTTTGGTGTCTGCGATGGTTTGAGCGGTGGTTGCTTGGCATGGTTTTGCTTTGACCAAGATGGCTTGGTTTTGAGCTTAATGCCCAGCGCCCTTCTTATTTTTTTGAACGCGTTCGCTTCTTTTTGCCTGATTCGCTCTCTGCTACGGTCAAATCGTTTGCCGATTTCGCTTAATTTTTCATTATCCGTTCTTAGATAGAGAATTGTTTGTTCTTGTTTGGTAATTACTTTTTTTTCAACAACTGCTTTCAACAGCTTCATTTGCTCTTGTTTTTCTTCTAAATCTTCCTGATTTTCCATTTGGTCATCATTTGGATCAAAGAAAACATCGGCAAAAGTGCCGCCAGAATCATTATATTGGCTGATCGGCGCGTCCAAAGAACGCCACTGTCCGTGGTTAATAAG
Source organism: uncultured Gammaproteobacteria bacterium (assembly GCA_964363145.1). Taxonomy (GTDB): domain Bacteria; phylum Patescibacteriota; class Patescibacteriia; order Magasanikbacterales; family GWA2-37-8; genus XYD2-FULL-39-9. The sequence continues at coordinate 4,167 of CAYIHE010000044.1, read as the reverse complement.
ATCCTGGCACAAGACAACATCCGCCATGCTTATGTCTTCGACAACTTTGGTTTCGTGTTCTGTGCCAATCAAAGTCTTAATCCAGCAGTAAATTTCTTCATCGCTTGGATTTCTTTCAAACTCGTGTTGGAAGGTTTTGATGGCCAGTTGCACGAGACGCACCCGGCTTACCATTTGCGATGGAATGTAAAAAGGTCGATATACGCTTTCTTTCACAATACCGCGCGAAATTTCTTCCCTAATTCGCGGGGTGGCGTAAGTAACCAGTTTACTGAGCTTTGGGTCAAACTTTTTCAAGCTGGCCATTAGGCCAATGACCCCCAGCTGGATTCGGTCGCTTAGCGGAACTCCTGAATTCCAGTATTGACGGGCAATAGCCGCCACCAATCTCATATTATGAAGAACCAGCGTATCTCTTGCTTTCAGACTGCCCTTACGACAGCGAGCTGCCAGCTTGGCAACTTCTTGCTCGCTTAGTATTTGGTACTTGCAAAAATCCTGCATGTAATATTGCAACTCATCGTCATTACGATCGGCTTGCTGATTTTGTTCATTGTCTTTTGAATTTTTAACGAGCGATTTGTCCAGTTTTTTCGCGTGTCGCATGTCTGCCTCCATGGTTAGACTTGGTTGTTTTGCAGTTTAACCATTCAGACCATAGCACGGATTGGTTGGTTTGGCAAGGGCGGGAGGTTGATTTTTTATTCAATTTATGATACTAATACAGTATCAAGGAGATTTCGCCATGTCGCACATTTCAAGCATTTTGCGCGGTCATCGTTCAAGCGATGAAGGAGTATGATCATGTCAAAAAAAATACTGGGTCCACCCAATCCGGTTTTAACGCCGATGGGCTGTTTCAAACGCGAATGCGGCCGGTCGCCGGAGTACTCATGTTCATATTGTCCGGCTGTATTATGCGCCGAGCACTTCGAGGATCATGAGATTGATCATTGCGATGCGGGAAAAAGCAGTAAAGAAAATAAAAATCGTAAAAACAGCAGACGCTTCACCTAGGCGGACTCCTAGCGGTACATTTCTGCTCTGACATAAGTTGGAGCAGAGTTTTTTTAAAAACAAAAAATCCCTCCGACGTTACGTCGGAGGGATTTTTTGTTTTGCGGTTCAATATATTATTTCAATGCGTCTTTTAAAGCTTTGCCAGCCTTGCCCCAGTACCAGGTCGCCTATGGCGACCGGTACGGGACTGCGGCGCAAGTACTACTAACTTACTATGTTCTATTTAATATTTTATTTCAGAGCATCTTTCAATGCCTTACCAGCCTTGAACTTCGGTACCGTAACAGCCGGAATCTGAATTTTTTGAGTAGGATTTTGCGGGTTAACACCTACGCGAGCCGCGCGCATTTTCGCGCTGAAAGCGCCGAAACCAGTGAAAACAGCTTCCTCGCCTTTTTTTAATTGTTCAACAACCGTATCAAGTATCTCGTTAAGAGTGTCCTCAACTTGACGTTTTGGTAAATTTAATTTTTCCGCTACATGTTGCGCTAAATCTGCTTTGTTCATAGATTCACCCCCTTTCTATTTTGGGATTTTGACATAGGATATACTAATTATACGAATCGAATGATGCTAATATACTAATATAACGCGCATGATTGAATTTACCTAATATTAGCCATTATACCACGGGTAACTTTTTTTGCCTATTATTAGCAAATCTAGTTGTCCACAGCCAGCGGATATGTTATTTGTCATTGCGAGCACCCCTCGGGGCATAAACTCCGCGAAGCAATCCCATTGTATGGTAGTGCTGACAAGGGGATTGTCCCGATAGTGAATCGAGGATCCGCGACTGCGGTCGGGACCGCGTCGCTACGGCTCCTCGCAATGACAGATAGTTTATTTAGCATACTCAACAACCCTTGTTTCGCGGATAATGGTAACTCGGATTTCGCCTGGATACTGTAATTCCTGCTCAATTTTGCGGGAAATATCTTTGGCTAATTGAAAGGCGGAATAGTCGTCAATTTCATTGGGTTTGACAAAGACGCGCACTTCGCGGCCGGCTTGAATGGCGTAAACCTTATCTATGCCCGGGAAGCTCTTGGCTGTTTTTTCCAATTCTTCCAAACGAGCCACAAATTGTTCATAGCTGTCTTTGCGCGCGCCAACTCTGGCGCCGGAAATAGCATCCGCGGCTTTGGCAATCGTGGAGTATACATTATACGGCTTATCTTGATGATGAGTAAGCGCGGCCTGGCAGATGTCTTCGTCCATGTTGAATTTTTTCAAGATCATGTGGCCGATTTCCGGATGCGAGCCCTGGGTTTCTTGATCTACAGCTTTGCCCAAATCATGGAAAAATCCGCACTTTTTGGCTTTGGCGCTGTCCAGTCCCAATTCATTGGCGATAATAGCAGACAAATAGCCCACTTCCATAGAATGAATAAGAATGTTTTGGCCATAGCTGGTGCGGTATTTTAAGCGGCCGACAATACTGACCATTTTGGGATCAATGCCGGTAATGCCCATTTTGTACAGAGCTTCTTCGCCGGCTTTTTTAATGTCTAAGGCCAAATCTTGCTTGGCTTTTTCCACAAACTCTTCAATGCGCGCCGGTTGAATGCGGCCGTCGGCCATCAGTTTGTCCAAAGCCAATTTGGCGATTTGCCGGCGAATGGGGGAGAAGCCGGAAACCAAAATAGTGTCCGGCGTGTCGTCTATAATCAGTTCACAGCCGGTTAATTTTTCTATGGCTTTTATGTTGCGCCCCTCTTTGCCGATAATCCGCCCTTTCATATCTTCGCTGGGCAGAGTAACCGCGGTGGAAGTTACTTCGGCGGCATGAGAAGAAGCGCAGCGCTGAATGGCGTCGGTAATAAGTTCGCGCGCTTTGTTTTCATACACTTCCGTATTTTCTTTTTCCAATTTCAAAATCCGCGATGTGAGATCGGCCTTGCTTTGTTCTTCAATCCGTTTGATTAGTTCTTCTTTGGCTTCGTCTCGTGTCAGGCTGGCAATTTCCTGCAAGCGAATCGTCTCTTGATCGCGCATTTTTTCTATTTCCAATTTTATTTGCTGAATTTTATCGGCTTTTTCCTGAAGTTTTTGCTGATTGTTTTGATGCTCCAGCAATTTTTGGTCAAACATTGTTTCGCGCCTTTCCAGTCTTTCCTGCACAACATGCAGTTCTTGGCGCGTCTGTTTTTCTTCTTTTTTGGCTTCGTCCACTATTTGCGCGGCTTTGTCTTTTCCTTGCAAGATGATTTCTTGCTGTTGAGTTTTGGCAATTGTAAGAATTTTGTCCGCCTTGGCTTCTATGGAATTTGCCTGGGCTTGGGCAATTTTCTTGCGCAAGAAGTAGCCGAAAGCTCCTCCGGCGCCGGTGCCGACCGCCACAATAATGGCGGCCCAGATATAATTAGACATACTTAAAATCTCCTGACTTTTTGAGCAGGGGGGTTGTCTTTGATAGATTAAAGAAGGGTTTAATTACGGCTTATTTTTGTTGAGAAAACACCAAAAATTCCGGTCTCTTGGGTTGAGAGAATGTCGAGTCGGAAGTTGTTTTGTTGTTTGGCGAACATAATACAATACCGTAGAATTTCATCGGTTTTCAGTCTTTTTCGTTTCTTCTTAATAAAGACAACTGCTCAAAAGTCTATTAATTAATAAACTTAAAGACAGTATAGCATTTTTTGGTCTCGGTGTCAAATTGACAAAAAAATCCGCCCCAGTGTTGGTTGGAGCGGATGTAGTTACCAATGATAGCCTGTATCGCCATCATCGACTTTGTCGCCATCTATATTAATCTCGATAACACCCCTGTCTTTTTCATCTTCCGGTGGAATCCGCGTAGGCGGTTCGCTGGGTTTGTCGTCAGGGTCTTTGTACCCGTCTTTATCAGCACCATCGTCATTATTGCCCGGCGGCTTCGGATTGCCAGGCGGTTCCGGCGGGGGCGCATGCGGTCTTTTTTCTTCTTCTCTTTCTCTTTCTTCTTTTTTCCTGATTTCTTCAATGATCCACGGTGCGATCATCTTTTTTTCCTCCGGGTTGTTCATAGGGTTGTAATGTTTAGGCCGTTGATGTCGCGGGCCTGCCAGCCGGCCCGCCGGCCGTATTTAAATCATAAATGCAAAACATTGTTGTTGTGAAAAACAGGCAAAAATTCTTAGAAGGACTTGGTTTAAACATTCAAAA
>CAYIHE010000043.1:0-7371 GCA_964363145.1 uncultured Gammaproteobacteria bacterium | reverse complement strand
TAAATTTTTTGTTATGGACAATCTTAATTCTGGCATGATCTTAAAAATAGATAAACCGTGGCAGATACTATTCCAGCCAAAAAATAATAACGACGCGCAAATAAATACCTTAAAAGAAATTTTACCCACCATAAAACCACAACAATATGTTGATTTGCGATATGGCGAAAAAGTGTATTGGAAGTAATGGGGGGAGTGGTGCGTTGACTAGCTTAGATAAGTTTAGTATTATACATACAACGTCGTATAACATAGATTAAGCGACCTGTGGTCGCTTAATCTAGCCTACATTAAGCAATGTTTTTGCTTAAGACCGCTTAATATAGGCAGCCCTAATCATTACTATGCAAAAATTTAATAATAAACCAATCATCCAGCACATCCCTACCTTTTTGGAATATTGTGAAGTAGAAAAAGGTTTAAGCCCTGTTTCTACCCGCAATTATGATAACTTTCTCCGGACCTTTACCGGCTGGCTTAAAGAGGCAAATTTGCCATCATTAAAGCCACATGAGCTCACCGCCGAGCATATTTGGTCATACCGCCTATACTTATCCCGGAAAAAGGATTCCAGGGGCAAATACACTAAAAAAACCACCCAAAACTACTACTTAATCGCCTTAAGAAACCTCCTGAACTATTTTGCCGAAAAGGATATCGCCTCTTTGCCTTCGGAAAAAATTAAATTGCCAAAATTAACGGACAAAGATAAGGCCATAAAATTTCTAAAATTTGATCAGATTGAAAAACTAATGGATATGCCGGACGTTTCTAAGTCGGAAGGTTTACGCGATAGAGCTATTTTAGAAGTATTATTTTCCACTGGTATGCGCGTATCGGAACTAACGTCGCTTAATATTACGCAGTTTAATGTCGCCAGTTTAATTAAAGGAAAATTCGACGACCATGAATTAAGTATTTCCGGTAAAGGCGGCTCAACTAGAACGGTTTATTTTTCCAACCGAACTTTAAAATGCCTGGCAAATTATCTAAAAACCAGAAAAGGCATGCTCGCCCCCCTATTTATCAACTACAAAAAAGATCTGTCCGACAAGGAACACCGTTTAACGCAAAGATCTGTTGAGCGTTTGGTTAAAAAATACACTACCATGGCTGGTTTACCCGTAGCCGCCACGCCACACACTTTGCGCCATAGTTTTGCCACGGATTTACTACAAAAGGGGGCGGACATGCGTTCGGTACAAGAATTGCTCGGACACAAAAATATCGTTACCACTCAAATTTACACTCATCTTACGAACCCGCATCTTCGGGATATTCATAAAAAGTTTCACAGTGGAGAAAAACCATGACCTTTACTTCAGCATTTTTTTTAACTCTCCGGCCCATTCTTTGGCCAATTCAGTTTCTTTTTCCAACTCAAAGAAGAAATTATTTAAACGCAATGAGGGCAAAAGTAAAGTTCCGCCAACATTCGCGATGAATTTTTCAATATAGTCCACTGCCGCGCAAAATTGCACAAACATCCTGTCTCCACAGCCAAAAATAGCAAACCTTTTCCCGGCAAATGATTTATTTTGCCATTTATTAAGCAATTCCAACATCATTTCGTGTGGCATTCCGTCTTTGCCGCCAAAATCCCAAGTCGGCGAACCCAAAATTATTATATCAAAATTATCCGCGTCGTTCGGATTTGTCTCGGAAGCATTTTGCATGGTCATGGCAAAATCATGATTCAACGCTTCTTTTATAATCTTGCCAGCCACATAAGTGCTGCCGGAATTAGTGGCGTAAATTAGTAAAATTTTTAACATACTACTGATAAAATTTTAACAATTCATCTATATCGCGTTTTTTTATCGGCATTTCCACAAGTGTTTTATCTTTGATCTGTAAAGTCTGCTCCTCGCAAGTTGGCTCGCTTGCTTCATAAAAAACTCCAACAGGTATTTGCTTTATCCCCCACTCCAACGTTTTAGCAAAAGCGGCCCGCTTGTCTTTGATGTTGTGTTTTTCATCCAACTGATAAATATTTTCTTGAAAAAAAATGTGCGAATATTCTTTGTTAAAAGTAACGCACGGTTGCAACACTTGGACTACCGCAAAGCCCTTATGTTTGTTGGCTTTAACAAGCATTTCAGTCAGACGCGGTAAATCGCCAGAATAAACTCGGGCCACAAATGTAGCGCCGGCGGCAATAGCCAAGGCCAAAGGATTTAACGGCTGATCTATATTCCCCAATGGCGTGGATTTTGATTTGTAGCCATGTGAAGACCGTGGTGAAGTTTGGCCGGTAGTAAGCCCGTAGATAGCGTTGTCGTGCAAAATAACGGTAATATCTTGATTTCGGCGGGACGCGTGAATAAGATGGTTGCCACCCTCGGCCAAACAATCGCCATCGCCGGTAAAAACAAAAACATTTAATTTGTGATTTGCCATTTTTATGCCCGAAGCCACTGGAATGGGCCGGCCGTGCAATCCTTCAAAACTGGATAATTTAATAAAATTATTTATATGTCCATGACAGCCAATGCCGGCCACGATTACGGTGTTGGTATTATTCCAGTCTTCAAAAACCGCGGCTTGTTTAAACGCGGTCCAAATGCCAAAATTGCCGCATCCCGGACACCATGTACAAACATTGGGAGTTTTTAAATCATTAAGTGTTTGCATACTATTTTTTTGCTGTTAAAACTTTTTTTATTTTTGCTGTAATCTCTTCCGGATAAAAAGGCCTGCCGTCGTATTTTAATAAATGATTGCTTATTTCGTATCCGGTGTGCTGTTTTATCAATCCGGCCAATTGAGCGCTGTAACCACATTCAATATTTAAAACTCGGCGCGCTTTTTCTAAAATATTTTTTACCGCTTTAACTGGAAATGGATTCATCCAAGTTAGGTGTAAAAAATTTACATTAGCAAAAGATTTCATTGACTCCAAAATCGCGCCCTTATTGCTGCCCCAAGACAAAATAGTTAAATCGGCATTTTTTGGCCCAATAATTTTTGGCTTCGGCATGTCTTTTTGCGCGCAAGTCCGTAATTTTTGCATGCGTTTTTCCATTTGTTTCACCCTGTTTTTAGCTTCTTCGCTGGAATATCCCATGGCGTTGTGTTCGTCTGAATTAGCGATTACTTCGTTTCCAACTCCTGGAACAGAGCGCAACGACACACCGTCTGTTGACAACGCGTAACGCGCATAGTCCAGCTGTTTTTTAACGGTAAATTTACCGCGATCAATCTCATAATTAGCATAGTCAAATGGCGGCACGCTTTGATGGCTCTCGCATAAATTTTTATCCACCATTACCACCACCGGAGTTTGATATTTGTCAGCTAAATTAAACGCTTGCATAATTAAATTAAACGCTTCGTTAACATCACCTGCCGCTAAAACAATTCTGGGAAATTCTCCTTGATGCGCGTGCAAAACAAAACGCAAATCCCCTTGTTCTGTCCATGTGGGCAAACCCGTAGCCGGCCCGCCACGCATGCCTTCTACAATTACGAGCGGCGTTTCGGTCATGCCGGCCAAACCATAACCCTCGGCCATCAAACAAAAACCGCCTCCTGCCGTGGCCACCATAGCGCGTGCGCCGGCAAAAGACGCCCCAATCGCCATATTTATTGCGGAAATTTCATCTTCCGGCTGTTTATAAATAAATCCATATTTTTCCTGCAATGGCGCTAAAATATGCAAAATATTGCTTATCGGCGTCATTGGATAAATAGCGGCAAACTGCAAACCGGCCGCAATAGCGCCCAAGGCCAAAGCATCGTTGGCCGTAACTACTGCTTGCGCCGCAACATTGGTTTTTCTTTTTAAAGTATTTTTAATTTTGTCGGCATAATGTTCCAAAACATAATCATAACCCGCCTGCGCCACGCGATGATTGTTCTCCACCAATTCAGGATGGCGTTTGGAAAATTCTTCAGTGAGCAAATCTTTTAAAATTTGTATTTCTCCGCCAAGCAATGCCACGGCCGCGCCTAAAGCCACGGTATTACGCAATAAAAAGGAATTTCCGATTTCTTTTCCCATTCTATTCATGGGAATCGCAAAAACATTTATGCCTTTGGAAATTTTTGGCAAAACGCATTTTTCCGCGTCGTAAATAAGGCCGGAGCCAACAGTTAATTCTTTAAAGTGCAGATCCAGTGTTTCTTGGTTCAACGCCACCAGCAAATTAGTATTTTGATACTGCGCGCTTACCGGTTCATCGCCAACCGTCACTTGCATCACATTGTGGCCGCCGCGAATTATGGACGGATATTCGGCGTAATCAAAAATATAATAGCCGGACCGGATGGCTAATTTTGAAAAACTTGATCCGGAAGACATAATGCCAAATCCGGCTTCGCCGCCTATTTTAAAAGTGAATGGTTTCATATCGGGTATAGTTTTTATGACAAAATAATTCTAGCATCAACCGCCAACGCGTCGCTGTTGGTAATAATAATAGGATTGATTTCTATTTCCGCGAAAGAAGTTGCCTGGGCCAAACTGCTTAATCTAACCATAATTTCGACTAATTTATTTATGGCGTAGGATTTTTGTTTTCTGTAACCTTTTAATAAAGGATATATCTTTGAGGATTTTATCAGCTCTTCCGCCCCATTAGCGTCAATGGGCAAAAATTTAAATTTGGCCTCATTAAGTAACTCCACCGCAATTCCTCCGGCTCCAAACATAAGCACTTGGCCAAAATCCTGATTATATTTTACTCCTGCAATCACTTCCAGTCCAGAGGCCGCCTGTTTTTGAATTTGAATAGCGGTTAAAGATTTATCCGGTAGTTTGCCGGCAATTTGAATGATTTTTTTCCACGCCTGTTCCAACTTAATTTGACTGTTAATATTTAATATCACTCCCCCGCCCTCTGTTTTATGCAATAAATGCGGAGAAGAAATTTTTAACACTACCGGCCAATTTTGCGACTTAACGAATTTTTGCGCTTCGGCTAAATTTTTGACTTTTGCCGACGGGACCATCTTTATAGCGCCTAAATTCAAGATTTCGTTCGACTCCAAAGCAGACAAAGATTTTTGTTTATTTTTATTAGCAATGTTTATTATTTTTTCAATTTTATTTATTGCCTTTTTTGTCAATAGTTTTGTTCCCATACGACTTTTTACTTTTCCCGCAGCAGCGGAACCCCGCCTCATGGCGGTGGTAACTCTCGACTTCCATTCCCACATCCGCGCCAAAGCTTTGATCGCGCGTTCAGGGAAACGAAATGATGGAATTCGGTGTTTATTTAAAATTTCTTCGCCGCCAGCCACCATATCTCCGCCAATAAACGAACAAACCACTGGCTTATGGTGTTTGGCCGCCAAAGCCGCGATATTTTTTGCCGTTGTTTCCACCTCCGTCATCATTTGCGGAGTCAAAATTACCAACAGCGCATCCACTTCTTTTTCAGATAAAACATACCCTACGGCTTTGGTATATCTGTCAGCCAAAGCATCGCCTAAAATATCCACCGGATTTAAAATGCTGGCCGCGCGCGGCAGATTTTCTTGTAATTTTTTTATGGTTGCCCGATTAAACTTTGCCAACTGTAATCCTTCTTTTTCCAGAGTGTCGGCGCTAATTACCGCCGGTCCACCGGCATTGGAGACGATCGCAATTTTTGGTCCGCGCGGCGCGTTTTCCCAAGAAAAAATTCGAGTTAGATCAAGCAAGTCCTCCATTGCTTCACAACGGATAATGCCGGCTTCTTTAAATGCAATGTCTAAAATCGCGTCATCGCCGGCCAAAGAACCGGTATGAGAACGAATCGCCTGTTGGGCATGTTTGGATTTTCCTGGTTTTAAAATAAACACCGGATGATGGACAGAAATTTGCGCCGCCAAATCTATAAATTCTTTGCCTTCGGAAACAGATTCCAAATACATTCCAACCGGTTGATAATCCGACAAGCCATCCTCCGTAAATATTTTTTTATTTTGCGCCAGCCAATAACGAAAAATGTCATTTTCATTTACTGTTGCCTTGTTGCCCAAAGTAATAAATTCGCTAAAGCCGATTTTATAATATTTAGCCCAATCAAAAATTGCCGATGCCAGAGCGCCGGATTGAGAAATAAAGCGCAAGTTGCCACCTTTACCGCTGGCTTGGCTAAAAGTAGCATTAAGGCCAGCGGCGGTATTTAAAAATCCCAAACAATTCGGCCCCAAAATATTCAAATTATATTTTTCCGCGATAGTGGTTAATTTATTTTCTAATTTTTCTCCAACCTGGCCAATTTCTTTAAAACCGGAACTTAGAATTACTGCATTTTTTATCCCCTTCTTTCCAACATCTTCCAAAACATCCACGGCGACGATGGCTGGCACCGCCAAAATCGCCAAATCCGGCGCAAAAGGCAAACTTTTGCAATCTGGAAAGCAAGCTAATCCATCTATCATATCCGTATTTGGATTTACCGGAAAAACTTGGCCCCTAAATCCTGAATTAACAATATTTTTTAAAACAATATGACCGATTTTTTTTTCATCTCGAGAAGCGCCAATCACGGCGATTGATTCGGGATTAAACAATTTGGTTAAATTCTTGTGGTTTTTATCAGACATAAAAAAATTATTTTATACTAGCATTGATAATATAATCCAACATTCGATTAAAATCAACCCCTGCTTTGGCCGCGGCTTCGGGAAACAGGCTGGTAGGAGTCATACCGGGAATTGTGTTGGTTTCTAAAATATATAATTTTTTACCTGCCCCGTACTGCCCTGAACCAGAGCGCTTCGCTCTCGGTTTAGGGCTAGTACTGAGGTCACCGTCCACAAATATATCCGTGCGCGACATGCCTCGGCAACCCAAAGCTTTGTGCGCCATAATGGCCAATTTTTGTATTTGCGTATTTATTTCTGCGTCAAAGTCCGCCGGACAAGTATGTTGGGAGCCGCCGGCTTGATATTTTGATTTATAATCATAAAATTCTCCAAAGTTTGGCAAAATCCGCGTAGGCGGTAAAGCTATTGGCGCGCCACTTATTTCCAAAACTCCGCAAGTGGCTTCTTGACCTTTAATAAATTTCTGGGCCATTAGCCAAGGAAAAGTTTTTATGGTTTTAGCAATTGTTTTTTTTAATTCTTCTTTTGATTTAACAATACTGACCCCCACCGCCGAACCCTGATCAACAGGTTTAATCACTAACGGAAAACCAATTGTGCTTTCAGCATCCGCCAAAATCTTGTCTGCACCGCGTTGCCAGCCGTCTTTTTTAAAATGAATAAATTCCGGATACGGCAGGCCATTGGCCAAATAAATCTGCGCGGAAAAAACTTTGTTCATGGCCAGAGCGCTTGCCAGTACCCCGGAACCGGTATATTTTATCCCGCAAGATTCTAACATTCCCTGCACTCCCCCATCCTCGCCAGGCGATCCGTGCAAAGCGATAAAAA
>CAYIHE010000042.1:0-7479 GCA_964363145.1 uncultured Gammaproteobacteria bacterium | reverse complement strand
TGCGAGTACCCCTCGGGGCATAAACTCCGCGAAGCAATCCCACAGTACTGGTAGTATCAACAATGGGATTGCCGCGTCGCTACGGCTCCTCGCAATGACATTATAAAAGATATGTCCCGTGATTTAATAAGACAATTAAAATCATTGAAGCACGCGGAAGTAAAGCCCAGCGAAACGTGGTTGAAAAAAAACCGCGCGCTTTTGTTATCTCAAATTAAAAATACTGTCGCGCCAAAATCCGATACCAGATTTCACATGGAAAATATTTGGCAAGGCATGTCTATTTTTCTTCCTTCCTCATTTGTATATAAAGTAGTCAGACCGGTTGTCGCGGTTATGCTTATTATTGCCATGGGCGTTGGCAGTTGGGCCGCCACAGTTAGCGCGTCTTCCGAGGCCTTGCCAGGCGAGTGGCTTTATTCCGCCAAGCGCGCCGCGGAAAAAACACAGGTGGCTGTGGCCAATGTTGTTGGCAGTAAAAATTCCGCCACCAAATTACATATGGAATTTGCCAAGCGCCGCGCTAAAGAAACAAAAAAAATAATTTCCACTAATAATCCGGACAAGATAAAAAACGCTTCGGTCGCTGTTAATGATTTAAAAAATGAAATGCAAACTGTCAATGATAAATTGGAAGAAATCAAAACTACGCAAAATTCTTCCGCTGAAATGGCTCAAAGCATCAATCAGAATGCTCAAGAAATAAAAGACGTCTTAAAAGAAGTAAAAGTGAATTTATTGGCCAATGCCGATACCACCACAGTCAGAAATTTATCGGATCAAGTTTCGGAAGTAAAAAAATTAGCTAAAGACACGGCTACGCAGGCGGTAGAAGTAATGGTTGCCAAACATTTGCAGGGCGACACCAGCGTTTCTAAAGCTGATGTTAAGCAAGCTATTAACGATCAATTGCAGTCTGTTATAAAAGATGCCGCGGAATTAAAAGATAACGCGGTGGAAGTAAATAAAGTTATTATCGTGGTGAGCAAATCAGCAAAAGAAACAGCGCTTGAGGCCAAGGGCGCGGCTTCATTAAATTCCGCCAGCTCCAGCGCGGATTTGGCGAGCAGTACCCAAGCATTGTCGGACAAAATTACCGAAGCATCCAAGCAGACCCAGGCCGCGGTAAGTTCCACGCAACAATTTAACACTGATGCCGGAAAAACCGTTGACGAAGGCCAGACTTTGTTGTCTCAAGATAATTTAACCCAAGCAATGGACAAAGTGAAAGAAGCAAATACTGCCGTAACTAACGCGGAAAAAATTGCCGATGACACCTTAAAAACAGTGCAATCGGTTTTGCCGGTAATGGCTGTTGTAGTTGTTGAACCGAAAATTTCTACTACCAGCATTATTATAAATGTGTCCACCACCATAAAGGTCAGCGCCTCCACCACAGCCGCGGTAATTTCCAGTACTTTAAAATCTACCACCACGTTAAGATAACATTTTCTTTTTCTTGCGTGATAAAGATTTGTCTTTGTTAAGCAAGAGAGGGAAAGTAGTTAGTTTATTCACGGCTTTTTGCAACAGGTCGAGGGCTTATAAAAGCTCGCAAAGCCATTGTATCCCGACTTAGTCGGGAAAAACTTTAGTCTGGCGACTCCGCATTAGCGGGGCGCACCAAACTAAAGAATAAATATTTAAATTATGACCGAAGTAATAAAATTCGGGAAAAAAATCTTTACGGCCAGCGTCGTCGGTTCCACAATGTTGTGGTCTGTCGGCGTATCCGCTTTGTTGCCAGCTGTGGCTATCGCCGCAGTCTGTCCCACATTAGCGGCTGGTGACATGATCAAGGTATCTGGATTTCCAGCTATCTATTCTGTCAACAAGGACATGAAGGTTTTGTATTTCCCTTCAGGCGATGAATTCAAGAGCTGGAATGTAAATGAATCATACGGCGGTTACGTAACCGTAACTCAAGCTTGTTTTGATTCTTTACCAGTTCCTAGCGCGTACCCAGGCGCAGTAAACTACCGCGCCGGTTCATGGGTTGTGAAGAGACCGTCTTCCGACCAATTATATGTAGTATTACCAGGCAATTCTTTGGCCAAAATCAGTCTGGCCGACGCCAAGGCTTTGTATGGTAACAGTTTCAAGGCAAAAGTTGTTGCCGATGCTTTCTGGCCTCATTACACAATGAGAGGCGTGGATGTAGCCGGCGCAGTACATGAAGGTATGTTGGTAAGTAATGCCGGCAAGACATGGTATGTAGATGCCGGAAATGTGTTAAAAGAAGTAACAGCCGCCGGTATGACCGCGAATAGATTCAAATCTAGTTTCGTTCATGCTGTAGCCGCCGCCGCTTTAGTTGGCACCTCGGTTGGTGCTGTGATGGATGCCGCGGTACCTGCTTTGGCCAACAGAACTCAGGACGGCGCTTTGGCCACACCAGTTCCAGGCCCAGCTCCAGTAGTAGGTGGTAACCTAAACGTTTCTTTAGCTTCGGACAACCCAGCCGCTACTAATTTAGCTGATGGTTCTGCTTATAACTCTGTATTGAAATTGAGTTTAAGCGCTAGTTCAGCCACTCAAGTTACAGGAATCACCCTGACTAAAACCGGTTTAATTGCTAACAGCAATATTTCCGGTGTTAGTGTTTGGGATGCTCAAGGCAATCGCCATGGCGATGTCATGACTTCCTTAACTTCCGATGGCAAAGTAACTGTAAGTTTCGGCACCAACCCGGTTCTAGTAGCCGCTGGTGGTTCTGAATCCTTAACAGTTAAAGTAAATATTGCCGCCGCCGCTAACTCCGGTTTGGTTGGCTTTAAAGTTGTTGCCGCCACCGATGTTGTCAGCAATGGCACTGCTGGTGGTTCTTTCCCAGTAGAAGGCAATCAAATGGCCATTATTGATGGTAATGCCTCCTTGGCCAATGTATCAACTACCGCCCAGTCAGTGGGTGGAGCTGCTACACAACCAGCTAGCACTGCGTCAGGCAACCTAAACATTGGTGATGTACAGAAAGAAGTATCTAAAGTAAGATTTACTGAAAACAGCGGCAATGAAGACGTCGTTGTTTCAATGATGACTTTCTATTTTGAAGGCACTGTACAGGATGCCGACTTAACCAATATATCTGTGTACGCACCGGATGGAAGTAAGTTGGGTTCTGCCGCGGCTATATCCGGTCGTTATGCCACAGTGAACTTTACCACTTCTTACACCGTACCAAAGAGTACCAATCGTGACTTGACTGTCAAGCTTGATGTAGTCAATGGTTCAACCCGCAACTTTAGACTTCATGTGCAGAATGATTATGACTTGTTAATGAAAGGAGCCACCACCGGGTTCTACACACTACCATCAGGTTTCTCTGATGTAAGTAGCACAAACGGTTGGTTTAACATGGGTTCCGGAAACTTGACTGTCAACAAACATTCGCTTTCCCCGGCTGGAAATGTTTCTGCCGGTTCATCCAATATTGTCTTGGCTAAATTTGATGTCAAGGCAGTAGGCGAGAAGATGGAAGTTCGCAAGATGGGTCTTGGTGTGTTTAGCTCTGTCTCCGTAGGCAGCGCATCCAAGAACTTAACCGGTAATGTAGTTGTGCGCGATGCCGCTGACGGCACCGTCTACTTAACCTTAGCCGGCTCTACCGCTTCTCTATATGCTACTGGAGCTCAAAACAATTTATCTAATTATATTACGATAAATGCCGGAGCCACCAAGACTTTAGAGGTAGTGGGTAGCGTTGATTCTACAGCTACTTCTGCGCAAAAATATACCGTACAGGTCGGTAATTTCTACGCGAAGAGGTTCTCCACTGTAGATTATGCTGACAACTTACCAACTTCTGGCAACACCAGTACAGCCGCTAACCAATTAACAGTAAACGCTACCGCATTGACATGTTATAAAGACACATCAATGGGTAATGTAACTCGTTCAACTGGAGCCACGACTGTGATTGGTCAGTATATTTGTACAGCCGGTTCATCGGAAGATGTCCGCTTGACAAACGTTACTGTCGATCTGAATAGCACCAGCATGAACTTAACCGCTCTCTGGCAAAATCTTGAGTTATGGAACGGTTCAACTCAGTTAGGCACAACTTTGTCTACTGTTGTAACTTCTTCCAACAACTTCAATTTTGATTTGACTGTTCTAGCCAACCAAACCGTAACCTTGCAGGCAAAAGCTTATGTCTTGTCTTCTGCTCCAGCTGGAGCCGCTAGCACGACTTTAAGCGCCATGAATTACACCGGCAAGAGTAGCGGCAACTCTGTGTCATTTACTACAGATGTAAATGGTCAGAATGTAACCGTTGGTAATGGATCATTAACAATCACTGCTGTGTCTGATGCCTCCACCATTTCCAAGATCTATGGTCCGGCTCAAACAGGCGTGCAATTGGGTAAATGGAAATTTGCTGCCTCTAACGATGATGTTACTTTGAGCAAACTCTCATTGTCTTCATTCTATTCTGGTAGCAAGAGTTCTGCCACCACCCTTGGCACATTTGGCGGGTTCTCGCTGTATGATGGCTCTGCCTTGTTAGCATCAGGTCAGTATGTTAACGGCGATGTAGTATTCTCTGGTTTTAGTTCAACTATTACCATGGATAGTTACAAAGTTTTCACCTTAAAAGCCAACACAAATGCTTCGGGTGTGATTACTAATAACACAACTACAGCTTGGCAGATTAAATCAGACAGCAACACAGACATGGAAGCTAGATCAAAGGCAGGCGCGTTGTTAACAATCGCCGACATCCTTGGAACTACTAGCGCGGAAAGCGGATTCGCTTCCTCCACTAATTACATCTTCCATGATGCTTATCCGACAATAGCCTCAGTATCATTAGGCACCGCATTAGAAAATAGTACCAATGTCAAGATCTTCAAGTTTACTGTTACTAATAGCGGCGTCCGTGATTTGAAACTTGGCACTACAACAGTCTCAATCAGTGCTTCAGGCTTAGCCGCCTCTGCCACTGCCACCGGAACAATCGGTGACTGGAGATTGTATGAAGACAACGGATCAGGTGGTCTAGGAACATACCTAGCCAACACCTCAACCGTAGGTTATGCCGCCGGCGCCATGACAGTTATTGCAGATTATGCTTCAGTTGGCTATGTCACATCAGGTAGTTTGTTGTTGCAATTCGGCGCTGGCAATGACCAGAACACCATGCTTGAAAATTTCTTGATCTCTCCTGGAGCGACAAGAACTTTCATCGTGACTGCCGACACTTCCAACATCTTGAATGCCAAGACAACTGGAACAGTAACTATCTCCGCTAAGATCAGTGGTACAACTGGTTGGAGCGGATCAGCCTGGAATACTGGCAATTTACAGTATTTCTACACTCCAGTCGGAGGTTCGGAGACCGCAGCTATCACCAACTCCGATTCATATGATGTAACTGGCGCATCACTAAGCAAGACTCTCTAATGAGTCAGTCAGAGTAAAAGTTCTAGCAAGCAATTGTTAGTACTACCAAACAACCCCTCCGCGGCCGCGGGGGGGTTTTGGTATGTGGCTAAAATTGACAAAAGCTGGCTTTTGTGATATGATTTGCGAGTTATGTCTATTAGAAACGTCGCAATCATCGCCCACGTTGATCATGGTAAAACCACTTTAGTGGATGCTTTGTTGCGCCAATCCAAAACCAAACTTTCCAAAGCGCAAGATGCGCGGGAAACAATTATGGATAGCAATGATTTGGAACGCGAACGCGGTATTACTATTTTTTCCAAAAACGCTTCGGTGGAATGGTCCTCCTCCGCTTCCTCCGACGCTAAAGCTATGGCGGACAAGGATGCTACGGCGGATAAAACAAAAATAAATATTATTGATACTCCGGGCCACGCTGATTTTGGCGGGGAAGTGGAAAGAGTTTTAAAATTGGCCGATGGCTGTCTGTTGTTAGTTGACGCCAAAGAAGGCCCAATGCCGCAAACTAGATTTGTGCTCAAAAAAGCTTTACAGATGGGCCATAAAATAATTGTGGTAATAAATAAAATAGACAAACCAGGGGCCAGGCCAAATTGGGTATTAGACAAAACTTTTGATTTATTTATGGAGCTGGGAGCCAGCGATGAGACCGCGGAGTTCCCTGTTATTTATGCTTCCGCCAAGCAGGGCAAAGCCGACTTGCAACCGAATTTGGAAAAAATGACCGACATTACTCCTGTTTTTGAGACTATTTTAAAATTTATTCCGGAACCAAAAGTAGATCCAAACGCGCCTCTGCAAATTTTAATCACCACCATTACCGGCGATAATTTTAAAGGAAGAATTGCGACCGGCAGAATTTATAATGGTGTAATAAAAACCGGCCAGGATGTGGCGCATATAAATCGCGAAGGAAAAATAACCAAGTGCCGGATTATGGCGCTGATGACTTTTTTTGGCTTGGAAAGAATTGAAGTTCAGGAAGCCGTGGCCGGAGACGTGGTGGCCATTGCCGGTATCGCGGATATAAATATCGGAGAAACAATCGCGGACTTAAACAACCCAATTGCTTTACCGCTTTTAAATGTGGAAGAGCCAACCGTAAAAATGACTTTTTGCGTGAACGATTCTCCGTTTGCCGGCAAAGAAGGACAATACAGCACATCCAGACAAATTCGCGAAAGACTGCACAAAGAATTGGAAACAGATATGGCTTTGAAGGTAGAAGACAGCCAGGATGGTGGCCAGGATTATGGATTGGCAGGTTGGATTGTTTCGGGCCGCGGTGAATTGCATTTGGCGATTTTAATAGAACGTCTGCGTCGTGAAGGATACGAACTGCAAGTGTCCAGGCCGCAAGTTATTATTAAAGAAATAAACGGACAAAAAATGACTCCTTATGAACAGGTATTTATAGAAGTTCCGGAAGCTCATTCCGGAGTGGTAATTCAAAAATTAGGAAGCAGACACGGCGAAATGCGCGAAATGAGAAGTGAAAATGGAATTGTTTTTTTGGAATTTATTATTCCCACCCGCGGTTTGTTTGGCTTTAGAACAGAATTCCTTACTGACACTAAAGGCCTTGGTATTATTAACACAATTTTTTATGAGTACATGCCGGACCCGGCCAATTGGCGTGAACGCGAACAGGGGTCTTTGGTTGCCCACGAAACCGGTGTCAGTAATTTGTATGGTTTGCTTAACATTCAAGACCGAGGCCAATTATTTATTGGTCCGGCTGTGCAAGTTTACAAAGGCCAAGTGGTTGGCCAAAACGCGCGTAGCGAAGATATTCGCGTGAATGTTTGCAAAGAAAAACAGCTTTCCAATATGCGTTCCAAAGGTGATGGTAAGGCCGAACATTTCAACTCCCCAAAAATTATGGGTTTAGAAGACGCGCTGGAATATATTGGTGATGATGAGCTGGTTGAAATAACTCCAAAAAATGTTAGAATAAGAAAAGTCATTTTGGATGAAAATGACGCCAAACGAAAAGCGAGAGGGATGTAAAGCCGCCATCGTCTAACGGCTAGGACTTCGCCTTCTCAAGGCGGAAATAGGGGTTCGATTCCC
>CAYIHE010000041.1:0-7904 GCA_964363145.1 uncultured Gammaproteobacteria bacterium | reverse complement strand
TTTATTTAATCTGAATAGATCCCTCGTCGGCTACGGCCTCGCTCGGGATGACAGTGTAGGCAAAGCAAAAATACACTAAGCTTGTGCCTAGACTGATAAATACTGATGAAGATTGATGAGGGTCAATTACGATCCCTCAATTGGTTGCGGGGCCCGGACTTGAACCGGGAACCTCCGGGTTATGAGCCCAGCGAGCTGCCATTGCTCTACCCCGCTGTATGTTGGACTACAGACCACAGACTACAGACCACGGTCCGATTGTTTGCTAGTTGTGTGTAGTCCGTAGTCTGTAGTCTGTGGTCCACTGATTGGTGAGCGGGTGAACGGAATCGAACCGTCATTTCATCCTTGGCAAGGACGTATAATAACCGTTATATGACACCCGCAGTGAGTGAAGTAGACAGTGAAATATTTTTAGATCGCTTGCGAGCTAAAAATATTTATACTGGATATTTCCGAGCGAGGGTGTTATATACCTCACAGTATATGACACCCGCAGTATATTACACCTGCGTTTTTTTGGTATTTATGATTATACTCAAAAATATGATTTTCGTCAACAGGTATCGTTCGTTTCCCTGCGCGGCCTTGATTAGCGTTTTATTTTTTTAAAAGTGAGGCTATGCCAAAAATAATAAATAAGCAGAGTAATTAAGATGGTGATACCGCCAAATTTAAGGAGAACAGAAATATAAAAGCTATCAAAAAATCCCAAAGACAAAAAACCGCTAACTACGCTGGCTAAAAATAGCATTTGCAACCGATTTAATGATTCCTGTTGATGTTCTTGATAAATACTGGAAAGCTGAGAAATGTTATTATTTAAATGCGTGCTGGTCATTTCAAACAAGCTAGAAAGATAATCCAGGTCTTGATTTCTGTTTTTAAATTTTAACATCAGTCTTTCCGCGCCTTTATTGCTAAACGTGCTTTCTCTATAACTCAAATTCAATTTCATTTGTTCAATTCTAGCCTTAATATTTACTACCGTGTTAGAAAAATCAGTCAGGATCTCATTGTCTTTGGGTAAATCTTTAATTTTGGTATTACTTTTAGAAATAATAACATCCGCTTTATCCCAAATAACTCGATGTATTTGTAAAAGTTTGTGCAAATGCCGGCCTGACTCATTAAATAAAATAATATTTTCAATCAAGCTCTGGGCCTCTTCCTCGCTATGCTCGCTGTCTTTGTTTATATTTATTAAAACCAACTCATCCGCGTAATTTACCGACAGCTCTTTATAACTTGATACAGCCACAACTTTTTTATTTTGGGTGATAAAAAATTCAGCCACTTCTTCGTTACTCGCTCCCAAACTGGAAACAAAAAAAGGTTTTTTTGAACCTGGAGCGCGAATTATTTCCAATCCTTTCGCTCCTTTGCTAAAAAGATAAGACAAAACCGGTGAAAGGTCGTTTTTATAAAATTTTATTATTTCATCAAAGTCTTTTTTTAAATTAGAAGCCTGTTTTTCTACCACCAATAACCCGTCTTCAAAATATCGGAGTGTTGACTCTCCGGAATTAGCTTGTACAAATTTTATGCCATTGCGCTCACCCAATTCCACCGCCCGAGGATTAAGTTTTTTAAACAATTCCATGGCCGGTTTTTTTTCCAATAAATCAATCACAGCTCCGTTCAATAAAAAATTCCTGAACTCTTCCAAGTGAAGGCTCATTTTTGGAAACCAGCTTCCTATATATATTTTTTTTAATTCCATACGATTATTCCGTTTATTGCCGCTTCGTCTTTAACAATTATACCACTCATTTTAAAATATAAAAACAATTAAGCGCTCTTTTTCCTCCTCCGCAGAAGCCACTTGGCCAGTTCCAAAACCGGCACCACGGTAATAGCCGTGCCAAGCGCCAACAACCAATCAAATATAGAAAGCGCGGCGGTGCGAAATAAAACTTGCAAAAACGGCAAATAAATTACAGCTGACAACAATAATACTCCCAAAACAATGGCTCGATTAAGCCAGTGATTGGTAAACGGATGAACAAAAACTGAATTTCTATCCGAGCGGAAACAATAGGTATTTACCAATTGCATTAAAACCAAAGAAACAAATACGATGGTCGTGGCTCGGGCCATAGAAAAATCGGACTTGATCATAAAAATATAAAGAGCAATATTGGCGGAAGCAACCCAAGCGCCTCCGGTAATCATCAGAGCGAAAAGCGACCGGCTAAATAGATGGTTGGAAATTTTTCTAGGCGGATGCAACATAACGCCTGGTTCTGGCGGATCCACGGCCAAAGCCAAAGCCGGCAAGCCGTCGGAAGCCAGATTAACATATAAAATTTGCACCGCCGTCAAAGGCAAAGGCAAGCCAAAAACCGAAGCCAAAACAATTAACCCGATTTCTCCCAAATTTGACGACAATAAATAAACCAGAAACTTTTTAATGTTGTTAAAAATCACCCTGCCCTCTTCTACCGCCGCCACAATAGAAGCAAAATTGTCATCCATCAGCGTCATCGCCGCCGCCTCTTTGGTAACATCCGTGCCGGTAATGCCCATAGCAATGCCGATATCGGCTTTTTTTAAAGCCGGCGCGTCGTTCACCCCATCGCCTGTCATAGCCACCACATGCCCGCGTTTTTGCAAAGCAGAAATAATACGCAATTTATGCTCCGGCGAAACGCGCGCGCAGACGCTAATGCTTTCTATTTCTTCGTCTAATTGCGCGTCATTCATGGCGCCAAGTTCTTGGCCCGTCAACACCCGTCCGCCCGGCAAAAGCATTCCCAGCTCACGAGCAATAGCTTCGGCAGTTACCGGATGATCGCCGGTAATCATCATTAATTTTATGCCGGCTTGTTTGCAATTAGCAATTGCTGTTTTGGCTTCCGCGCGCGGAGGATCTATCATGCCCGCCAAACCCAAAAAAATCATATCCCGCTCGGCCAGCGCCAAATCCGTGGCCTGCACGTAGGCCACCCCCATCACTCGCAGTGCTTGCTCGGCAAAAAGATGGGTGGCTTTTAAAATAATTTCCCGCGCAGATTCGGTAAGCGGCTTAATGCCATCCGCGGATTGATAGCGTGTACAAGAAGCCAAAATAATTTCGGCCGCGCCTTTGCCATAAGCTACGGTACCATTGGGCGTTTGATGCAAAGTAGTCATCCGTTTTGTTTCAGAACTAAAAGGAATTTCCCCTACGCGCACAAATTTTGCATCCAATAAATCTTTTTTTAAACCTGCTTTTTCCGCCGCCACAACCAGCGCCGCTTCAGTGGGGTCGCCTTTTAAATCCCAAACACCATCGGTTTTAATCAAACGAGCGTCAGAAGAAAGCGCCGCCGCCTGAAGAAGCAGGCGCAAATTATCGGAAACAGGATAGGACGCGTTATTTGATAAAAATTCTCCTTGAGGATCATAACCACTGCCGGTTACATCCAATACAATTCCGTCTTCTAAAAAAATTTTGCGCACCGTCATTTCATCTTTGGTAAGCGTGCCGGTTTTATCCGAACAAATAATAGTTGTGCCCCCCAAAGTTTCCACGGCCGGTAAATATCTAACTAGCGCGTGACGCTTGGCCATGCGCTGAACGCCAATAGCCAAAGAAATAGTAACTACCGCCGGCAAGGCCTCGGGCACCACGGCCACGGCCAAAGCGATGCCAAAAACCAACGCCGCCAAAAACGGTTGACCTCGCCACAATCCTAAAATAATAATAACCGCGATAATAATTAAAGCAATTTTGGTAAAAGTGGCGCCGATTTTATTTAAGTTTTTTTGCAAAGGCGTAATTTCTCTTTTTACGCTCTCTAATAATCCGGCAATTTTTCCAAATTCAGTTTTCATGCCTGTGGCGGTAACAATTGCTCGTCCGCGCCCATACGTGGCGCTAGTGCCGGCAAAAACCATATTGCGCCGGTCTCCCACCACCGCGTTATCTTTATAAATCATGGCGCTATTTTTTTCTATAGCAATAGATTCGCCGGTAAGAGGCGCCTCTTCAATTTTCAAATTTATTGCGTCAATTAAACGCGCATCGGCCGGAATGCGATCGCCGGTGGCCAAAAAAATAATATCGCCGGGCACAAGTTCGCGCGCCGGAATTTCTCGTTCCACGCCATCGCGCAAAACCAAAGCCAGCGGCGCGGACATTTCTTGCAAGGCCTGCAAAGCGCGTTCGGCTCGCCACTCCTGCACAAATCCCAGCAAAGCGGCCAAAAATACAATTATAAAAATGGCCATCGCTTCTATTCCATGCCCCAGCGCGCCGGAAACTATTGCCGCTACCAATAAAATAATAATGAAAGCGTTTTTGAATTGCCTAAAAAAAAGCGCCAACCAAGAAAGTCGCGCCGCGGCCACCAATTCGTTTTGGCCGTATAACAAAAGCCGGGCGCGAGCTTCGCTATCGGATAAACCAGTGGCAGGATTGCTGGCTAGTTCCGCGATGGCATTGGCCGAAGTAAGAGCGTGCCACAAACGAGGCGACAAATGGTCTTTATCTGGCATAATTAGAAAAAAATTAGAACGTACGATTGTTAGTTATTGATTGTTAATTTTTAGTCGCTCTCAACCACAAATTATTGCTATACTGGCCGCAATCGCCATTAAACAAAGACTGGCAAATACGAAAATAGTGTATTTGGCCGTCGGCTACCGGCCAAACATAGGTTCTGGCTTGGCTATCGTTTAAATCAACATAATTATTTATTGGGTAAGCCGGGCTGCGCTCCGCGCCTTCTATAACTTTAAAACCAGCTGGCGCTTCCATGCCTTTTGTTTTCCAATACAAAATCACGCCGGTCTCGTTTGCCAATCCGGTCAAAACAATTGGCGCGTTTTGCCAAGTATTGGCGGCTGGCAAAATATCAGTCAAAGTAAGCGGGCTATTTTCCAACGGTTTTATATTTTCCGCGCTTTGTAATTTATCTTCCGGCGCCATATAAGAAACATTTTTTGCGTAAAGATAAACAAAAACAACCGCGCCGACTAAAATCGCGTACACACCAATACGAATAAAATTTTGTCTGCGAATATCCATATAAATTAAAATTAAAATTCTCCACCTAATATACCACAAAAAAAATACCCGCGCCAGCCGCAGAAAGCGCGCCGAAACGGGTGGTTTAATTATTTTTTATTCATTTATCAGCCGGGAAGAACGTTCGGCCATAGCCAGGAGTTCGGCATTACTATAACGACGTTGCTCAATGGCTCGCCAATCATGCCCGGCATACTCCGGACACCATGGATTGATGGAACGCACCCAACCAAAACGGTCATACAAAGTACGCGCCGGTTTGGCTGTATCAATAGGGTCAACACGGGTGTAATGGATAATCTGACCATTGCCAATCCTGAAATCGGGCAAGTTTGCTTTGCTAAGCTCGTCATAGCGATCTGGCAAGATCCCCTCAAAAATAATACGGAAAGCTTGCATCACATCGCCATGCGCCACAATGATGATACGTTTTTGATTTACATCCTCTCTGTCCAAAGCGCCAACCAAGTTGCGCAGACGATTACAAACATCAGCAATAGATTCACCATCCGGCCAGGGTGTATAAAAATGGTGGTTTTGCCCAAGACGCTTGGATCTATCGTATCGTTTTTGCCACTTTTTATCAGGAATAGCGCCCCAAAGACCAGTGTCGCGTTCGTGCAACTGAAAATCCGTTTTCCACTTCGCGTTGGGCAGATTAAGGAGCGCCGCGGTCTCAAGCGCCCGCGTGTGCGTGGAAACAAAGTGCTCATCAAAATGCGGCAACTTTTTCTTTCTAAGCCACTCTTTAAGCCACTCCCCCACAACCGGACATTGCGCCCTGCCCTTATCTGTCAAGCGAAAGTGAGAATGGTGGCGATTCAAAAATTCAGTGGTAAAGACGCTAAACTTGTCTTTTTCAAATTGTCGAAGAGCGGCATTGCCCTCAGATTCACCATGACGGACAAGAAAAATATCGGTTGGGAACATGATCTGCCTCCTGGTTGGTTGTGAAAGTGCTACCATAAACCAGACCTTCGGTCGGTTCATGGCTAGAGCGGGTAAGGGGAATCGAACCCCTGTATTCAGTTTGGAAAACTGATATAATAACCATTATATGATACCCGCACTGCTTCGCTAAGCTTCGCAGTGTAAACTATACGATATTCTACTCAATTTTACAAAAAAGTCAACTAACGATATAATACCTACACTAATTAACTAATCGAATTAATATGCGTAAAAAAATCTTTCTTCCTCTTGTGGCCTTGGGCGTATTGGCGCTACTAGGCGGAGGATGCGTAAACAAATTAACTAAAAAAACAGGGCCTGCTCCGGCGCTGTCTATTTTATCGTCAAACCAAAAATTAAATGACAAAAATGAAATCAACATTGACGCGGCCTCTATTACCGATGATGGCTGGGCCGTTATTCACGCAATGACAGATGGCCGGCCCGGAGCGGCGCTCGGCTATACCTCTATTTTAAAGGGAACTGGCGCCAAAATTAAAATCATCATAGACAAAACAAAAGTTACGCCAAATCTGACGGCTATGTTGCATTATGACCGCGGAGAAAAAGGCGTGTTTGAATTTCCCGGCGCCGATGGCCCGGTAATCAAAGATCAACAGGTAATAATGAAAGAATTTAAACTTTTAAATTTTAGCGATGCCACCAAAGAAGTTTCCACCACCGACACAGCTCCGGCGCGCAAGGAATTTGTTATCACATTAAAACAATGGTCGTTTAGCCCATCGGTTATTACAGTCAAAAAAGACGACCTAGTAACGCTAAAATTACGGAGCGTTGATGTGGCGCATGGCTTGGCTTTGCCTGATTTTAACATTAGCGCGAATGTTAAAACCGGAGAAACAAAAACTGTGGAATTTAAAGCCGATAAAATCGGCGCATTTAATTTTGTTTGCAGTGTTTATTGCGGCGTTGGACATGGAAGCATGACCGGCAAGCTTGTGGTGGAGTGAAGATGACAATGAAATTGATGAATCGCTAAGCTTGATCAATTTGAACATTTTCATCATTTTTATCATCTTTTTTATATTCAACCAACCAAATGCTTATCACCAGCCAAAAAATCCCAACTAAATAACCAACCAAAACATCACTTAGATAATGTACGCCCAAATATAATCGGCTAAAGCCGATGGTGAGAATTATTAGCAAGCCAAAAAACAAAGCGGCTATTTTATTTATGCGTTTTTTAAAATTTTTCCAAAAAAAATAAATCAAAAAACCATACAAAGACACGACCAAAATGGCATGGCCGCTGGGAAACGACCATGAATGTTCCACATACACTGCGACTGCCAAAGGACGCGGCCTTTGCCATATAATTTTTCCAAAAAAACCGGTGAAAAAACTTCCGCCCACGCTGATAAAAAAAGGGATGATGTATTTTTTATAGTTTTTAAGATAAAAAATCGCCGCTGTAATTAATACGACAACTGCGGCTACCCACCATTTGCCCAGCAAAGTAAGCCCCAAAAAAACTTTTACCAAAACTGAATCGCGAACAGCATAAAGCAAGTTTGCTAAACTTAAATCAATGCTAATGGCCTGGCTAATTATATACGAGTAAGACATATGTGGAATTATATTCGAAATGAGTGAGCGAAATGGATTGGCGGCAGTTGTACCAAGTTTACTTGGCTACAATCTGACGAAAAGACATTTCCGAGCGAATGAGTATATATGCGGCTTTAGCCCATATACTCTAGGCGCGCGCGGAATATTCGCCGGTTTCAGTGTTAACCAAAATTTCCTCGCCTTCCTTTATAAATATGGGGGCGTAAACTTTTAATCCATTATCCAAAATTATTTCTTTGGTTACGTTGCCGGTGGCGCTGTCGCCGCGCACGGCCGGAGGCGCTTCCACCACTTTGTATTTGATTTTTTTCGGCAATTCAATGCTCACCGGACGGCCTTCATACAA
>CAYIHE010000040.1:0-8081 GCA_964363145.1 uncultured Gammaproteobacteria bacterium | reverse complement strand
ACAGCTTATATATTTAATAAAGTGCGATCAGGCGAATTAAAAACAACCGGCGCCGCTTCTGCTCCAACCGGCCTAGACAGCCAGCCAAGCATGGTGGGCGGATGCTAGGCGGACTACAGACCACGGACTACGGACTATACGAACTACATAAATTTTAATTTGACCCACATGACTAAAAATAACACACAAATAAATTATTGGATTCTGCTGGCGCTATTTGGCGTAATTTTTATCACCTCCACCGCAGGCATTGTTTTAAATATTCTTACCAACTCACAAGTTAACGCTAAAATCTCCGCCCAAAAAGAATCAGCCCGGCCGGCCAATTTAGAAGCAGTTGTTATTGCCGACGCCTCCTGTCCGGATTGTTTTGATTCAGCCAAAGTATTAAGCAATTTAGAAAAATTAAACGCCAAAATAACCAAAAAAGATTTATTGGATAGAACCGCTCCGGCCACCGCTGAACTGATACAGAAATATCAGATTAAAAAATTACCGGCTTTTATTTTGACCGGCGAAATTGACAAAGGCAACGAATTAAAGGCCGCTCTGGCTAAAATCGGCGCGATTAAAAATGGCGCTTTTGTTTTTGAGCCGACTGGCGGACCTTATGTTTTGGCCGCCACCGGCGAAGTAAAAGGCAGAACAAACATGCTTCTAATCACTGATGCAACCTGCACCCAATGCTATGACGTTACCCAACACGAACTTATTTTGGGGCAATTTGGCATCCAAGCAAATTCAAAAGTAGTGGATTACAAATCTACCGAAGGCAAAAATGCCATAGCAAAATATGGCATCAAACTTATTCCCACTTTTGTTTTAACTGGAGACATTAAAGAATTCCCCCGCCTACAATCAATTTGGAGCGAAGTTGGCACTGTGGCCTGGGACGGCGCGCTTGTCTTTAGAAAAGGCGTGCCATTTATGGGAACTTACAAAGATTTGACTACAAATAAAATTGTTACTCAAAGCAACAAGAAGTAATGTCATTGCGAGGAGAGAAGCGACGAAGCAATCCACCAAAGTTCGAGGGATCGCCACGGTCGCCCAAAGCGACCTCGCGATGACAATAATACTATGAAAAAAATATTTTTAGCACTAGCGATCATAGTGGTGGTAGTTGGCGGAATTTACGCGGCTAAAGCGCTAAAAAAGGAACCGCTTGGCCCGATTATCAGTCTGACACCTTTAAAAAACGATCTAGGCACGGTTATATACGGTGACGTCGCCACCTACACCATTAAAGCAACGAATCTTGGCGACATGAATTTGATAATTAGAAAAATCTCCACTTCTTGCGGTTGTACCAAAGCCAAAATAGAAGAAACGGACAAAGTAATCGCCCCTGGAAAATCAGCGGACATAGCAGTTTCCTTTGATCCGGCCGTGCATAAAGACGACACTGACGTCGGAGAGCTTGTCCGAATAATTTACATTAATAGCAATGATCCTAAAAATCCGGAAGTGCAGTCGGAACTAAACGCTTTTGTTATTAAAAATTAATTAACTTGTCATTGCGAGGAACGAAGTGCCGAAGCAATCCCATGAGATCGCCACGCCCTTCGGGCTCGCGATGACATAAACATATATGGACAAACGACTAAAAATTTTTCTTTCCACGGCCGGCGTTTTAATCGCTGGCGGATTGCTGGCGATTTTAATCGTTACTTCTGGCGGCGACAGCGCTGATCAAATCGGCAAGGCCAAAATGGTTTTGGAAACAAACAGTTTTGACTTTGGCGATGTTTCTATGGCCAATGGCAAAGTTACCAAAACCATAAACATAAAAAATGAAGGCGACGCGGATTTGGTAATTTCAAAACTCGCTACTTCCTGCATGTGCACCACCGTGGCGCTGGCTGTGGGAGACAAAAAAAGCCCGGCTTATGGCATGCCCGGGCATGGCGGACCAAATGGATCTTTAAACGAAACGATCGCTCCTGGCCAATCCGGCTCGCTAGAACTGATCTTTGACCCGAACGCGCATGGACCGGACGCGGTTGGCCCCATTAAACGCGTCATCACCATCACCAGCAACAATGGCGGAGAAAAGGGCTCGCAGGA
Organism: uncultured Gammaproteobacteria bacterium; assembly: GCA_964363145.1. Classification (GTDB taxonomy): domain Bacteria; phylum Patescibacteriota; class Patescibacteriia; order Magasanikbacterales; family GWA2-37-8; genus XYD2-FULL-39-9. The sequence continues at coordinate 6,014 of CAYIHE010000040.1, read as the reverse complement.
TACAATTTCTTTTGAAGGAAATGTGATTAAATAACAACTGTCCTATGATTCCTGAAATTACAGCTTCAGTTCTGAAAAGGAAAAAATATTGGCTTCCGGGAGCGATTTTGGCAATCGCGCTTTTTGGCATTTCCTATTATTTAATGGTAAAAAATGTTGCCTTCAAAAGCGTGGCAATTTATGCCGAGATGAGCGGATTTTGGTACACGGCTTTTTCTCTGGCTATGAGTCTGGCCGTGTCTGTTTTGGCCGGAATTTATCTGGCCTTGTTTCTTTTTCACAGAAAAATTATTAAAGAAAAAAAGAACGCCAAACACGCCGCCGGCGCTGGCGGAACAGCCACAGCGCTACTTGCCTCTGGCTGTCCTTCCTGCGGCGCGCCAGTTTTTGCCCTATTCGGCTTTCCGCTCGCTCTTACATCGCTTCCATTTCGCGGTTTGGAAATAAAATTATTAAGCATTTTACTTTTGTCGCTGGTAATTTATTTACTGGCAGAAAATATTCAGAAAAATTTAATGTGTAGTGTGGCTAAATTAAGCATATGAAAAAATTTCTAATAATTTCATCGGCCGTAGTCGCGCTGTTTATTGTGGCGGCATTTGGCTACTCTCGCGCAAAAAATTCTTCCCAACAACCACGCAACAATTCAACAAATCAAACTCCAATTAAACAACCTGAAGAAATAGCGCCAATGGTTGATTCCAGTGGTGGCGTGGATGTTTCGGTGGATACAATAAAACGCGAAAATAACCAAACTATTTTAACCATCGGCATAAATAATCACGTGGAAGATTATTCTCAAGTTGATTTGCAAAAACGATCCGAGCTGGCTGGCATAAAACCCACAAAATATACTGTGGACACTTCGGCCAGCGGCGGGCATCATGTTTCCGGAGAACTTGTTTTTACCGGCAATCTGCCGGGCTTGCTTACCATCCGATTAACCGATGATTTGGTTTTTAATATCAATGTGCCATGAAAAAACAACCGATTATTTACGGATTAATCGGCGCGGTTGCCATCGCAACCATATTTTACCTTGCCCAGGCAATTGGCATGCAAAGCTTTAGCGGACCATACTATTTTTTTCAAGCCAAATGGTATTTTATTTCGCCGTTAATTATTTCTTTCGCGTTGCAAGTCGGATTTTGGCAAGCAATTAAGCAGATGGCGCAACGACACGCGGGCGCCGGAGCGATCGCAACATCCGGCGGTGTTTCCACCGGCGCCATGATCGCCTGTTGTATGCACAACTTTGCCGCGCTTCTGCCAATTTTAGGGCTTTCCGGCGCTGCGATTTTCTTTTCTACTTACCAAAGCCAAGTTTTTCTAATCAGCATTACACTCTCTCTTGGCGGACTTATATATATGAAACTAAAATATTTAAAAACCAAGCGAGAGTGTAAAATTAGTCACTAACTGTCATTTCGAGCCCCGCACCAGAACAAGTTCGGTGCAGGGTAAACTCGACGAGAAATCTCTGTCCAAATTGAACTAGACAGAGATCCCTCACATACGTTCGGGATGACAACCAGATATTGTATGAAAAAACTTTTTACTAAAATTTTATTAAGTTTCGTGTTGTCACTTGTCGCAATCGCGCCCATGCATTTTGCCAATGCCGACGAAGGCCACGCTCATGCCGAAGAAGCAGTATCTTTTGATACGGCTGTTATTTATTATAATGAGGCCTGCGCTATGTGCGCGACTTATATTAAAAACGATTTACCGCAAGATTTGACCGTTTGGGGAATAACAGATTTTATAAAAAAAGATTATATAAACGTAAAATCCAACCGCTCCGAAATGAATGATATGATGCAAACAGCCGGCGTGCCGCTGGATTTGCAAAGCCATATTATGACTTTTGTCGGCGACAAATATATTTTGGGCGGACATATCCCCAAAGCAATGATTGATGAAATTTTTTCACCGGCTAATTCCGCCAAATTTAAAAAAATAATAGTTTACCAAGATGAAATGCACAGCGACGCGAAAAATTACAAAATCTGGGCCGTGCCGATGTACGCGGATGATTTTGTCGGGGAAGCGCAAACTTACCCAATTACCGCCAGCATTACCGATTATCTAAATTATTTAGACCAAAACAAAGACGCGCTGGCTAACTCCGCCAAAGTAAACGGCAAATTGAGCCAATACAAATCGCTTTTGCCGGTAGTGCTTGTTTCCGGATTTTTGGACGGCATCAATCCCTGCGCGTTTGCCGTGCTTTTATTTTTTATCGCCTTTTTATTTTCACTGAAAAAAACCCGTGGCTCTGTTTGGAAAATGGGTCTGGTATATATCGGCGCTATTTATCTGGCCTACTTTTTAATCGGACTTGGCATTACCAAAGCTTTGCTATTTGCCAATGCCCCGCATTTTATGGCCGAACTGGGCGCCTGGCTGGTAATTGTCCTCGGCATTATTAACCTGCTCGGTTTTATTTTCCCATCATTTCCAATCAAATTAAAAATCCCCGCGGCCAGCAAAGCAACTTTGCAAAATTGGATGCACAAAGCCACTTTGCCAGCCGCGTTTGTGCTGGGTTTTTTAGTCGGACTATGCACTTTTCCTTGTTCCGGCGGAATTTACGTGGCTATTATCGGGCTCTTAGCGGCCAAAACAACTTATGCCACGGGCTTGGGTTTTTTGATTTTATATAATATAATGTTTGTAGCGCCTTTGTTTATTATTTTAATAATGGCCTCAAACAAATACGCGGTAGAAAAACTAACCCGGCTGGAACAAGCGGAAAGCAAAAAAATGAAACTGCTCTCGGCGTTAGTAATGATCGCGCTGGGCGCCATAATTTTAATCTTCTTCACCTAAAAACTAATATGCTTAAAAAAATTATCCTACTGGCGCTAATCTCGTCAATATTTTTGCCGTTTACTGCCAAAGCGCAAACTAATGACACGATTTTTAAGGCCAAAGTAATTGAAGTTGTGCAAGAAGTAAGAAAGGTGGACGACAAGGGACAAGAATCCACCCAGCAAATTTTAAAATTGCGCGGACTGGAAAAAGCATGGCAAAATAAAGAAATAATTTTTGACGGCCCGGCTCTAAATATAGAAATTATCGGCCAAAAAGCCTACCGTGTCGGCGACAAGGTTTTGGTTACGCCCAACATAGACGAAAGCGGCAAAGAAACTTTCTTTATCACTGATTATGTGCGCGCCGGAAAATTATATTTTATAATCTTTTTTTTCTTTTTAATTGTCGTAGCCGTGGCCAAAAAACAAGGCCTAAAAGCCATCATCGGACTGCTGGCCACTTTTGTGGTCTTGATGAAATTTATTATCCCGCGCATTTTGGCCGGCTCGGATCCGATTTTTATCAGTATTGTCGGCTCGCTGGTAATTCTCACTATTACTATTTATTTAGTGCATGGATTAAACGCCAAAAGTTCCGCGGCTATTTTGGGCACGCTGTTTAGTTTAATAGTCACCGGAATTTTAGCGGTGATTTTTACCAATCTTGCGCGCTTAACCGGCTTTGCCCAAGAAGAATCCGTATTTTTAATCAATTTAGGCGAACGCGCTTTAAATATAAAAGGATTATTGTTAGCCGGCATGATTATCGGCGCGCTGGGCGTGCTTGATGACATTGCCGTCAGCCAAGCGTCTATTGCCGAACAAATACAAAAAGCTAATCCGGAATTGCCGACCAAGGAAATATATAAACGGGCAATGAAAGTGGGCGTGGATCATGTCAGTTCTATTGTCAACACTTTGGTTTTGGCCTATGCCGGCGCTTCTTTGCCGATAATGATTTTATTTACCGTCAATAGCGCCGACGGCCTTACTTTCAGCCAGGCCATAAACAACGAAGCTATTGCCACGGAAATTGTCCGCACGGTGGCCGGCAGTGTGGGATTAATTTTGGCCGTACCCATTACTACTTTTATCGCCATTAAATTTTTCAAAAGAAAAAAGCTGCCTTCATCGATTGAACCAAAAATTCATGGCCGTGAACAAATGTTGTAAGATATGTCTATTATATTTTTAACTTCCGCCAGCATAATTGCCGTTTATCTCGTGTTTACCGCCGCGAAAAAATTTTTGCCGGCAAAAATTTGCGCGATATGCGCGGCCGTATCACTCACCTGGACCGGACTTTTAATCGGTTACTTTTTAAATTGGCACAATAACACCTTAATTATCGGCATTTTAATGGGTGGAAGTGTGGTAGGGCTAATGTATAAAACCGGCAATTATTTCTACACCAACCAATTGAAAAATTTTTGGCTAGCGCGACTGCTAATAATTGTTTTTGGTTTTTTGAGTGTTAATTTTATAATCACCAAACAGTGGGGCGCTTTTCCCACAGTAATAATTTTGGCAATAATTTCCGGGTTTGTTTTTCTATTTTTCGTCAAAGACAAAAAATCGCCCGCGCTCGCGGACGATTCTGCCAAAAAAACTTTGCAAAAAAATATGGAACATTGTTGTGATTAACCAGTCCTCTTAATCATAAACTCAACATTTTCGTTTGCGTTGGTATAATCTATTTTTTTCTTTGGGTGCGCCGTTTGCCAAACTCTAAATATTTCGTCGACAAAACCCTGACCAACTGTTTCCACACCCTTAAAATCCAAAAACACTTCTTTAAAATCTTCTAACCCCAGTACTATGCGGCGGGCTTCAGAACGGGAAAGTAAATTTCTGCTTATTTTATACAAGGCAACTACCACTTTTGTTTTAGAAAACTCAAAAGTATCTTTCTCGGTATAATCGGTAAAAACATCACGCAAATTTTTACGGCTATCTTTAGACATGGAAAAAAATATTACCGTCCCTTTTTTCTCCTTTGTGTCTTCCAAAAACACATCCTCGACTTTGCCGACATTGATAAATCTAACTTTTTTACCAAAACTTTTAATCAAAAAACCGTCAGCAATTTTGGAAGTAAAAAATATACCCTGTCCGCTATGCCCTTTAGGCGCGGTAGTATGCTTTCCTTTTAACAAAAACTGGATGGCTGATAATATGTCAGGTAGCTTAAATTCATTCTTGATATTGGCGAATATGCCGATACCGGCATCGGCAACCGTAAATGAAATACTGTTTTTGTCCCTGACCATTGATATATTTATCGCCACAGAACGAGAATGTTCTATGGCGTTGTTGGTCATTTCCAAAAAAGCATAGCTGATTATTTCTTCCACGTTACGCTTTAAGTCCAAAAAAATACCTGTTTGATCTTTGATTTTTTTTAATATAACTTCTTCAGTTATGTTCTTATTAATAAACTTGCCATTAAACTTTAATACCGGTTTTTTTGCCCTAGCAATCGCTCCTTTTTCGGCCAATATATAAATCGCGCTATTGGCTTTTCCCAACAGTAAAATTTTTCCTTCATCACGCAATTCTTGAAATGCTCTATTTACAAAGGTACGAGAAAAGCCAGTCTGCTTTATTATTTCAGCGGACGTCACTTGTTTTTGTTTTTTAATTTTAGATAAAATAAGATCTTTTATTTCCATACATACGATTAGTTGACAACTTTAGTATATCATAAAATATAAAAGTTGTCAACTAGTATGGCCTGCCATCGGGCTCATAATCCGTGCAATCCTTTTTACTTCATCTCCCCCCAACTTCGGTTAATACTAACGCCAACTTTCACCGGCACGCGAAGAGTTACCACATTCTCCATTATATTTTTTACCAACTCGGCAACTTCTTCGGCTGATTCTTTTTTTACTTCCAAAACCAATTCATCGTGGACTTGTAAAAGAACTTTCACTTGTTTTGTCATCGCGAGCGAAGCGTGGCGATCCCCTTGACTTTCCAGAGATTGCTTCGTCGTTTCCCTCCTCGCAATGACACGACTCACCTCAATCATCGCCATTTTCATCAAATCCGCGGCTGTGCCCTGAACCGGATGATTTATCGCCATGCGTTCGGCGGCGGCGCGCAATTGAAAATTGCCGGCGTTTAATTCCGGCAAATAACGGCGGCGGCCAAACAAAGTTTCACAATAACCTTCTTTTTTGGTAAATTCCAATG